>DATCKA010000114.1:0-3052 GCA_036562495.1 Limnochordales bacterium
GTTCCGCCAAGGGTGAGAGGTGGAGGAAGGCCCGGGGTCCGGCCCGGGCGACCCGGGGGAGTGGGGGCGTCGCCCGAGCCGGAGTGAGGCCTGCCACCCTCAGGCTAGCGAGGGCATGTCGCAGGTACGGCGACACAGGAGCCCGTCGCTGGACGGCCACGGGTTCGGGGTGATAACCCGCTACAGAACGTCACAGCGGTCGAGGGGCCCGTCGGGTGAAAGGCGGACGGCGTGCTCACAGCCTCACAACGGCCCGCTCGTGAAGAGCGCCTCGAACAGGGGCTCCCAGTCGGGCTCGTCGGGATCGAGGGCGACGTAGAGGCGGATGCGCTCGGCCACGTGCCGGCGCAGCCGGTAGGGCACCTCCGCGAAGCGGCTGTCGGGCACGAGGCCTTGCTCCTCGGCCCACCGGTAGAAGTCCCTCACATCCTGCGTGAAGGTCTGGGCGTCCGTCGGGCTGCACGGGAAGCGCAGCACGTACGTCCCGAAGAAGAAGGTCGTCAGGTGCACCCCGGCCGCATCCAGCAGGCCGATGGGCGGGAAGTCCCGCCCCGACGCCAGGTACTGCGCCAGCACCTCGAGGTGGCCGATCTTGCGGGCCCTGACCCGGTCACTGAGCCCCTGCTGGCGCAGGGCCGTCTCCCACCTTGCGAGCACGGCTTCGTTGGCGGGGAGTTGGCCTGCGCCTTGGACGGGCCGGTTGTCGGGGACGGGGAGGCCGGTGTCAGTGCGCGCTCGGCCTTGCGTCACCGGTTGCGGCCAGTCCTCGCCCAGGCCCAGCCGCTGCTCCACCTCCTCGAGGTCGAGGGTCAGCTCCCGTAGGTGCTGTCGGATGCGCTCCGGCAGCATGCGAGCGAGGTGGACGCGCCGCTGGCGGTTCGCGGCTTGGTGGGCCGCATCGGTATCGGCCCGCCGGCGCTGGAGCTGGCCCAGCAACGCGATGTCGTCCGCCCTTGCCAGCGCCGGGTTGGTGATGTCGTCCACGCGGGACGAGGAGCCCCGCGTCACGACGTAGATGCGGGGGTCTCGCCGGACGGCGAGGTGCGGGGGCGAGCCCGGGTAGTCGCCGAAGCCGGGAAGCTGGGCGTAGGCCTCCAGCACGAGGCCGTGCAGCGGGACGCTGTAGCCGCTTCGCAGCCGCGACACCACGAAGTCGCAGAAGCGGCGATCTTCCTCCTCGATGCGGGCCTCGTCCCGATCGGCCGGCGCCTCGGGGCTGACGCGCAGACTGTGCGAGGCCGCATGGTAGCGTACGACGAGATCGGCCTGGTCGTCCCACTCGTCGGGCAGGAGGTAGGGCTGCTCGGTCGCGGCCGGCCGGTCCAGCGTGTTGCCGCGCTCTTCGGCGGCGCGCTCGAGAAGCTCGTCGATGAGCTGCCGGATCTCCTGCGGCGACAACGGCCGTTGCCGGCTGGCCTCGGCCAGGAAGAAGTCGACAATCTCGGTAGCCTGCCTGCGTGCCCGCTCCGCGGCCTCGCGTCGCAGGCGGTCAGCATCGGCGACGGAGACGTCGCGCGGCAGCGGGCGGCCCTGCGAGTCCGTCACGGCCGCGTCCTCGAGGGCGCCGGAGAGAGGCTCCAACTGCCAGAGTGGCAACATGCGACCCCAACCCGTGCTCGGGGGCCTCAGGCGGATGGCCTTGCCGTCCAGCGCCAGCCGGGCCGGGACGTACCATCCCCTGCCGGCTGCCACCATCCAGCGCAGCCGCCCCAGTACCTCTCGGACCGACGCCTCGGTGGTGCGACGCTCCTCGATGCCGAGGGACTCCACGACCTGCCGCACGAGCTGTCGGATGTGGATAGGCGCCTGAAGGGTGCGGCAAAGGGCTTCGGTAGCGGTGCGAATGGTGCGGCGAGCCAAGGTCACGCCTCCCGTCGGCGTGCCCATTCGCCGTCCGGGGACTCGAGCCCTCGTCCGACGGCAGCGGCCATCGGGAGTGGTGGGCTCGTCCGCTTGGAGAGGGTACGGCCTGTGCTATACTGCAGGCGGGTGACGGGCGCCATGCACGGCAGGGAGTCCCAGGAGAGGCGGGCAGCACCGGCCGAGCTCGGTCCACCGGCTGGGTTGTCCCAGGCCGAATGGGAGGGATACCTGCGCGGGTGGCGCCGCCGCCTCGCAGAGGAGGCGGCGGCGTCGCAAAGACGCATGGCGCAAGCACGGTCCTCGTTGCCCTCACTGGTGCAGACGCTCCGCCGCCACGGTGCGACGGAGGTCTACCTCTTCGGCTCGCTGTGCACCGGTACCTTTCATCAGGGGTCGGACATCGACCTCGGTGTGCGGGGCATCCCGCCGGATCGCTTCTATGCGGCGCTGGCCGCGCTCGACGCGGCGTGCGACATTCCTGTCGACGTCGTAGACCTCGACGAGGCCTCTCCTCCGCTCCGAGAGCACATCCTCCAGAAAGGAGAGCGCCTGCTGTGAGCGCGGGAGAGGCGACGCGAGGTCGGCGACTGCTCTCTCTCCTGGCGGCCATCGAGGAAGACCTCGACGCAGCGGCCTCGGGCATACGTGAGCTAGCGTCCGTCACGGGTATCCCAGACGACTCAGTGCGGGCTGCAGCGGCCGCGACGTATCTGTTACGGATTTACGGGGCCATCGAGCGGGCCCTCGAGCGAATTGCGCAGGAGTTCGACGGAGGGACTCCCGGTGGAGGGGACTGGCATCGGGAGCTGCTTCGGATGATGGCGCGTGCCGTCCCAGAGGTGCGCCCGGCGGTCCTCTCGCCCGAGAGCCTGGAGTGGCTCGATGGGTGCCGCAAGTTTCGCCACCGTGTGCTGCATGCGTACGCAAGCCCGTTGGTGTGGGCGAAGATGGCTCACCTCGTGGCAGAGGCTCCCGAAGGGTTCCAAAGGCTGCGGGCCGACCTGGACCGCTTTTCGGATTTCGTGCGCCGATTGGCCGACTCCACGGAATGCTCCTGAGCCGGGCGACCCGGAGCTGGTGATTCGCCTTCACCGACCGGCCCTGTGACGGTCGTCACAGGCGCAGATGGCGGCCCCCGGCACGATGAGAGGGGGGCGATGCCATGCGCCTCGGACGGGTCGGGTCATGG
>DATCKA010000115.1:0-7764 GCA_036562495.1 Limnochordales bacterium
GACGACCGTGCGGATCCCTGCGAGGCAGCTCGGGGAGGCGGCCGCACGTCAGCTCATCGATCGGCTCAACGGCAGGATACCCCCTGTCCGGCACCTCGTCCTGCCCGTCGAGCTGGTGGTGAGAGGTACGACCGGCCCTCCACCGCCCGGCTACATGGGAAGGTCGTGATGAAGACGGTAGCTGATGGTAGCTGCCGGCGCGATGGTGGAAGGGGACCGGTTGGGCGGAGCAAACATCGGGAGATGTGCAAGCGGTATCCAAATGGCCGTTTGGCTGTGCCTTCGCTCGGTGCCGCTTGCGGGGGCACTGGGCGATTGTAGCGGGAAGGAGGTGGTCGCGACATTCACAAGCGTTTACATGGATGCCGGAGGCAGTCGAGGCGCTAGGGGTCCAAGGAGGACGCCACGTTGCGGATCATCTCGGGTGACTGGGAAAGGTGGGAGGGCCCGGTGTTTCGTTACCTTGCTGTGATCAGTGCGTGCCTCGCTGTCCTGGTCGCTTCCGGGCTGGCCGTGGCGGCGGAGACGATCACGCTGTGGACGAAGGAAGCGGAGCCCATCTTGCCCGAGATCGAGCGGTTGGCCCAGGAATTTGCGAAGCAGACAGGCATCGAGGTGAAGGTGGTCAGCTACGGGGTAGAGGACCTGCGGCAAAACTTCCAGGCTGCCGCACTGGCCGGCTCCGGCCCTGACCTGCTATGGACCGTCAACGACCACATCGGTGTCTTTGCCGTCGCGGGTCTCATCAAGCCGCTGGAGAGCGTGTACGGCAACAGCGATATCCTCAAGCGGTTCGTCAAGCCCGGCATCGATGCACAGGTCTTCGAGGGTCAGAACTGGGGCATCCCGATCTCGGTGGGCAACCACCTCATGCTTCTGTACAACAAGAGCCTCGTCTCGCGGCCGCCCCAGACCACTGACGAACTCATCGAGATGGGCAAGGCCCTTACCAAGGACCTCAATGGCGACGGAGTGCCCGACCAGTACGGGCTCGTGTACAACCTCAACGAGCCCTTCTGGCTGGCCCCCTGGTTGGGCGGGTTCGGCGGGTGGCCGCTGGATGGCAACAAGCCGACCCTGGGGACCAAGGCCATGGAGCAGGCTCTGCAGTTCCTGGCCGACCTGAAGTTCAAGCACAAGATCGTGCCGCCGGAGGCGGATTACAACACAGCGGACGCCATGTTCAAAGAGGGCAAGGCCGCCATGCTCATCAACGGTGACTGGTCACTGGGCGGATACGAGAACTTCGGGGTGGCCCGGATCCCCAGGGTGACCGCTACCGGGCTGTGGCCGAGCCCCATGACGTCGGGGGTCTACTTCCTGTTCCCGGAGTACCTCAGCGGCCGTAAGGTCGACGCGGTCAAGAGACTGGTCGAGTTCTTCCTCGCCGAGGATGTGCAGGTGCTGTTCGCCACCAAGTACCAGCGCCTGCCGTCGGTCTCGGCGGTCCTGAGCGACCCGGCCATCGCCAACGACCCCATCCTCAAGGGTTCGTCCGATCAGATGGTGGTCGGGCGGCCTATGCCGACGGTCCCGGAGATGCGCTGCGCTTGGGACGCCATGCGCCCCAACCTCGAGGCGGTCATGGCAGGCCAGATGACGGCAGCGGACGCCGCTCGGGCCATGCAGGCGGCTGCCGAGCAGTGCATCGCGACGCTGGAGTAGCCCGGTAGGGTAGGAGAGCAGGGGGCAGCGAGCCATCATGTTGTACCGTGCTCCCCAGGAGATGTTGCGCCTAGCAGTCGTGCTCCTTGCGGCCCTGGGAGCCGTGGAGGTGGCTGCCTACATCGTCGGATCGCGCCTCGCCGGGGGCCGTTACAGGGTGTTGCTGATGTTGCTGGCGCCGGCGCTCCTGGGGAGCGCGGCTCTCATCCTCTACCCCTTCGCCTACGAAATCTACATCGCCTTCTCCAACATGAGTTTGCGTCGCTTCCGCTCCTTCGACGTGGGGTTGGACATCGGTCTGCAGAACTTCGTCTCGGTTTTCACCCGTCCCATCCTGCAGCGGACGACCTTCCTGGAGCTACTGGGCCGTACCGTCCTGTGGACGGCTGTCAACGTCTCGTTGCACGTCGCAGGTGGGCTTTTCCTGGCAGTCCTGCTCAACCGCCCCATGAGGGGCCGAGGGCTGTATCGAGCACTTCTGATCACGCCGTGGGCGATGCCCCAGGTCGTGGCGGTGTTGGCATGGCGCAATGAGTTCAACTACCAGTATGGCTTCGTCAACGCCTTGCTGCGGACAGTAGGTCTGCAACCCATCCCATGGCTGAGCGATCCGTTCTGGGCATTCGTTGCCATGGTGTGGGTCAACGTCTGGCTGGGAATCCCGTTCATGATGACCGTCTTCCTCGGCGGACTGCAGTCCATTCCTCAGGACTTGTACGACGCCGCCGCCATCGACGGAGCGACGGGGTGGCAGCAGTTCCGTCGGGTGGTCCTGCCGCTGCTGCGGCCGGTGATGACTCCAGCGGTGATCCTAGGGGTCGTCTGGACCTTCAACAACTTCAACGTGGTCTATCTCTTCAACCAGGGCGGCCCGGTCGAGTCGACGGACATTCTCGTGACAGCCCTGTTCAAGGCCGCCTTCGACTTCTACCGCTACGGATTCGCGGGAATGTACGCCCTGGTGCTGTTCGGGTTCCTATTCGTCTTTGCGGCCGTATACATCCGGCTGACTGGTGCCTTGAGGAGCGTGTACCAGTAGCATGGCGAGGATTCAGCGGACTTGGGTCAATCCAACCGGGACAGCTGCACTGAGGGCTCGACTGAGGCGCCTGGTGGTGGCTCGCAGGGGCGATAGTCCCCTCAAGCGCTTTGGTATCCACCTGCTGCTCATCGCTGCAAGTGTCGTGGCGGTGTACCCGTTTCTTCGCGTGGTAGGCATCGCGCTGCGCCCAGGTAACCAGGCCATCTCGTCTGACCTGCGTATCCTGCCACCCAACCCGAGCCTCGAGCACTTCCGCTACATGCTGTTGGAGCAGCCCTTCGGGATCTGGCTGTGGAACAGCCTGTGGATTGCCGCGGGCACAACGCTGGTGGGGGTGACGCTCGCCGCCTCGGCCGCCTATGGGTTCAGTCGGTGGGAGTTCCCGGGACGGCGGGCAGGCCTCGTCTTCTTGCTGGCCACCCAGATGATCCCTGCCGGTCTGATGCTGATCCCGCTGTATGTCCTAGCTGCACGACTTCGCCTCATCAACTCCTACATCGGTGTCACCCTCTCCTATGCGATGACAGCGCTCCCCTTCAACGTGTGGCTCTTGAAGGGCTGGTACGACACCATCCCGGTGGAACTCGAAGAGGCAGCCCGGATCGATGGAGCCACCGAGCTGGGGGCCTTCCTCAGGGTGGTACTGCCCCTCAGTGTGCCGGCGCTTTCGGTGGCTGGACTCTTCAACTTCATGACCGCCTGGAACGACTACCTGGTCGCGCGGGTCATGCTGCAACAAGCCGACCTGTTTACCTGGCCCCTGGGCTTGCAGCGGCTGCAGGGCACGTTCAGCACCCAGTGGGGGGCGTTCAGCGCAGCGAGCGTGCTTGTGGCCATTCCGGTGATGGCCCTGTTCTACTACACGTCCAGATGGCTCGTGTCCGGTCTCACGATCGGCAGCGTGAAGGGATGAGGCTGGAGCCATTGGGGCCTCGGCGATCGGTGTGTCGTCCCCTCATTCCTTCACCGCCCCGCGTGTCAGGCCGGATATGAGCTGGCGCTGAAGCAACAAGAAGAGGATCAGGATGGGCAACGCCCCGAGCAGGGCAGCGGCCGAGAAGATGCCCCACCGCTTGTTGTACTGGTCTGAGATCAGCAGTTGAAGACCGATCGCGAGGGTGTACTGATCGGTCCTTGACAGTAGGACGCGAGCCAGCACGTACTCGGAGTACGTGCCCACGAACGAGAGCAAGAAGATGACGGCCAGTATGGGGCGCGACAGCGGCAGGATGATGCGCCAGAACGTGGCGAGGCGACTCGCCCCATCGATGTAGGCGGACTCCTCCAGGGACGTCGGAATGGTGTCGAAGTATCCCTTCATGAGCCACGCGTTGACGCCCAATGCTCCGCCCAGGTAGACGGCGATCAGCCCCGCGTGCGTATTGGGGCCGAGCCACGGTAGGTACTCTCCGACGCGCAGCATCATGAGGTAGATGGCCACCATGGCCAGCATCTGTGGAAAGACCTGCACGAGCAGCAAGACGAACAGACCGCTGCGGCGCCCGGGGAAGCGAAACCGGGAGAAGGCGTACGCTGCCAGCGCCGTCAAGGCCGTGGTGAGAGCAGCGGTGATCAGGGAGACCTTGACGCTGTTGCCGATCCACCGGGGGAACGGGTGCGTCGGGTCTTGAAAGAGCTGCCGGTAGTTGTCCAGCGACGGCGTGAGCGGGATGAGGCGCTGGCTTACCAGTGAGTTGGTCGGGTCGAAAGAGGCCGAGAGCACCCAGATCACCGGGAATAGCGCGAAGGCCATCACGACCCAGATGGTCGCGTGCCTCCACAGGGCCCCCAGCATCCCGTGACGCCTATACACTCTGTCTGACCTCCTCCAGGGCACGCGTCCACTTGAAGTTGAAGTAGCTGAGCGTGCCCACGAAGAAGAAGATCAAGATGGCCACGGCCGAAGCCAGACCATAGTCGGCTCCCCAGCCCGACTCGAACGCGAGGCGATAGGTATAGGAGATAAGGATGTCGGTGGCACCAGCAGGTGTCTGCGCTCCTGGAATCGGCGGACGCCCCTCGGTCAGCAGGTAGATGACGACGAAGTTGTTGAAGTTGAACGCGAAAGAAGCGACCAACAGCGGTGCGACTGCGATGAGCAACAGAGGAAACGTGACCCATCGGAACTGCTGCCAGGGAGACGCCCCGTCGACGGTGGCTGCCTCATAGAGCTCGGACGGGATGCTCTGCAGCGCCCCCAGCGAGACCACCATCATGTAGGGGAAACCAAGCCAAAGGTTGAGGATGATGAGCGCGACCTTCGCCCAGAAGGGGTCTTGCAGCCACGGGATTTGGACCCCCAGGAGCTGTCCGAGCCACCGGTTGATGACGCCCAATTCGGTATTGTACAGCCCACGCCAGACGAGCGCTGATATGAAGGCGGGCAGCGCATAGGGGATGATGAGAACCGTGCGGTAGAACGTCCGAAAGCGGAGGAACGGGTCGTTGAGAAGCACGGCGAGGAAGAGCCCCAACGTGAAGGTAGTGACGACGCTGAGGGCTGCCCACTCGAGTGTCCAGACCAGCACGCGCAAGAAGGGCCCCGCGATCTGGGGATTGGTGAAGAGCCGGCGATAGTTGTCCAACCCGACGGAGGCTCGGAAGCCTGGCGTCAGTCGTTGCCCCTCCGGCGAGACGAAGAAGCCGTCAACTGCCCGGTAGACCGTGTTGGTCTTGAGATCGACGATCGCGTCCTGGCTCGGATCGTAGCGGTAACGGGGAGCAGCTTGCACGAACTGCGACACGGACCTCATCGAGAAATGGGAACGCCCGTCGTCGACCACCACCTGTTGCAAGGTCGTCGTGGCTTGCAACAACTCCCGCCGGCTGAGCACCTCGAAGGGGCCGACACGCTCCGGTCTCCCGTCGCCATCCGCGTCTACGAGCTCGGCCTCGCTGGGCTCCAACGGGCGCACGACCACGACGTCGGCCGGGTCGCCCCGGAGTACGCCCCACAGCAACTTGCCCTCGTCGTAGAGCAGGAGGGCAAGTCGGCCGTCCGGATCTCGAAAGGCGTCAAACGGAAGTGAGCGGCCGCCTGGCACGATCTCGTGGCGCCCCGTGATCTGGGCGATGGCCTGTTGCTTGGTCAGGATATGGCCCGTGCCGTAATTGGTGGTGGAGATGACGACGGTGTAAAGGATCGGGTACACGACGGTGGCTACCATGAAGACGAGGCCCGGCAACAAGTATCGATAAGGAAAGAGCCGGTCCACCCAGACCACGAGATTGATGGCCACCAGCCCCACCGCGAGGGCGGCCAGCAATCCCCAGGCCCGATCTCCCATCAGCACCAGTGCCGCCCACAGACCGAGGCCGTCCACGAGGCCGAGACCCACGATCTTGGCGACGAGGGTGATGCTAGGCCTTGCGTGGACCTGGATGTGAGGGTTGACGATTCCCATGAAGCTGTCACCTGCAATGGGAGGGCTCGACGGAGTCCGGCCGTCCCCGCTCCGACGGTGGAGCGGGGACGGCCGAAACCTTGCCTAGCGCCCCTGTTGGATCAACGAGCGGATGCGGGCGACGGCATCATCGAGAGCCTGCTTGGGGGACTGGGCCTTGTTGATCACCAGCTCGATGGCGTCGCTCCAGGCCGTCCATACCGAGGCCATCTCCGGGATGGCCGGCATGGGGATCCCCTGGGACGCAGCCGCTGTCACGCCGGCGATGAGAGGGTCGGACGACACGGCCCGGGAGGTCGGGATGTAGGCCGGCGGACGGGGATCCTGGTCGAACAGGGCCTTCATCGTCTCCTCCGTGGCCACGTAGTCCAAGAGGAACGTCTGGGCCAGGAGCTTATTCTTGCTGAACGCACTGATCATGAAGCCCTGGACGCCGACGAACGGCCGAGCCGGCTTGCCACCGATGGACGGGACGGGAGCGAAGCCGAAGTCGATCCCCGCCTTCTTGGCATCCGCGAAGGCCCAGGGCCCGGTGAGCATCATGGCGAGCTTCCCCTGGTGGAAAAGCGGCGCCATGGCGTTGTAGTCGACGCCCAACGGCATGATCTGCTCGTCGTGCAGCATCCGCCGGAACAGCTCGAGGCCTGCCACCGCGCCCTCATTGTTGAGCCCGATGTCGAGAGGGTCGAGGACGCCGTCCCTCTCTCCGAAGACGTACCCACCGCCCGCGCTCATCAGCGGGAAGGTGTGATAGGGATCCGGCATGGGCAGGGCAAACCCGTACCGGCCCTGGCTCTTGTTGGTGAGGGTCTTGGCGATCTGGATGAGCTCCTCGAAGGTGGCCGGCGGAGACGGCACCAGCGCCTTGTTATAGATTAGCCCGATGGACTCGAAGGCATAGGGCAGGCCGTAAACCTTACCGTCCCAGGTGAAGGCCTCCAGCGTCACGGGGATGAACTCGTCTTCCCGTCCCTGGAAGTCGATGGGCTCGAGCAGGCCGTTGACGACGAGCTGACCCAACCAATCGTGGGCCCCTACGATGATGTCAGGCCCCGTGCCGGCAGGTCCCGTCACCTGCAGGTTGTCTCGAATGTCGCCAAACCCCAGCTCCTGAACCTCGACGGGGATGCCGTAGGCCTGCTCGAACTCCTTGGCAACCTCCCGCACGACTCGCGTGCGCAGCTCGTCAGCCCAGATAAGGAGCTTGCCAGGCTCGGACGCCAGGCCTACCGGCGCAGCCGCCAGGAGCATCGATGCGGCTAGCACCAACGCGACGAAGGATCGTCTCACCGCTTCCACGACCTCCTTCACGGCGAGCCCTGGTTGGGCAGGCCAAACGTTTGCACTCACCGAGGGAGGGTTCGCTCTTGCAGAAGCGAATCCTGCGGACACGACTGAAGCACGACGAGGCCGCGTGCGCTTGGCGAGCCGAGGCCGGCAAGCGTTGTATCGCCTTACCACGAGAGCTGGAGACGAACGGAGGCTATGGAGTCGTTGGTGTCAGAAGCCCTTCCCCTGGTCGACCACCGGGCCGAGTGGCCCATGGCCTCCCAGCCCTCACCGGGGCGGCTGCGTGTCGTCTTGCGAAGCGCCCGCGGGCAGGTCGCCGAGGCCTCCGTGGTCTGGGCGGACCGCTACGCCTGGCAGGTAGCG
>DATCKA010000003.1:0-2032 GCA_036562495.1 Limnochordales bacterium
TCTGGCCGGCACTCCTTGCCCCGCGGCCCGTGGCGAGCTGGGTGCTGGTCGCCGCTGCGGTGGCGGCCTGGCTGTTCACCCGGGTGGCGCACGAGCTGGTGCACTGGGCGATGCACCGGTTCCATGGCCGCCGCGCCCGGATGTCGGTAGGATGGCCCGCCTACTGCTGGGCCGACGGTCGCATGTCCCGCAACCAGGCGGTGCTGGTCCTGGTGGCACCGTTCGCGCTGATTACAGGCCTGGCTCTCGCCGCCCTGGCCTGGGACTGGGCGCACACTCCCTTCGGGGAGATGTTCTGGTTGCTCGTGGGTGCTTGGAACGCGCTGGGTTCTATCCAAGACCTGCGGGAGGCGGGCCTGCTCCTCCGCACGCCGCCGTCGGCCCAAGTGGTGGATCTCCGGGATGAGATGATCGTCGATCCGGAGCCGGAGGGCCACTGACGGGGGACGCGGTAAAAGGCCCACCCCTGGCGACGTGATGGCGCCCCGCCTTTGGGCGGGGCGCCGCCTTTGCATGCCCTTACCAGTTGTAGGTCAGGCTGCGGAGCGCCTGCCGCTTGAGCTCCAGCGCCGCCTGGCGGTAACGCTCCACGTGCTGAGGGTTCCGGTAGCCCAAAAGTTCCGCCAGCACGTCTGTCTCGAGGTTCGTCTGCGCCGTCAGGTGCGCCGCGAAGGTGCTTCTCAGCAGCTTTACGTTCGCCTGGATCCCCGCCCGCTGCGCCCACGTCGAGACCACCCGCTCGACCGTCCGGGGCGCCACGCGGTCGCCACGGACCGTGAGGAAGAGGGCTGGCGCCGCCACGGGTGGCCGCTTCTGGAGGTAGGCAGCTACGGCTTCCTTGCTGGCGGGGTGGAGGGGCAGGAGGTGCCGCCGGCCCTTGATCCGCAACTGTTCGGCCTCGAGGTCCACGTCGTCCACGTCCAGTCCGCAGAGCTCTCGCAGGGCCAGCCCCTGGTAAAGCGCCAGTGTGACGATGGCCAGATCCCGGGGCCCGGTCCACTCGAAGTATGTCCGCTCCCGTTCGGTGAGGCCTCGGCCCTGGCGGATAGTGTCAAGCAGCCGACGCACCTCGGAGGGGAGGAGGTAGCCGGGCACCCGGTCATCCTCGGGCGGGTACAGCCGGGCAAAGGGGTTCCGAATCCGGACGCCCATCCAGTCCAGCCCGTCGTACAGCGAGCGGAGGGCGTAGATCTTCCGGTGCAAAAAGGCGGGCACGCGCTCGTCCCCGCCGGCCTTGCCGTGCCGCTTCTGCTCGGCGGCGATGTATCGGGCCGCCAGGCGCTCGTCCACCGCCCGCAGCCGGCCGAGAAGGTCCGGCGCCTCCAGCGGCTGCTCCGCGAGCCAGCGCAGGAAGGCGTCCACCTCCCGCCGGTACGCCTTGGCGGTCGAGGGCTTGAAGTGCCGCTCAAACAGCCAGTAGGCCTCGAGCTGCTCCAGCAGGCCGGCCGCGTCCACGGCCTTCACCTCCCCGCCCATTCATTCGGCAAGAAACGTGGGTCGACCTGCAGCCACCCTATGGCCTCCGGCCTGATAGGTGCAATCAGATAGGGCAGGCGGCGCGTCCCCGCACCTTTCCCGCAGGGGTTTTTGCGAGCGATTTGTCCGGTTGGCCCGCGTGGCTGCCCTGGGCGCGCTACGCTCGGTGTGCAGGCGGGGGAAGGGGGTGAGCCCGATGCTGGCCATGCGGGATTACCAGCAGGCGGCGGTGGAGGCCGTCGAGCGGGAGTTCCGCCGCGGCGTCACCCGCCAGCTGATCGTCCTGCCCACGGGGACCGGCAAGACCGTGATCTTCAGCCACGTGGCCAAGCGGCGGGGCGGCCGGACGCTGGTGCTGGCCCACCGGACCGAGCTTTTGGATCAGGCCCTGGCGAAGATCCAGCTGGTCTGGCCGGAGGCCCGGGTGGGGCGGATCCAGGGGCCGCAGGACCGGCACCGGGGCCGGGACGTGGTGGTGGCCAGCGTGCCCACCCTGGCCCGCCCCGAGCGCCTCCAGCGCCTGGCCCCGGAGTTCGCCACGATCATCATCGACGAG
>DATCKA010000116.1:0-20005 GCA_036562495.1 Limnochordales bacterium
GCCTTGAAGTTGGGCGGCAGATCCAGCTGCTCCAGCAGCGGGCGCAGTGGCGACCGCTCCATCTCCTGGCGCAACTGGTGATAGCCTCGCTTCTCCATGGCCACCCCCCTTCCCATCACTGGGGGCCACCCGTTTGCGAGCCGGCGCCGCCCGTAGTATGTGCGGCCCGGGCCGCTGGCTTGAGTGCCGCCTGCCCGGGCCGCTCCCATCAGCAGCGGGTGTAGCCGCAGTTCTTACAGTACCCGCAGCCCTCCATCCGCACGTACTGCGCCTGCCCGCAGACCGGACAGATGTCGGCTCCCGCCAGGGGCTGGACACGGCCGTTGGTCCGCTTGCCCGGCTCGGTCACGGCCGCGAGCGTCGGCCTGGACGACTGTGCTCTGACCTCGGCCTCCGCCGGGTCGCTCACGGCCAGGCTCGCGCCGGCCGCTCCTCCCTTACGGCGCCCCTCGCCCTGCGAGGCTCGCTGCCCGACGGGGGCCGCCGCCCCGGTAGGTCCGGCCGCACCGCCGGCCGCCGCCGTAGCCGCGCTCCCGCCTCGACCACCGCCGTCGGCCGCCACCGGGCGGCCCTCGTCTTCGCCCTCGCTCTCGGCCTCGCTCCCCGTCTCGCCCCCGCCCTGCCCGGGCCGCGCGCTCCCCTCCTCGCCGGCGCGCCGGGTCCGCAGGTAGCGCTCCAGCGCCTTGGCCAGCGCGTCGGGCATGGAGAGCACCCGGTCCGGCCCGAAGCCGAACGGCTGGGCCCCGCCGATGTTGCGCAGCTGCTCGACCACCAGAGCCAGCTTCTCCAGGTTGCTGATGGGGCTGGGCGTGCGCAGGTAGAGCGAGATGAGCCGTCCGATGGCCTCGGCGTCGGCGGTGATGTCCATGCCGCCCTTGCCCAGCACGATGATGGTCTCGAAGGGCTGGCCCCTGGGATGCTCGTTGATGACGACCCGGGCCGTGCCCACCAGCGTCTTCTGCCGGTAGGTGAAGCCCTGCACCTCCTCGGGTACCTCGCCGATGACGGCCCGGGGCTCCACCTCCAGCGGCGAGCTCCAGCCACGCGCTGCCTGCGCCTGCGCTGGCGCCGCGACCGGCGCTGCGGCTTCCGCCGCCCCTCGCTCCACCTCCGCCTGCTGGCCCGGCGACGTCTCGTCCTTGGCCACCAGCACCTGCTCGTCGCGGGACCGATCGCGGTAGATGGTGACGCCCTTGCAGCCGAGCTTGATGGCGAGCTCATACAGCTCCATCGTCTGCTCGACCGTGTAATGGGCCGGCAGATTGGCGGTCTTGCTGATGGCCGAGTCCACCCATCGCTGGATGGCCGCCTGCATGCGGACGTGCTCCTCGGGGGTCAGCTCGAGGGCCGTGACGAAGTACGGGGGCAGCTTCTTGAGGTCACCGCCGAGCTCGGGGTGCGCCTCGAAGTACTCCTGCACCACCGGCTCGAAGACCTCTTTGCGCCCCAGCCGCCCGAAGCGGTAATAGGACCAGGCGTAGTAGGGCTCGATGCCCGTCGACGTGCCCGCCATCGTGCCCGTCGTGCCCGTCGGAGCCTGGGTCATGAGGGTGACGTTGCGGATGCCGTGGCGCCGCACCGCCTCCCGCACGTCCTCCGGCATCGTCTTCATGAAGCCCGACTGCAGGAACTTGTCCGCGTCGAAAGCCGGGAACGGCCCCTTCTCCTTGGCCAGCTCCACCGAGCCCAGGTACGCCTCTCGGGCGATGAAGCCATACAGCTCGTCCACGAACTTGACGGCCTCGGGGCTGCCGTAGCGGATGCCCAGGTGGATCAGCATCTCGCCCAGCCCCATGGTGCCCATGCCGACGCGCCGCTCCAGCTTCTGCTGGCGCTCGTTTTCCTCGAAGAAGTAGGGCGTGATGTCGATGACGTTGTCGAGGAAGCGCACGGCCAGCCGAGCCGCCCGGCCCAGCTCCTCCCACTTGACCTTGCCGTCCTCGACGAACCGCGCCAGGTTGAGGTGCCCCAGCAGGCAGACCCCCCAGGGCGGCAGGGGCTGCTCGCCGCACGGGTTGGTGCTGATGAGGGGTGCGTAGTACCACGAGTTGGACATGGCGTTGGCGTAGTCGAGCCGCACGAAGCCCGGCTCCGCCGAAGCCCAGGCCGACTCCACGATCTGGCGGAAGAGATCCCGGGCCCGCAGGCGCTGGTAGACCTTGACGGGCTTGCCGAGGGCGCGCCACTTCTTGAGGTCGCCGTCCCAGAGGCGGTCGTAGTCGGGGTCGGTGGTGTCGGGGAAGACCAGCTCCCACTCGCCGTCGGTCTCCAGGGCCCGCTCGAACTCCTCGGTGATGCCGACGCTGATGTTGGCGTTGGTGATGGCGGCGAAGTCTCGCTTGGCGTTGATGAACTCCACCACGTCGGGGTGCCAGACGTTGAGGATGAGCATCAGTGCGCCCCGGCGGCTGCCCCCCTGCTCCACCAACCCCGTGGCGAAGCTGAAGAGGGCCCCCCACGAGACCGAGCCCGACGACTTGCCGTTGACCCCCTTGACGTAGGCCAGGCGCGGGCGCAACACCGACAGGTTGATGCCGACCCCACCGCCCCGGGCCATGATCTCCACCATATTGCCCAGGGTGTCGATGATCGCGTGGCGGGAGTCGCGGGGCACGTCGGGCGTGCGGCCCCGCACCGGGATGACGTAGCAGTTGTAGGCGGTCAGCGCCTGGCCGGTGCCCAGCATGGCGTTGATGCGCCCGCCGGGCACGAAGCGAAAGCCGTCGAGCAGCCACCGAAACTCCTGGGTGAGCCGCTCCCGCTTTTCCTCGGCCTCCACCTGGGCCGCCGCCCGAGCCAGCCGGTCCCACATCTGCTCGGGACGGGTCTCCAGGGGCTTGTCGCAACGGTTGCGAGGCCGGCGGATCACCTCGCCGTTGACCTTGAGCCGGACGACGACCTCGTCGCCCTCCACGGCCTCGACGATGCCGACCTCCTTGGCCGGATAGCGGCGATCATCGCTGGTCATGACCACGACGACGTCGCCGGGCTGGATCTCCTCGCGAGCCGCCTTGGGGCTGTAACGGTCGAGGAAGATGAGCTCCTGCACCGGGCCCCAGCGGTAGGGTCTATCCCCCACACCGAACACCTGCCCGCCACAAGATATCGTGCAGCCCGATTATAGAAGCACGACTGGTTGTGGTTCAAAGGACGTCGAGGCTCGTCCGGGCCCCTGACATGCCCTGGAGAGGACATCGCGTCGGCCCGTCACCCGCCGGTGGCTCCTGGCGAGTCAGACCGATAGATCCCGGCGCACCAGCACGAGGCTCAGCGCCACGAAGGCCGCCCCGTACACGGCCAGCACCGCCCACGCGGCCCCCGGGTCCAGGACCCGCGCCGCCGCCTCACCGCCCGTCTCCCGCAGGACCGCCAGCGAGACCAGGAAGGGGTTGTCGTTGACCACCAGGGCCCGGGTCACGTTGCCCAGCAGGTAGGGACGCAGCTCCGACAGCCATCCCCTGGACTGCACGATGAGCCCCGAGACGAGGGCCTCCACGAAGTAGTACACCAGCGCGCCGCCCACGGCGACGCCCGGGTTCTGCCAGGCGAAACCCGCCGCAGCCGCCGCCAGCCCGTAGACCGTCAGCACCGCCCACAGCCGCACCGCGACGACGCCGAGCGAGCGCCAGGTCTCGGCGTCTCCGAAGACCGACCCGTCGAGGCTCCCCAGCCGCCAGCTCGTCAACGAGGCGATGGCCGTCCCTGCCGCCAGGCCCACCACCACCCCGACCGCAGCCAGGATGGCCACCAGGCCCAGCTTGGCGCCCACCATCACCCACCGGCGGCGGCCCCGGCCGAGCAGCCGTTGCATGGTACCCCAGCCGAACTCGTTGGCAACCAGGGTGGCGCCTGCGATGCTGATGAGGACGAAGCCCGGGAAGAAGAGCACGCCGCTGATGCCACCGTAGGCCGACGGCAACTCCAGGTTGGCGCGCAGCGCCGCCGCCAGCACCTCCTGCCGCAGCGCCCGGGCCGGCCGGTCGGCCGTCGCCGCCTCCGCGATCTCGACGCGGGCGTAGCGGCGGACGTCTTGATAGGCCTGGTAGGAGATGCCCGCGCTCAGCACGAGCAACAGCACCAGCAGCCCCAACAGCACCCACAGCATCCGAAGCCGCCGGGCCTTGAAGAGCTCCCAGCGCAGCGCCACCAGCAGATCCATCATGGCCGCCCGTTGCCCCCTGGGGTCGCCGCCGCCAGCTCCATGAAGTACTGCTCCAGCGTGCTGCGCACCGGCACCATCTCGCTCACCCAGATGCCCGCCTGGGCCAGGGCCCTCGTCAGCTCGGCCCCCCGCTCCGGCGGCACCTCGACCCAGAGCGCGTCATCGATCAGCTCCACCTTGGGACGCCAGGGCAGCGCCTCGAGATAGGCCGCCGCCTGCCGGGCCAGCTGACCGTCGCGGGCCTCGGGCCGTCCGTTGACCGGCCCCGCGCTCACCCTGAGCCGCAAGCCCCGGGTACGCAACTGCTGGTCCACAGGCCCCTGGGCGACCAGCCGGCCATGCACGATGACGCCCACCTCGTCACAGACCTGCTCCACCTCGTGCAGCAGGTGACTCGACAGGAATACGGTCAGCCCCGACCGGCCCAGATCCCGGATCAGCTGGCGCACCTCCTGGATGCCCACGGGGTCGAGGCCGTTGGTGGGCTCGTCGAGGATGACCAGCCGGGGTCGCCCCACCAGGGCCAACGCGATGGCGAGTCGCTGACGCATGCCCAGCGAGTAGGTCTGATAGCGCCGGTGAGCCTTATCCAGCAGCCCCACCCGATCGAGGGCCTCGTCGATCTCCCGGTCGTCCACCGGTCGGCGCGACGCCGCCAGGACCCGCAAGTTGTCGCGCCCCGACAGGAAGGGATAGAAGGCCGGCGCCTGCACCAGCGCCCCCACGCGGCTCAGTGCGTCGGCGTAGCGGCGTGAGCCGAGGGGCTCTCCCAAAAGCTCGACCCGCCCCTCGCTGGGGCGCATCAGGCCCAGCACGATGGCGATGGCCGTGGTCTTGCCCGATCCGTTAGGGCCGACGAATCCGTAGATGCGCCCTGCCGGGACTCTGAGGTCGACGGAATCGAGGGCTCGTATCGCACCGAACCGCTTGCCGAGTCCCTCGGTGCGGATGGCCCATGCTGCCTCCGTGCCCAACGCCTGCCGCACTCCTCATCCCTCAAACCCCCGGACGAGACGGCGTGCCCTCGCTCAGCTCCGAAACCAGACGGTCGATGAAGCTCCCGATGGTGTCGGCGACTCGTGCCAGGTGGTCTCGGTCGACGTGCCGGATCATATCAGAGAACCAGTGGTAGTGGGGGATCCCGCCGCGCTCGTCGAGCCCGATGAATGTGATGACCTCGTGGCCCCGCACTGCGGCGGGCCCCGCATCGGTGCTCAGCAGGAGCATGCGATCCCACCACGAGAGGCGGCCCTCCTGCACCAGCGCCTCCACGAGCCGACCCAGCCGCCGCCCGCACGGCACCGGGAGCACCATGCCCTCGTGCCGCAGGGCCCGAAGGCTCCCCCCACCCACGTTGTCGACGTTGACGACGTAGACAGGACGTACCTTCAGCTCCGGATGCGCGTCGAGATACGCCCACATGCCCCGGGTGCCGACCTCCTCGGACCCGGTCAGCAAGAAGCGCACCTCGACGTCCGGGCAGCTCGCCCGATCGGCCCATCGCTCCGCCAGGGCCAGCACGACAGCCGTGCCGGAGCCGTTATCGTTGGCGCCGTTGACCGGACGGCCCCTCCATCCGGCCAGCGCCAGCCATCCCATGGTGACCACCGTCAGCGCAGCGCCCGCCGCGGCCACCCATCGCCAGGTGGTCCACCCGGTGCCCAGCCAACCTGCCACGGCGCCGGCCAGCAAACCGACCACGGCCAGGGCGACGCCGCCGTAGGCCAGCTTGAAGAAGACAGGCAGGCCCCGCCGAAACCACGGAGCGAACAGCCAGCTGCCGCGCTGGGTGTCGTAGTGGGCCACCACCAGCACGAGCGGGCCCGTCCCCGTCGCCCCCGGCCGGACGGCGACGACGTTTTGGCTGGAGCGTAAAGGAAGAATCCGGTCGAACGCTGGGCGCAGCAGGAGCGCCTCCTGCAGCAGCAGCGCCACCGCCCCGAGGGCGACGACGGCGGCCACGGTGGTGGCCCACGGCCCCGGCGCGGCTAGCGCCACCGCGACGGCAGCGGCTACGACGGCCCCTACGAGGGGTGGCCCGGCGTAGAGGGTCGCCGCGGGGGCCCGAAACGGCTCGACCGCGACGGCGTACCCCATCGAGCGCAGCGTTTCCGCGAGCCACCGCGCGGCCTCCGCCTCGTACGCGGAGGTCGAGCCCCGGTGCGGCCACGCCGTCAGCTGCTCGAGGTACTCCCACGCTCCCACACCGTAGTGGATTCGGCGGGTGGCGCCTCGCGCCTGCCGGTGCCGTCGGCCCCCTCCAGCAGCGCCCGCACCCGCTCCACGGCCTCACGCCCGGCCCGCAGCCCCGCCTCGATGGCATACCGGGCTCGGCCGAAGTCGAGCGTATCCACCGGTACCGGAAACTCCGGACGCAGCACCAGGTCGGCCCGGCGCAGGAGCATCCGGGTGTGCTGGCGCGACGCGATGGCCGCGGCGCGGATCAGGGCCTCGAGGCCGTTGTTGACGGGGCCGGTCGCCTCCGTGGCGACGTCGACGGCCACCACCACGTCGGCTCCCAGCTCCCGCGCCGCATTCACCGGCACCAGCTCGACGAAGCCGCCGTCGATCAAGAGCCGCCCCTCGAAGCGCACGGGTGGGAAGACCAGGGGCAGCGCGGCGCTGGCCATGGCCGCCAGGGCGGCATCGCCCCGCGTCAGCAAAGCCCGCTCGCCGCGCTCCAGGTCCGTGGCTACCACGCCCACCGGGATGGGCGCGTCCTCGAGGCGCAGCCCTCGGGTCAACTCGGTCAAGAGCGGCATCACGTCCAGCAGCGGGGTGCCCCATCCCCGGATGTTGCTGGTCAGGATCCGCTCCGTCATCACCAGGCGACGGACGCGGGCCAGGAGGCTCTCCTGCTGGCCGGGGTAGCGGGGCGGCAAGGGCGTGGCCACCACGGGGTGCCCCTGCTCGAGCCGGTCGATGATGCCGCTGCGCTCGGGGTCACCCAGGGCGAAGGCCACGGCCACGATGGCCCCCATGCTGGTGCCCGCCATCACGTCGATGGGGATGCCTGCCCGCAACAGCGCCCGGATGACCCCGATGTGGGCGAAGCCTCGGGCTCCTCCGCCTCCCAGGGCGAGCCCCAGACGGGGGCGCGTGCGGCGGCTCGGGTGCGCACCCGTCATGGGCTGAGAGGACCTCCCCCGTCAGGAGAGATACGGCTGCAATCGCATGGCCATCCCGATGTCGCCCACCAGCCGCAGCCGGCCGCTCATGTAGGCGGCGACCGGGCCCAGGCGGCCGGCGAGCATGTCCTGGAAGTCCGTGACGCTCATCTCGACGGTGACCTGGGGGGACGACGCCGCCCCTTGCTGCACTGAGGCCTGACCATCCCGGATCACCAGGGTCCATGTGCCGCCCCCGTCACCCGTCAGGGTGAACTGAAAGGAGGCGTTGTCGATTCCCAACCGCTGGGGCTGGGCATTGATGCGCTCGACGACCCTCTCCAGGAACTCCGCTGCCGGGCTCATGGCTCGACCTCCTCCGCCGGCGTGCACGCCCCCGCCCGTCCGGCGCCATGATTCCGGCTAGGCTTTCGGCAGAGCGCCGAGCTTCCCTCCGCACCGATACGCCCGGCTGGCTCACAGCAGCTGGCCGGTGCGGTAGAAGAAACGGAGGATCCCGTCGATGATGGCGTCACACGTCGCCATGAAGCGCCGCTGGTGCGCCGAGGCCGGTCCCACCACCGGCCCTATCACGCCGATGAGCCCCACCTGGGCCGGCACGGTGGCGATGTCGGCGCCCAGCGTGGCGGTGCGCGGCACCTGGCGCTCGTCGAGGGGGCTGGGCAACCCCCTCCGGCCGCCGGCGGCCGCCGCCCCCAGCGCCTGACGGGCCGTCAGAAACTCCTCATCGGGCTCGACGCTGGCCGACCAGGCGATGATGTGGCCGTCCTCCTCGCTCTCGCCTGACGTGCCGTCGACCACGATGACGAAGGACTGCGGAAACTCCTCGGTGATCCGGAAGAAGGTGGCCTCCAGATTGTGGCGGGCTACCTCTTGGCCGCCGCGGCCGAAGACGTAGGGGTAGACCTTGGCCAGCTCCGTGGCCACCGTGGGCCCCACGCTCCCGGGCCGGTCCAACGACAGACCCAGGCCGACGACCACCACGGGCTGGCGCCGCCCCGTCTTGACGTAGACGTACTCGAGAAGCCTGGCCAGCCGGAAATCGGCCGTCCAGTGGCTGGAATCGACCGTACCCAGCCACGGCATCGCCGTCGGACCCCCTCGCCCCAGGGTACCAGGGCGGCGCCCCTGTGTCGAGGGTATCCGGCACCTCGCACGGTTGCCCTCAGATCCCGTAGAGCTCGGGATGCAGGCGGGGCACCAGGGCTGCCACCAACGCGTCAGCCACCAGGTGGCGCCGGGTGACGAGCCCCCGGGTCAGCAGGCCGACAGCGCCCGGGTCCACCCTCGCGCCTTCGGTGCCGAACCACGCATCCACCACCTCGGCCAGTTCCTGGCCACGAAGCAGCGCCCGTACCATGCGGGGCGGCAACGCCAGGCGCATGCCCTCTCCCGTGCTGATGCGACCCTGCCGATCGGCGACCGCCGCGACCGTGACGAGCCACCCTCGCTCGCCGGCATCGAGGTGCACCCCACCCTCGACCCCCACGCCCCAGACGGCATCGTCGAGGGCTTGCAACGCCGCTCGAGCCCGTCCCTCGGCCCCCCGCCGTGTCTCCTCCAGCGAGAGGGGCTGGGCGGCCACGCCGCTCGGCACCCCCACGGCCTCTACCCGGCAGGGACCGAAGAGCCGGCACAAGACATCCCCCACGGGCTCCACCTTGGCGGGGTTGGTCGAGCCGACGGCCACCACCCGGGGCTTGCCGTCCGGGCCGGCGATCGGGCTACCGGGAGCCGCCATGCCCCTCGGGCGCCCCCGAGCCCGACGCCCTGCCCGACCCCGACGACCGGGAGTGCGGCTCGTCGACCTGCCCCTTGGTGAAGATGCGCAGGAGCTCCTCGACGCGTTGGGCCGCCACGGTCTGGGAGGTCAGCGAGTAGACCCGCATCAGGTGGGCCAGCATGCGCTCGATGAGCTTGCGATCCGGCAGCGGGTCCAGGGCGGCCTCGTCGAAGCGGTGGCCTCCCTCGCTGGCGAAGGCCGCCAGGTCGTGCCGCGAGAGCACCCGGCCGCTACGGGCCGGGTCGACCCAGAAGGCCACAGGCCCAGGGACGGCCACCACCACGTGACCCGCCACCGAGATGGCGGCCACGTCGAAGCCCGCCCGGCGGCTCACCACCAGGTACAGGCCCGCCAGGGAGACGCCGATGCCGGCTCGCCGGTCCAGCACCTGGTTGATGCAGACGTTGTCGGGGTCGTAGTAGTGCGCCTCGTTGCTCTTGAAGCCCAGCTCGTGGAAGAGATAGCGATTGACGGCCGCGGCGGCCTCAGGCGGCGACATGCGGCCGATGCGCCGCTGCTGCAGCTCCTCCCACAGCCCCCGCAGACGCTGGCGGTACGAGGCCTCGTCGAGGTCGGGGTAGCGGGCTCGGGCGACCGCGAAGAGCCCCTCCTCCAGGTCGAACGTGGCGTCGTCCTGCCGGGCCAGCTCGGCCAGACGCCGCTTGAGCGTCCGGAAGCGCACCTCGTCCAAGAGCAGCCGGGCCCGGCCCCTCACCATGGGATCGGGCTCCGACGTGGCCGCCGCGTGCAGCCACGGCACCGCCTCGGGGCCCGCCTCCAGCAAACGGGCGCGCGCCACCTTGACGGTCCGCTCGTCGCTGTCGCCGAGCAGCCTCACCAGGGCCTGCAGCTCGGATGCCGAGAGTTGCCGCTGCGCCACCGGACGCCGGTCGCCCCCTCTTTCACCTTATCAGCCGGCATCGGGCTGCGCCAGCCCGCGCAGCCACTCCATCAGGTCCGCGAGACTCCCCTGGCCGTCCGGGTCCACTCGCGAGATGCCGCGATCGATGGGCAGGTCCGTCACCCAAAAGGTGCGCATGCCGAGCCGGGCGGCCACCATGTCCTCATCCCGGTCGTTGCCCACCATCAGGCACCGCTCCGGAGGTACGCCCAGCCGTTCGACGATTTCCTGGAAATACTCCAGGTGGGGCTTGCAGGCATGCGAGTTTTCCATGGTCGTCACGAATCGAAACGGGATGTCCGCCAGCCCTGCCCACGCCAGCCGCCGCCGGATGGCCGCCTCCGGGAAGACGGGATTGGTGGCCACCACCACCTGCATACCCATACCCAGGGCCGTCTCGACGGCCCGCCGGGCCAGGGGGTTGGTGGGCGCATGCGATCGAAGCTCATCGAAGCGCTCCTCGTAAAACCGGTCGAAAAGGGGGTACAGCCGGTCGCGAAGCGCCGGGTCGTCACGCAGGAAGCGCCGGCGGAACTTCTCCGCGTTGGTCAGCTCGACGTCCCGATCCTGGAGGAGGGACTCGGTGGCCTGCCAGATCTCCCGGGCCAGGCGCTGTGGCTCTATCCACTCCCGGAAGTACTCCCCCAGGGCCGCGAAGTAGCGCGGTAGGAACCGATCCATGTCGATGCCGTTGAGGGTACCATCGAGGTCGAAGAGGATGGCTTCGATGGGCCGTCGCTCCTGCATGACCGTGCCTCTCGTCACCCCACCCCGTCGTGCTCGCCCGAGACGCCCCGCCCTCGTCCCGGCACGGCGCCGCCTGGATGCTCGCCTCCATGCTATCCACCCGTGCCGAGGCAGGCAATCGACCCGGGCCTCGTGGAAATCCCCTCTAGGCCCTGGCGGGCCGATCCGGGCGAGTCGGTTCGAGGAAAGAGGTGCGGAATCTCGTGGTCGACCCCATCGTCATCGTCGGACTTGTTATCGTTTTCACAGAGATCGTCAAGGAAGCGGCCGCCCGGCTGCGCCTGAGTCCTGACACCGTCAAGCGAGTGGTGATCCCCGTCTCGGTGCTGGCGATGAGCGCGGCGCTCAACGCCCTCAACGCCTATCTCTTCGCGGGCCCCGCCCCGGGGCAGCCCCCCGCCGGGGCCGTGCGCGACGCGATCGTCCAGGGCCTGCAGCTTGGGGCGATGGCGAGCGGCATCTACGGCCTGGGCAAGGCGGCCCTCGGGCGCTCGTAGCCCGGGCTGACGGAGTCGGGAGCCCGGCGTCTCGCCGCTCACCCGGCCCGGGACAGGCGTCGCGCCAGTTCCACGAAGGGCTGCAGCGCCTCGGGGTTGCGCATCGCGTCGCGGCTGACGGCCTGCTCGGGCGGCACGCCCAGCAGGATGCGCCGGACGGGGACCTCCATCTTCTTGGCGTTGAGAGTCCGGGGTATCTCGGGCACGACGAAGATGGCGTCGGGCACGTGCCTCGGCGAGAGCTCGGTGCGCAACCGCTGGCGGATGCGCGCCTGCAACGCCTCGTCGAGGGTGACGCCGGGCCGCAGCACGACGAAGAGCAGGATCTCCCCCTCGCGGCCCAGCTGGCCCGTGTCGACCACCAGACTGTCGACCACCTCGGGCATCTCCTCGACGACCCGGTAGAACTCGCTGGTCCCCATCCGCACGCCACCCCGGTTGAGGGTGGAGTCCGAGCGGCCGTAGATGACGCAGCTCCCCCGGGGCGTGATCTTGATCCAGTCGCCGTGGCGCCACACCCCGGGATACGTCTCGAAGTAGGTGGCGCGGTAGCGCTCCATGCCGGGGCCGTCGCCCCAGAGGAAGAGCGGCATGGAGGGCATGGGCTGGGTGATGACCAGCTCGCCCACCTGCCCGACGACCGGTCGTCCCGCCTCGTCGTAGGCGTCCACGCTGGCGCCCAGCATCCGGCACTGGATCTCGCCGGCGTGCACGGGCAGCAGCGGACACGACCCCACGAAGGCCGTGCACAGATCCGTGCCTCCGCTCACCGAGCCCAGCAGCAGATCCGCCTTGACGTGCCGGTACACCCAGTCGAACCCCTCGGGCGCCAGCGGAGCGCCTGTCGAACCGATGCCCCGCAGGGCGTCCAGGTCGTACTCCCGCCCCGGCTCGATGCCCGCCTTCATGCAGGCCTGGATGTAGGGGGCACTGGTGCCGAAGTAGGTCATGCGGGTCGCCTGCGCGAACCGCCACAGCGCCCCCATGTCGGGATACCCGGGGCTGCCATCGTACAGCAGCACCGTCATGCCCAGCAGCAGCCCGCTGATCAGGAAGTTCCACATCATCCAGCCGGTGGTGGTGAACCAGAAGAACCGATCCGTCTCGCTCAGGTCCAGGTGCAGCGCGATGGCCTTGAGGTGTTCCAGCAGGATCCCGCCGTGGCCATGGACGATGGCCTTGGGGAGCCCCGTGGTGCCCGACGAGTAGAGCACCCACAGCGGGTGGTCGAAGGGCACCGGTTCGAAGGTCAGGGAAGCTCCTGCCTCGCCGCCTCCGTCGGCAGCCTCCATCAGCGCCTCCCACGGCACGGCATCCCGCAGCGCCGAAGTGTCCGGCCGTGCCTCGAGATACGGGACCACGACCGTGGCCGTGAGGCTCGGCAGGTGGCGCTGGATCTCGGCGACGGCGGCAAGTTTGGGATACGGCGTCCCGTTGTAGCGGTAGCCGTCCACAGCCAGCAGCACCCGGGGCTCGATCTGCCGGAAGCGGTCCACCACGCTGCGGATGCCGAACTCCGGGGAGCAGCTCGACCAGATGGCACCCAGGCTGGCCGTGGCGAGGAAGGCCACGAGGGTCTGCGGGATGTTGGGGGAGTAGGCGACGACCCGGTCTCCCCGCCGCACACCCAGCCGACGCAGCCCGGCTGCGGCCGCGGCCACCTGACGAGCCAGCTCGGCGTAGGTGAGCGTGCCCAGGGGCCCCGTCTCCGACCAGGCGATGACCGCGGGGTGGTCGTCTCGTCGGCGGAGCGCATGCTCGGCGTAGTTGAGCAGCGCCCCCTCGAACCAGCGAGCCCCTGGCATGGCACGCTCGGCCAGCACCCGGCGGTACGGGGCCCGGGCGCGGACCTCGAAGAACTCCCAGATGGACGACCAGAAGCCCTCGAGGTCGGTCACGGACCACCTCCACAGCTCGTCGTACGACTCGAAGGCCAGGCCACGCCGCTCTCGCAGCCAGCGCAAGTACCGCGCCAGGCGGCTGGCGCTCCTGCTAGCCTCCGACGGTCGCCACAACAGGGTGCCCTCGGCCACGCCCCCCATGCCCACGGCGCCCCCCGCACGTCCCCGACTCAGGGCAGCAGACGATGGTGGCAACTCGCCGATCCGCTGCAATCGGTCTAAATCCTTCGTGGACGGCTCGGAGCGGGATCGACGAGATAGATAGTGGCAAGCAGTTTCGTTTGAGAGCCCGGGGTTCCTCCTGGCGAGCCGAGGGTCAGGCACTCACCGCTCGGGGGTGCCCAGGCCTCGCGACACGGCCAGCTGCACCATGGTGGGCAGCGGCGTGATGGTGTACCCGAGCTCGGAGATGGCCCGAGCAGAGGAGTAGTAGATGAACCGGCCTACCAGCCGGGCGTGATCCCGGGTCAGCGGGGGAGGCCGACGGGTCAGGACGGCCGCGCCCTCCAGGGCCCACGCCGCGGCCCAAACCAGCCCTCTCGGGGCACGCCTCGCGGGGGGCCGGCGGCCCGCCGCCTGCGATAGCGCCTCGATGATCTGGCGAAACGTCACGTTGTGGCCACCCAGGATGTAGCGCTGCCCGCGGCGCCCCTGTCGGGCCGCCGCCAGGTGGCCGGCCACGACGTCGTCGATGTGGCAGAAGTTGGTGCCGCCCTCCACCCAGGCCGGTAGGAGCCCTCGGGCGGCCAGGTCGACGAGGGAGCCGGGGCGAGGGGCGTCGTCGCCCAGGATGGTCGCCGGGTTGACGATGACCGCGTCGAGCCCGCGCTCGACGCCCTCGAGCACACGCTGCTCCGCCTCCCACTTGGTCACCGCGTACTGCAGCCCCAGCCGGTGACCATTGAAGGGAAAGGACTCGTCGGCCACCTCGCCGTCCAGGGGGAAGCCCACCGCTGCCACCGAGCTGGTGTAGACCAGCCGCCGGACGCCGGCCCGCAACGCCTCGGCCACGACGCGCCGGGTGCCCTCTACGTTGACCGCCCACTGGCGGTGCCGGTGCCCTCGCCACCACGACAGGTCAGCCGCGACGTGAAAGACCCACTCCACGCCGTCCATGAGCCCGTCGAGAGGGCGCGGCTGAGTCAGGTCGGCGACCACGATCCGTACGGGCAGGCCCCGCAGGCGCTCGACCGGCGACGTGGGCCGCACCACCGCCGTCACGTCGTGGCCCTCGGCCACCAGGGCCCTCACCAGGAAGCGCCCGACGAACCCCGTCGCGCCCGTTACCAGCACCCTCACGCCCGCTGCCCCCTTCTCCTGGTCCGTCGTGGAGTGCGATGGCTTTGACGGTCGTCACATGACGGGCCGCACGTCCGGCGCGACTATGGACCGAGAAGGCATCACGGTGGGAGCGATGCACGTGCCGACCCCTGCCCGTCACGCAGGCGCCCCGGCAGCGCGGCCCGCTGTCCACAAGGCGGTCCGCCATGCCCGCTACGACCTGGACCAACGGCCCTTCATCGTCATCTGGGAGGTCACCCGCGCCTGTGACCTGGCCTGCCGGCACTGCCGGGCGGAGGCCATGCCCCAGCGTCATCCCGGGGAGCTGACGACCGACGAGGCGCGCCGACTGATGGACGACATCGCCGCCTTCGGGCCGCCGCCCCCGCTGTTTGTCATGACCGGGGGCGATCCCTTCAAGCGGCCGGATCTCTTCGAGCTCGTCCACTACGGCACCACCATCGGCCTCCCCGTCTCGGTCTCGCCGTCGGGCACCCCCACCCTGACGGAGGACAACCTCCGGCGGCTGCGTCAGGCGGGGGCCGTGGCCCTCTCCCTCAGCCTCGATGGCTCGACAGCCGCCATCCACGATCGGTTCCGCCAGGTCGAGGGTGTCTACGACTGGACCCTCACCGGGTGGCGGGCGGCTCGTGCCCTCGGCTTCAAGGTGCAGATCAACACCACCGTCAGCACCCACAACGTCGACGACCTGCCCGACATCCTCCGGATCGTGCGAGAGCTGGGGGCCATGACGTGGAGCGTCTTCTTTCTGGTGCCGACGGGGCGCGGGCGCCAGCTGGCCTCCCTGCCGCCCGAGACCGTCGAGGACGTCCTGCACTTCCTCTACGATGCGGCCAAGGTCCTCTCCCTCAAGACCACCGAGGCCCATCACTACCGGCGCGTGGTGATCCAGCGGCAGGTGCTCGAGCAGAGAGGCATCCCGGCCCACGAGGTACTCCCCCTGGGCGAGACGTACCGGCGGCTGCGCCGGCGCCTGCAGGAGGTGGCCCCGGACGCGGACCTGGACGCCCCGGCGCCGATGCGCCGCACGCCGCTGGACGTCAACGCCGGGCGCGGCTTCGTCTTCATCTCCCACACCGGCGTGGTGCACCCGAGCGGCTTCTTGCCCATCGCTGCCGGCAACGTCCGGCTCCACCCCCTCCCCATCATCTACCGCGAGTCGCCGCTGTTGCAGGCGCTGCGCGATCCCGATCGGCTGGGCGGGCGATGCGGTCGGTGCGAGTTCCGCACGGTCTGCGGCGGTTCGCGGTCGCGGGCCTTCGGCGTGTCGGGCGACCCCCTGGCTGAAGAGCCCTGGTGCCCCTACGAGCCCGGCAGCTTCCCCTTCCAGGAGGACGTGCGCGCCTACCTGGCGGCGACGCCATAGCGGCGGCACCCCCCTACCCGCAAGCGCGTAGCATGGGGGCGCACGCCCCGCACCGGGACCCGATTCCTGGTGCGGGGACACTCGTCGGGGGTAGGGGTGTGCGATGTCCACGCGCAAGGCCGCGCCCTGGATCTTGCTGGGTGTCCTGGTCGCCGCGTCGCTGCTCGGCGGGCTCGGGGTCGTCCCGGCAGCCGCCGGCTCGGCGCCCACCGTGGTGCGCCTCACCGAGGTGGTGCGCTCGGTCTTCTACGCGCCGCAGTACGTGGCCCTGGCTCTGGGCTTCTTCGAAGACGAGGGGCTGCGCATCGAGCTCTCCACGGCCCAGGGCGCCGACAAGGGCATGGCGGCGCTGTTGTCGGGCACCGTCGACATCGGCTTCTTCGGGCCGGAGGCCACCGTCTACGTCCACCAGCGCGGCGTGCCCGACCCGGTCATCGGGTTCGCGCAGCTGACGACCCGGGACGGCTCCTTCCTGATGGCCCGCCGTCCGACGCCGCAGTTCAGCTGGACCGAGCTTCGCGGCAAGACGGTCATCGGCGGGCGCAGGGGCGGCGTGCCCGAGATGGTCCTGGAGTGGATCCTGCGCCAGCACGGCCTGGAGCCGCACCGGGACGTCACCATCGTCACCCATCTCGCCTTCGAAGCCGCGCCGGGGGCCTTCGAGGGGGGCCTGGGCGACTACATCGCGCAGTTCGAGCCGACCATGAGCGCCATGGAGAAGCGGGGCATCGGCAAGGTCGTCGCCTCGCTGGGGGTGGACGGCGGGCCGATCACCTACACGCTCTACCACGCGCGCAAGAGCTACCTCGAGCGCAACCCGGACGTCATCCAGCGCTTCACCAACGCCATCTACCGGGGCCTGCGGTGGGTGCGGGAGCACTCGCCCGAGGAGATCGCGCAGGTCGTGGCGCCGTTCTTCCCCGGCATCGAGCATGACATCCTGATCCTGACCCTGCGCCGCTACCGCGACCAGGATACGTGGCCCGAGACGCCCGTCATCTCTCGGGAGGGCTTCGACCACCTGCTCGAGGTGATGGAGGCCGCCGGCGAACTGGCCGCTCGGGTGGAGTTCGACGCCATCATGACCAACCGCTTCGCCGAGCGGGCCGTGGAGATCGTCGAGGGACGATGAAGGGCGCAGACGTCGTCGTCCGGGACCTCTGGTTCAACTACCACACCCCGCAGGGGGAGACGCCCGCCCTGGCCGGACTCTCCCTGCGGGTCCCGGCCGGGGAGTTCGTCGGGATCGTGGGACCCAGCGGTTGCGGCAAGAGCACCCTCTTCTCCCTCATCGCCGGGCTTTTGCGCCCCGAACGCGGCGAGGTGCTCATCGACGGCCAGCCGGTGACCGAGCCGCGGCCCGACGTGGCCTACATGCTGCAGCAAGACTGTCTGCTCGAGTGGCGCACCGTCCTCGACAACGCGCTGCTGGGACTGGAGGTGCGGGGCATGCGCACCCGTGAGCGGGTGGCGCGAGTGCGGGAGCTATTGGCCCGCTCGGGGCTGGCCGGCTTCGAGCACCGCTTCCCGCGGGAGCTGTCGGGCGGGATGCGCCAGCGCACGGCCCTGGTGCGCACCCTCGCGCTGGAGCCGCGGGTGGTGCTGCTCGACGAGCCCTTCTCGGCGGTCGACGCTCAGACCCGGCTGCTCCTGGAGGAGGAGGTCGGGCTGGCCCTGCGGGAGCGGCAGGCGACGGTGCTGCTGGTCACCCACGACATCGGCGAGGCGGTGGCCATGTGCGATCGGGTGGTCGTCTTGACCCATCGCCCGGCTCGCGTCAAGCGCGAGTACCGCATCGCCCTGGGCTCCAGCGCCGACTACTCCCCGGTCGCGGCACGCCGGTCATCCCGCTTCTCCGACTACTTCAGCGCGATATGGGCCGACCTGGAGGTGCAGGTGAAGCCTGGTGCCGCATGAGCATCCATCGCTCGCCCATCGGCGCTACCTGAGCGCCCGTCGGCGCCACCGATGGAGCGTGGCCGCCGGCCAGGTCGTGGTGCTGGTAGCCCTGCTGGCCGCCTGGCAGGCGGCGGCCGACCTGGGGTTGGTCTCCGCCTTCCTCACCAGCCGGCCGACGGCCGTCGTGCAGACCCTCGGGCGCCTTGCCGCACAGGGGCAGCTTTGGGGACACCTCGCCCATACGACGCTCGGCACCGTGGTCGGCTTCGCCGCCGGCACCGGCATCGGCGTGGCCATCGCGGCGGTGCTGTGGTGGTCGCCGTTCCTGGCGCGGGTCCTGGAGCCGTACCTGGTGGTCTTCAACGCCATCCCCAAGGTGGCGCTGGGCCCGCTCTTCATCGTCTGGCTCGGGACCAACATCCGCGCCGTCCTGGCCATGGCGATCGCCATCACGGTGGTCATCGCCGTGGTGGTGGTCTTCGCCGCCTTCCAGGAGACGGACCGGGCCCGACTGACCCTGCTGCGGGCCCTGGGGGCCAGTCGGTGGCAGCAGTTTCGCCTGGTGGTGGTGCCGGCCTCGGTGCCGGCCGTCATGGCGGCGCTCAAGGCCAATGTGGGGCTGGCTCTGGTAGGGGCGGTGACGGGCGAGTTCCTGGCGGGGGGCAGAGGGCTCGGCTACCTCATCGTCTACGGCGGCCAGGTCTTCGACATGAACCTGGTGATGGCCAGCCTCACGCTGCTGGTGGTGCTGTCGACCGCCCTCTACGGGGCCGTCTCGCTGGTGGAGAGGGCCGTGCGGCGGCGATTCGCCGGGTAGAGGGATGGCGACGGGTCGCCCGCCAGCCAGGCCGCGAGGGCGTCGGCTCGCTCGGCCGGCACGGCAAAGACCAGCACCCGATCGCCAGGCTGCAGGGTCGTGTCACCGTGCGGCACCAGTACCTCCGAGCCTCGCCGCACGGTGACCAGCACGCATTCAGACGGCAACCGCAGCTGCGCGAGGGCATGGCCGGCCACGGGCGACTGCTCCGTCAGGACCGCCTCCCGAAAGGCGCCCTGGTCGCCATGGGCGTCCCGCAGGAAGTCGATGCGGATGGCCACCTCGGAGGTGTGCATCGTGTACGTGTGATAGGCCCGCAGCACGTCGGAGCGACGCAGCCGCCCGATCACCCGCCGCGGATCGTCGCGTGCCACCACGGGGAGCATGGCGAAGTCGTAGACCCCGAAGCGGCGCATGGCCCGCTCGAGGGTGTCGTCGGGGTAGACGGTCACGACGCTGGTGCGGGCAATGGCCTCGACGGGCAGGTCGCTGCTGGAGGCGCCGGGCACGGTCCGCAGGTCGGACAACGAGACCACACCCACCAGGCGACCGTCGTCGTCGACCACGATCAACGGCTCGTGATCCTCTTGCACAAGGCGCCGGTAGGCCTCCCGCACGGGAGCCTCCCGGTGGATGGAAGCGCCCGGGCCTGTCATGGCCGCCCGCACCGTGATCCGCTCCGTGGGGCGCACCTCGGCCCCGCGGACGATGACGATGCCCCGCCGGCTCAGTCGCACCGTGTACATGGAGTCCCGGCTCAGGGAGCCGTGCACCAGGTAACTGATGGCGCAGGCGCCCATCACCCCCATGGTGAGGCCCCAGTCACCGGTCATCTCCAGGATGATGGTGATGGCCGTCAGCGGAGCCTGCGCCGCCGCTGCGAAGATCGCCCCCATGCCGATGACAGCGTAGGGCTCCCCATCCATCACGAGGGTCGGGGCCCAGCGTTGCAGCACCCCGCCGAACAGGCCGCCCAGCATGGTACCCAGGAAGAGGGACGGTGCGAAGACCCCGCCCGATCCCCCCGCCCCGATGGTGATCAGGGTCGCCACGTACTTGGCCACCAGCAGGGCGCCCATCGTCGCCAGCGGCAGGCGCCCCACGACCGCCTGCTCCATCGTCTCGTGGCCGACTCGCAACACCTGGGGCCACACCAGGCCGATGGCGCCCACCGCCACCCCGCCCAGGGCCGCCTTGAGCCAGAAGGGCGCCCTCCATCTCTCCGAGAGGGTCTCGACCCGCTCCAGGCCCCGGCTGTACGCTAACCCGGCCAGCCCTGCGACGAGCCCGAGGACCAGCACGGGCAACAGCTGCGCGGGGTGGTGGAGGACGTAGGGTGGGGCAGGCAGGACGAGCTCGTCGCCCGTCAGCGCTCGGAAGGTCACGCTACCCGAAACCGCCGCCAGCAGCACCGGCACCACCGCTCCCATCGCGTAGCTTCCCAGCACCACCTCGAGCCCGAAGAAGGCTCCGGCGATGGGAGCCTGGAAGAGGGCGGCCAC
>DATCKA010000007.1:0-63198 GCA_036562495.1 Limnochordales bacterium
TGACCTCGATGCCATCCGCTCCGTGCTCAACCGGCGCGTGGAGCAGCTCATGGCCGACATCGAGGCCTTGCGCAGCACCCAGGAGGGCCTGGGGCAGTCGTTGAGCGCTGTCAACGACCTGGCGGTCGAGAGCGTGCAGCGCATCGGTGCCCTGGAAGCCCAGGTGATTTCGCTGAGCGGCCGGACGGCCACGCAGGACGACTTCGACGCGTTGAGCGTGCGTGTCCAGCAGCTCGAGCAGAGCAACCGGCGGCTCACGTGGGCCGCGGTGCTGCTGGGCATTGCCGCCGTGGCCGGCATCTTCATGCCCTGACGAGATCGGGTCACCAGCGGGCCCGGCGCACACCGCCGGGCCCGCTTCGTTTTGGGGGATCTTTGGGGCAACAGCAGGCTCGTACAGGCAGGTCGGCCATAAGACAATAGGGGGCGCTGCTGGCGGTTGGTGCGGGTGCGTCGGGTGATGGCCATCGACCCCGGGCGTGCCAAGTGCGGGGTCGCGGTCGTGGAGCGGGGAGGCGGCGTCGTCCATCGCGAGGTGGTCGCCACCGCCGACCTCGAGCGTCGGATCGTCGCCCTGCTGGCCATCTACGCGCCTGACGTGCTGGTGGTGGGGGACCGGACAGGCTCCGGGCCCGTGGCGCGTCGCCTCCGCGCGCTGCCCGAGGTGCGAGCCCTGGGAGGAGTCGTCGCCGTCGACGAACGCGACAGCACGCTGGAGGCCCGTCGGCGGTACTTCGAGGCCGTGCCCCCTCGGGGACTGTGGAGGTTGGTGCCCGTCGGGCTGCGGGTGCCGCCGGTCCCTGTCGACGATTGGGCCGCGGTCGTGCTGGCGGAGCGCTTCTTGTCGAGCCGTCGCGACGAGGGGGCGGGCGGATAGGATCTTTTGCCGCAGGGCCGCGCCCCTGCAGGGGCGAATGGCACGCAGCGGAGCCCTCTGGAAGATGCGAAGGGTGAGCCTTTCTCTCAGGAGAGCCTGGGCGAGGCGGGCCTGGTGCCTGGCGGGGCTGCTAGGGCTGATGGCCCTCAGCCTGTGGACGGGCGGGGGGGTACTCGCAGCCGAGCCGGGCGACGGGGGCTATGCCGTGCGCCTCTATGGCCCGCTGGCGCAGTTACCCGCAGGCCACTGGGCCTACAAGGCCCTGGAGGACCTGATGCAGGCGGGTCTGGTGGTGGAGTACACCCCAGGCCTCTTCGACGTGGACCGTGTCATCACGCGGTACGAGGCGGCGCTGTTGCTGGTCGACGCCTTTCGCCGGGCCGACGCCGTCACCGCCGAGGCGCAGGGACCCGCGCGCCTGCGGACGCTGCTGCCCGAACGGCTGGTCGCTGCGGGCGTCTCCGGCGCGGACGCGGGTGCACGGCTGATGGAGACGGTGCGGGCCCTGGGGAAGGAGTTCGCCGAGGAGCTCAAGGTGCTGGGCTTCGCCATGGAAGGGGTCGTCCAACCCTCCGGGCTGGAGGTGGCGGCCTCGGGCACGCTGCGGGTGCGCTCCAGCGCGTCGCGCCTGCCGGCGTCGGAGTCCGCTCGACTTCCCAGCGCCTCGGCGGGGGCGGAGGGGGCATCCGCGGCGGAGGCGGGCCCGCCTGCCATGACCGAGGAGGCCGGGGCGACGGATCTGGCGCCGCCCGAGCCTCAAGCCGTCGGGGTCGACGAGACGCCTGGCATTGCCGCCGGGCTCACGCTTCCACGGGTGGGGCTGCAAGCATCGCCCGCCGCGGTGGCCTCCGAGTACGAGCTGGGGATCCGCCTGGCCCTGCCCTCCCGCTGGGACGTCGACGGCCAGGTGGATCTAGCGACGCTAACGCCCACCGAGCTGGGGTTGCTGGTAGCGGGGCCCGACCCTGATCGCTGGCTGTGGGCACGGGTGGGCAGCGTGGTCTCCCCGTTGGGGGCGAGCCTGGGTCTGGGGGCGACCGACGAGCCCCTGACGCTGCAGGGCATCGAGGCGCGGCTCCTGGGAGGCGACGCACGGACGGGGATCGTGGTAGGAGAGCCGGTGCCCACCGTGCCGCTTATGGGGGAGGACGGCCGGGGCAAGACCGTCGCTGTCCTTGACGGCTCCCTGGTGCTGTCGCGTCAGGTGGTGGTGGGAGGCGCCGTCATCCGGACGAGCGACGACCGGACCGCGCTGTTGGAGCTCGGCGAAGGAGCCACCGTCACCTCCCTATCGGGGCGGGTGGCGCTGCTACCCTGGTTGTCCATCACCGGGGAGTACGCGCAAAACCTCTGGGCGCTGCCTCTGGTGGGGTCGGCCATGCGCCTGGGCGCCACGCTGCAGCTGGGTGACGTGACGCTGGGTGCGAGGGTGGGACGGATCTCCCCCGAGTTTCGTCCCGCCCTGGGGGCAGTGAGGCCTGGCGACGAGGTGGGCGTGGACGCGACGGTGGACCTCGGCGACATCCGGTTGCGAGCCGGCACCGGGCGTCGCCACGTGGTGAGCGAGACGGGCGTGCCTCGCCCCGAGCAGACCACTTCCTTCGGGGTGCGGATCGGCTGGCTGGCGGGCGCAACCGTGGCGGCCGACTACGAATTGATATCCGTGGAAGATCTGGAAGCCGGTCGCGATCTGGCCAGGACCCGGCTGGGCGTGGGCTTGGAGACGCCCGCGGCCCAGGTGCAGATGGGCCTCGAGTGGGGTCCCCGTGAGCCGTACCATGCGACGATAGAGGACCGCCACCTGGAGGCCAGCGCCTCGGTCTCCTATCGGCTCAACCCATACTCGGCGGTCATGTTGGGCTACCGGCTCATCGATTTCGGCCAGGATGCCGGGCGCGAGGCCGGGGCGACCGCCCAGATCACCGTGCGATTCTGACAGCACTGCTTGCTGCGGGAGGAGGCAGGCCGATGCGGGGATGCATGGGGCGCGCGTGGGCCGTCACGGCCACCGCCATGCTGACAGGGATGCTGGTCGCAGGTATCGCGCTGGGCGCCGTTGCCCAGGGGATCGAGGGGGTCCCCATCAGCCAGAAGGTGGCCAGGGTCTACCAGGCCGTAACGGGGTCGACCCCGCCCGAGGGCAGCGGGTTGCGTGACCAGATCGACGCCGCGACCCAACTGCTCTACGGCGCTGACTGGCAGGCCAAGGTGAGCCCCAGCCTGGTCGACCGGGTCAACCAGCTGGTGCAGATGGTGAGCCTGGGCGACCCCAACGTGTCACTGGTCAGCCGCATGCTGGCCATCGAGTGGAGCATCAACCAGGGCCTCTACGAGTGGGAACTGGCCAACCAGCCGGACGGACTGCGGCTGCCACCGGCCACCTCCGTCACGGAGCCGCCGATGCGCCCGCTGGGGGAGCGGGTCGCCTGGGTCGAACGCCTGCTATACGGACGCGAGCAGTCGGGCGGCCTGGTGGAAAGGATCGACCGGCTAGCCCGCGAGGTGTGGGGTAGTGCAGCGGCCGCTCGCCTGAGGACCAAGGTCGTGAGGGTCACGGCCAACGCGGGGCAAGTCCGCGTCCGGCTGCTCGGCACCATCAGCAATGAGCGCGACAAGGCAAGCGTACCGGGACAGAAGGTGCCCTTCATCGTCGTCGACTCCCTGGTGCTCGACGGTGCGCTGGTGCTGCCCCGGGGTGCCATCGGCATCGCGACCGTCGAAGAGGTCCAGACGCCTAGCCTGGGCCGGCCAGGCCGCCTCACCGCATCGGGTATCGTCTGGGCCGTCGACGGCATGCCGCTGGGGGCGACCCTGGGCCTGCGCGAGCAGGGAGAGGGTGGCGGGGTCAACCCGCTGGGCGCGGCCCTGAGCGGTCCCATCGCGGCGCCTACGGGGTTGCTGGTGCAGGGCAACGCGCGCACCCTCGAGCCCGGGACCGTCCTGGTGGCGTCCATCGGCCCCGCGCCTGGCTGGCGGGAGGCGCCGGTCACCAACGCGATCGTCCAATGAGGCGGTGACCCCAGGCCCGCCTCGCGGCATCCGTCGACACTGATGGCGATAGCACACAGGGTGCCGCCATGGCGGCGGCCCCGTTCCGAGGTGTGGGACGGGGCCGCCGTGTGGCGACCTGCCGCATAGCCGCCCGGCGCAATCCGGGCGGGCGGCCACCTCCGGCTCCCCACACGTGTCAGGGAGCACCTCAAGTACAAGAGTCGACAATTGTCGGCAGGAGCCCTCGATCGGGTATGCAATAGAACAAACCTATGGGCACCGGGACGTCCTTTCCACCCGTCCGTCCGTCCGAATCCGAATCCAAGTCCTAGCGATGGAGCCTCGCAGGGATGATGGAGCCTCGTAGGGATGGCGAGGGTCACCATGCGTCCAACCGGTTGCTCCGCTGGTGAGACGGTCGTGGTGTGGTCGAGGGCCGCCCTGTGGGTGGTGTCGCTCTGCCTGCTGCTGGGGGCATGGGGCGCGGCGGGCTTGGCACAGACGGCCTCGCCGTACCGGCTCGGGCCGGGCGACGTGCTGGAGATCAGCGTCTGGGGCCAACCCGACCTGCGCGCCGTCGTAGAGGTCCGACCCGACGGGTACGTCAGCTTTCCTCTGGCAGGCGACGTCCTGGCGGAGGGGCTGACCCCGGCCCAGCTCTCCCAGGCCATCACCGAGCGTCTCGAGGATTACATCCGCTCGCCCCAGGTGACCGTCATCGTGCAACGGTTTCGCACCATCCGGGTGCAGGCGTTGGGCGCCGTCCGTCAGCCGGGCGCCTATGCGCTCCCGCCTGGGGCGACCCTCACCGATCTCCTCGGGATGGCCGCGGGGCTCACGGAGGAGGCGGACCCATCAGCCGCCGTCCTGTCTCGCCGCACCCCAGCCGGGGAGCTCCGACAGCACCCGGTGGACGTCGAAGGGCTCCTGGATGGCCGCGTCACCGACGCGTGGACGCTGGAGGACGGTGACGTCCTCTTCGTGCCCCGCGGGCGACCCGCCCTGGTCATCGGGGAGGTGCGCCAGCCCGGAGCCTACATGGTGCGTCCCGGCATGCGGGTGCTGGACCTGCTCGCGGCCGCCGGGGGCCTGACCCCGCAGGCGGCGGGGGAGGCCGCGACCCTGACCCGAGCCGGCCCGGACGGTCGGCAAGAGGTGCTGCCGGTCGACCTGCCGGAGCTGCTGCGGCGACCCGATTCGCTGGACAACGTGGCTGTGCGGGCGGGGGACCTGCTGGTGGTGCCGACGGCCGGCCAGCTAGCGGTCTTGGGGGAGGTCCAGCGGCCCGGGACCGTGCGCCATCGTTCGGGCATGACCGTGAGCGAGGCGCTGGCCGAGGCGGGCGGCCCCACGGACGAGGCCGACCTGCGTCGGGTGTGGCTCGTGCGGGGAGGAGCCGACAGCTCGTCAGGCGCGGACGGACGCGTCGAGCTGGACCTGACGGGGCTGTACGGAGCCGGTGACGCAACGATCGGCCCACTCGGCCCCTCCACGGCCGCGGCCAGCGTGGCGGTGCAGCCGGGGGACATCCTGGTGGTGCCGCGAGCCGAGCGTGACGTGGTGGTGCTGGGGGCCGTGGTGCGCCCGGGCATCTATCCGCTTCGGAGCGGAGCCCGGCTGCTCGATGCGCTGGCGGCCGCCGGGGGCGTGGTGCGCGAGCGCGCCGGCGAGGAGCTGACGGTACGACGTCAGGGTCACTCGGAGCCCTTGCGGATATCGGTCCGGCAGCTGGTGGAGCAGGGCGATCCCTCCGCCAACGTGGCGCTGGAGCCGGGCGACGTCGTCTTCGTGCCCGAGGTGGAGCGCCAGGTGCTGGCCCTGGGTGCTCTCCAGTCGCCGGGAGCCTTCCCCTACCGCGAGGGGCTGCGGGTGCTGGACCTGGTAGCGCGGGCAGGAGGGCCTCGCCCCGATGCCGACGAGCGCGCAGCGGTGCTCAATCGGGCCGGGGGCGAGAGCATCGCCATCGACCTCGCTCAACTCCAGCGAGAGCCCCGTTCGGATCTCAACCTCCCGCTGGCGCCCGGTGACGTCCTCTTCGTGCCGCCGTCGCGCCAGGTGCTGGTGCTGGGCGAGGTGGGTCGCCCCGGCGCCTACTCCGTGCCGGCGGGCGCCCGGGTGACGGACGTCCTCGCCCTGGCCGGTGGCGTGCGGCCCGACGCGGGCGTCACGACGCTGGTCCTCACCCGCCGCTCCGGAGCCGACGGCACGGAGGGCTCCGTGATGCAGCTCGACTACGCACGGCTGGTGGATGGCTCCGATGCAGCCCTCAACGTGAGGGTCGAGGGTGGAGACATCCTCTACGTCCCCGAGGGACGTCGCCACGTCCTGGTGCTGGGTCAGGTGCAGCGCCCCGGGTTGTACGCCATCCCCACCCCAGGCCCCGTGCGGCTGCTCGACGTGCTGGCGCTCGCCGGCGGGCCTACCCGCCGTGCGGTGCTCGATGCGGTGGGGATCCTGCGTCCCGACGGCCAGTCCACGACTGCGGCCACGGGGCAGGGATCGACCCTCTTCCAGGGACGGGCCACCGACAACCCCATCATCGAGCCCGGCGACGTCGTCTACGTACCGGAGACCCGTTGGCCCGACTGGAACCAGATACTGGGGGTGCTCCAAGGCATTCGCCTCTTCCAACAGATCGTGGGAGGCTCGTGAGGCTCTCTAGCGGCGTCGGGAGGGATCGGCATGGCCGCACACCCCGAGGTGATGGACGATGAGATCGACTTGCGAGAGTACGCCCGGGTGCTGTGGCGTCGGCGATGGCTCATCATCGGCGTCACCCTGGTGGCCGCGGCCGCGGCCGTGCTGGTGACGCGGGCGGCGACGCCGCTTTACGAGGCGACGACCTCCGTCATCGTGCGCCCCAGCGCGGCCGGGCTCGCTCTGCAGGACAGCCCCGCCGCCGCGCTCCTGGGCGGTGGCCGCCCGGCCATGCAAACCTATGTAGAGCTCCTGCGCAGCCGCACGGTGGTGGAGCGCGTGGCCCGGAGCCTCTACGGGCCTGATGGGGCAACGCCCGAGCAGGTGGAGCGTCTGCGCCGCTCCATCTCGGTGCAACCCATCAGCAACACCGATGCCGTGCGCATCTCGGTGCGCTTGCCCGATCCCGCCGAGGCTCAACGGGTGGCCAACGCGGTCGTCACCAGCTTCGCGGAGTTCAACCGGGAGATGAACCAGTCGGAGGCCCGCTCGGCCCTCGCCTTCATCGAGACCCAGCTGCGCCAGGTCCAGGAGAGCCTGCGCTCTGCCGAAAACACGCTGCTCAGCTACCGCGAGGCCAACCGGCTGGTGGAGCCGTCGCAGCAGGCGAGAGCGGCGGTGGACAAGCTGGCCGAGCTGGAGAAGATGCGGGCCAGCTCGCAGATCGCCCTGCAGGAGTCAGCCACCCGCGCCGCGCAGGTCCGAGCCCAACTCGAGAAGCAAGGGCCCACCCTCATCTCCTCCACCACCATCGCCTCCAACCCCGTGATCCAGAGCTACAAGCTCCGTCTCAGCGACGTCGAGGCCCGCCTGTCGGCGGCACGCCAGAGCCTGGCGGCCAACCACCCGCAGATCGCCGCCCTGGAGGCCGAGGCGGAGCAGCTCCGCCGGCTCATGGGCGAGGAGGTGGAGCGGGTCGTCTCGGCCCAGACCGAGACCCTCAACCCCATCTACCAGGGCCTGGTGCAGCAACTCATCGCCCTGGAGGTGGACCAGCTCGCCCAGCAAGCCCGCCACGAGGCCATCCAGCGCCTCATCGCGCAGGAGGAGGCGGCTCTGTTGGCCTTGCCGGCCCGCGAGCTGGAGCTGGCCCGGCTCGAGCGGGAGCGGCGGGTCAACGAAGAGCTCTACGTGATGCTGCGCACCCGCTACGAGGAACTGCGCATCCAGGAAGCCTCGGTGGTGGCGGACGTCCGCGTCATCGACCCGGCGCTGCGGCCGGAAGAGCCGGTCTCGCCTCGGCCCTTGCTCAATCTGGCCGTCGCCACTTTCCTGGGGCTCTTCGCAGGGGTAGGCGCCGCATTCGTGCTCGAGTTTATGGATACCAGCGTGCGCAGCGAGGAGGAGCTCGAACGGCTCGTGGGCGCTCCCGTGCTGGGCCGGATCCCTGATTGGACGGAGCTGATGGGAGAGAGGGGGCCGGGTCGGTGAGAGGCCACGGAGCCCGCCGAACATCGCTGCCTCCGAACGGCCCGCTGCTGGTGATGGATGGCCAGCAGTACCAGCTGGCGGCGGAGGCCTTTCGCAGCCTGCGTACCAACCTGCAGTACGCGGCCCTGGGGTCGCCCCTTCGCATCCTGACGGTGACGGCGGCCGGCCCCGACGAGGGTAAGAGCTTCATCACGGCCAATCTGGCCGTGGCGATGGCCCAGGGCGGCACCCGGGTCCTGGCGGTCGGCGCGGACTTGCGGCGTCCGGCTCTGCACCGAGCCTTCGGTCTGGACTACAGGGTCGGCCTGACGAGCGTGTTGATGGGGCGGATGTCGCTGGAGGAGGCGGTGCGCCACACGGAGCCTTGGGGCGTCGACGTGCTGCCGTCGGGCCCTCTGCCTCCCAACCCCGCTGAACTGCTGGGCTCGCGGCAGATGGCGGCGCTGTTGGAGGAGATGAAGCAACGCTGGGAGCTGGTGCTGCTCGACACGCCGCCGGTGGTGGCCCTCAGCGACGCCGCGTTGCTCGCCGCTCGCAGCGACGGCGTCCTGCTGGTCGTAACCGCCTACCAGACTCCCCGTGACGTGGTGGTGGCCGCTCGCCGCCAGTTGGAGCAGGTGGGCGCGCGGATCCTGGGCGTGGTCCTCAACCGGGTGCGGCCGTCGGAATCGGGCCGGTACCACTACTACTACTATTACTACTCCCGCGACGGTTCGTCGGCTGAGTCCCCTCGAGACGGACGGTGGTCCCATGCCGAAAGACCCTCGGCCAGCCTCGCCGGCCGGGCGACCGGGGTGATGGCTGACCGCATCCCGGGAGGCAGGGACGCGTGATGGCCATCGGTCGTGACGACGGATTGGTGGACATCCATCACCATCTGCTACCGGGGCTCGACGACGGCCCCCGAGACTGGGGCCAGGCCCTGGAGCTGGCTCGAGAGGCGGTGCGGGCTGGCATCCGCACCGTGGTCGCGACGCCCCACGTCCGTCCCGGCCAGCCCGGCCAGCCGACCCGGGCGGCCGTGGTGGAGATGGTGGACGAGCTGCGCTCCCGGCTGGCCTCGGAGGGCATCGAGCTGGAGGTGTTGGCCGGGGCGGAGGTCTATCCGGTGCCGGACCTGCCCCAATGGCTCGCCGGTGGGAGCGGGGCGTCGTGGGACCTGGGGCAGGGCAGCCAGATCCGGTACCTCTTGCTGGACCTGCCCTTCGACCGGCTACCGCCCAACTTCGATCGGCTCATCTTCGAGGTGGCCCTGACAGGCGTCACCCCCATCATCGCGCACCCCGAACGCAACCGTCAGCTGGCCGAACGCCCGCAGCTGTTGATCCCGCTGGTGGAACAGGGGGTCGTGCTGCAGGTGACCGCCGGCAGCCTGGTCGGCGCGTTCGGGCGGGAGGCGCAGCATGCGAGCATGTGGCTCGTGCGCCGGGGGCTGGCCCGGGTGGTGGCCACCGACGCCCACGACGTCGTGCGACGCTCCCCCCTCGCCATGCGAGAGGCCTATCGTTACCTCTCCCGACATGTGGGCGTGGCCATGGCCGAGCATCTGTGCAGCCGATGGCCTCTCGAGGTGGCACGGGGCGAGCCTCTCTCGGCGGCGCCGCCCATGGACGGTGCGGCGCCCGCGCAAGCCCGCCCGACCGGCGTGCGGGGCTTGGCCCGGGGTCTGCGGGCATGGTGGCAGCGGATGGCGAGCTCCTTCTAGCATCACGAGGACGCGGGGGAGAGCACGATGCCGGAGTACCTGCAGATTCCCGTCGATCGGATCCGCTGCGAGCAGCAAGTGCGCCGCACCTTCAGCGAGGCGTCCATCGACGGGCTGGCCCAGTCGCTCAAGGAGGTGGGGATGCTCCACCCGGTCCTGGTCATCCCCAACGACGACGGGACGTACCGGCTCGTCTCGGGGGAGCGGCGGCTGCGAGCGGCCAAGCAGGCCGGCGAGCGAGTGGTGCCCGCGCTGGTGGTGCGAGAGCCCCGGGGCAGCATCACACAGATCCAGCTCATCGAAAACCTGCAACGCGAGGATCTCAACCCGGTCGAGCGAGCGCTGGCCATCCAGGCCTTCATGCAACAAGAAGGCCTCTCCAAGGCCGCCGCCGCGGCTCGCCTGGGCGTCCCGCGCACCACCTTGACGGACTGGCTGGACGTACTGGAGCTCGACGAACGCTACCAGGCCGCGCTGGTGGACAACTTCTCGGGAGGTGACTCGCCTCTCACCCTCTCCCACGTCTCGGAGGCGCGGGCGCTCGCCGCCCGACTCGGCAGCCCCGGCATCGCCAACGTCCTGCTCGACGCGGTTCTGGAGCATCGGCTCAGCAAGGCCGAGACCCGCCAGGTGGCGCAGCTGGTGAGGGAGCACGCCAACCTCAGCATCGAGCAGGCGGTCCGCATGGTGCGCTGGAGCCGCAACGGAGCGGCCCGGCCCAAGCGTGGACACCCCGACGCCGAGAGCGCCGCCGAGGTCGCCGCTGCCGGCGAGGGCGCCTCGAGCCGGACGGAGGCCGATGAGAGCAGACGGCGGGCCGAGGGCTTCGCCCCCATCATCCGGAGCCTGGACAGGGTGCGGCGCGCGCTGGCCGCGCTGGTAGGGGGTGCCCTGCGTCACACGACGCCCGAGGAGCGGCTGCAGCTCATCGAGTATCTGCAGAGCCTGCGGCGATGGATCGACGACGCCATCGCCTTCACCCGGGAAATGGACGACCCCCAGCTGGCGGAGCAACGGCGCAAGGCCATGGCCGTCGCCCTCAAGAAGGCGGCCAGGCGTCACCGCCGTGAGGGGCGGCGACAGGCCGTCAAGGCCGAGGAGACGCCGTCAGCCGCTCCGGATGGTGTCGTGTCCAGTACCGGCGGTACCCCTGCAACACTTGAGCCAAAGGCGTGACCAGCTCGAGGGTGGCCCGAGCCTCGTCGGCCTGCGGCCCGCTACCCATCTCCTCGGCCTCGAGGGCCTGGAGTCGGCGCAAGAGCCCGGCGTCGTCGAGACCTTCGCGCATCCCGTCGAGGACGGCCTCGCTCCACCGCCGCAGCTGCCGCTCGACGGCGTGCAGGTGTTCCTCGATGCCTTCCACCACGGGCCCAAAATGCGTCAGCACCAGTTGCCGGGGGCGGAGCTCCCGGGCGCGCCGCAGGCTGGCGATCCAGGTCTCCACATCCAGCTCCGGTGGCATGGCGGGCACTCGCACGTAGGGGAGGTGGGGGAGGCGTACCCCCGCCAGGTCGCCGGTGAAGAGGATGTTGCCGTCGACTCGGAAGACCACGTGATGGGAGGCGTGACCGGGGGTGTGGTAGGCCTCCACGTCGTGCCCGACGAAGGAGAGGCGCGCACCGTCTTCCAGCGGTCGGAGGCGGTCCTCGGGCACTGGCGTGATGGCCTTCCAGAGGCGCTCCATGGCGTCGCCGAAGACCCGGCTCGCGCTGGCCCATAGCCGCGAAGGCTCGGCCAGGTGGGGCAGCCCCACCGGGTGGACCCAGACCTCGCACCCCGTTTGTCGAGCCAGGCGCCCCGCCGCGCCGGCGTGGTCCAGGTGGATGTGGGTCACCAGGACGGCCTCCAGGTGGGCCGGCTCCAGCCCCGCTTCGCCCAGGGCTGCCAGCAGCTCTTCGTAGGTGCTCTCCGGGCCCGACTCGATGAGGACGAAGCGGCCCCCCGGCCCCACCAGGGCGAAGGCGCCGATGCCGCCCGGCCTCCCCTGAAACATCAGGTCGAGCCCCACGATCCCGTCGGCGACGGGAAGGGTCCGTGGCGACGGCACTCCGGCCATGCCATTCCCCGCCTCCTTCCTGGGAGAGGTTCGCATCGGACACATTCCCTCCTGCGTCGATGGGCCTGCCGGGGGAAGTGGGCGCAGGAGGGGTGAGCTCCGACGGCGCCGAAGCCGTCGCGCATCTACCATCACGACGGGAGGCGCCGAGCCGTGCAAGCAGGGTCCGTCACCGTCGAAGGAGTCCGCCCGGGTCGCACCACCATCGCCTTCATCGGCCTCGGGATCATGGGGCGGCCCATGGCGCGCAATCTGCTCAAGGCGGGTTACCGGCTGCGCGTGCACAACCGCAGCCGCGGTCCGGTGGAGGAGCTGGCGTCGCTGGGAGCCATCCCCACCTCATCGCCGGCGGAGGCGGCCTCGGAGGCCGACGTGGTCATTACCATGCTGCCCGACTCGCCGGACGTGCAGCGGGTGGTGATGGGCCCTTCGGGCGTGCACGAGGGCCTGCGGGCGGGCGGTGTGCTCATCGACATGAGCACCATCTCGCCCATCGTCACCCGCGAGCTGGCCGCCTGGCTGGCGGAGCGAGGCATCGCCATGCTGGACGCCCCGGTCAGCGGGGGCGAGCGGGGGGCCCAGGAGGCCACCCTCTCCATCATGGTGGGAGGTGACGAGGCGGTCTACAGGGCCTGCCTGCCCATCCTGGAGGCCCTGGGGCGCAACATCGTCTACATGGGTCCCTCCGGCGCCGGCCAGGTGACCAAGGCCTGCAATCAGGTCGTCGTGGGCGTCACCATCCAGGCGGTCAGCGAGGCGCTGGTGCTGGCGGAGCGGGCAGGGGTGGACCCGGCCCGGGTGCGTCAGGCCCTGCTGGGTGGCTTCGCCCAGAGCCGCATCCTGGACCTCCACGGCGAGCGCATCCTGCAAGGCAACTTCAAGCCGGGCTTCAAGGTGCGACTGCACCGCAAGGATCTGGGGATCGCCCTGGCCACCGGCCGGGCCGTGGGCGTGCCGCTGCTGGCCACGGCGCTGGTCAGCGAGCTCCTGGGCGCCTTAGAGGCGAGGGGGCGTGGCGAGTGGGACCACGCCGCCCTGGCGACGCTGGCCCGTGAACTGGCGGGCACGCCCTCGGAAGGGCCGGTTGCGGGACGGTAGACGTCGCCTAGCCCGTGCCCAGACCATCGCCCCCGAGCATGCGCAGGCGGGCCAGGGCCTCGGGCCGCTGCCGCGCAGCCCGTACGACAAGCCGTGTGCGCCTGCATGCAGGGGGCAATCTTTTTGCAATCCGCCTGTAATCCCCTGGCAAGTGGCCGGCGCTATCCTGGCCTCGACGGGGGGCGATGGACGATGCAGAGCGAGCGGGCCGGACGACACCTGTGCGGTGTCCTCTGTGCCGGGATCGCAGCCGCCATCTCGGTCGCCTTCGTCAGCTTTGCCCTCGCAGCCGTAGGGGTTTGCGTCGGCTGCGTGGCCGGATTTTTGGGGGCGCTTTAGCTCCCACCTAAGCTTGCGTTGCGCGTGCGGCAAGCCCCCCGTGCGCAAGGCAGGACGGCAGGCTCCCTCGGGAGCCTGCCGTTCGTTTAGGGACACCCCTCGTCGTGCTCGCGCCGCGCCGTCGCCTGACGTCTCTTCAGGGGATGAGCTGCGGCAATGCCGTCACCCGGCGCGCCGCTGCCGCCTGGACGGCCTCCTCCTGCCAGGGCACCTCGACATACTCGTTGGCCAGCCAGGCCCCCATCACTCCCGAGACGTCGGCCGGCACCGAAGGCTCCGTCGGATCCGGCGACGCCACCGGCGGGATGGGACCGCCGGGCCAGGCCAGGTACGTCGTGACGGCGCCGGGGCGCATCTGTACGATGAAGCGCACCGACGGCCCGCTCGTAAACCGGAACCCCGCAGCCGACGACGCCCGGGGGTCGTAGCCGGAGGCATCCACGACCTCGAAGCCGCCGTCGACCGGAGTGCCAGGGGGCCTGGTACCGGTGGCGGCCTCCGTCGACGCCTCCTCCACGGGACGGCCGAGGGGGTCGAGGCGGATCAGGCGGTGCAGCATGCCCCACCGCAGGTCCCGTAGCGTGCGCACGCCGCCGAAGGCGCTGGCCAGCGGGCCACGCAACAGGCGCAGCGTGTCCTCCAGGCTGGCCAGCAGGATCAGGTCCCGTTCGTCCGACGGCGAGAGCTCCAGGCCCGGCGCATCGAAAAAGGCGAGTCCGGCCGCGCCCCTCCCCTGGGTCTGCTCGAAGTGCTCCAGGTGGTGCAGGATGACCCGCAGTGCCGTGGAGCCGTCGGGCCGCGGGAGGTCGGGGCCGAGCCGCGCGATGGCCGCATCCACCGTGTGCTGGATGAGGCGTCCTACCATGACGTTGAAGAGGGTGGCGGCGACACTGGCCTCGACCTCCGCCGGGTCGGGCTCCAGGGCCACGAGGGGCTCGCCAGGCCCCACGGCGTCGGAGGCATCCCACCCGTCGGGCAGGCCCGTCGGGGTCGAGAAGTCCCAGGCGGCCAGGTAACTCATCGCTTCCCGCATCTCGGGGGTGACCAGTTGCGCCAGCGGTCCGGGCGCGTCGGCTCGTTGGGCTCGCTCCCATGCCTTGAGTACCCACGGCACGAGCCGCCGGGCCGAGAGCTGCACGACGTCGCTCTGGATGGCCATCGCGTCGGCTACCGAGAGCCGACCGGCGCGCCGCGCCCGATCCCGTATCAGCTCGGTGATGCGGCCGGCCCGAAAGCCGATGCCGTACGACGGGGCGAGGTAGTAGATCCCGCCGTTGCTGCGCCGGTCGTTGAAGGGGTCCCCGTCCAGCGTCACGCCGAGTGGGTCGTTGTTGGCCGAGACGATGAAGCCACCGACCGGGTTGACGACGTGCGGCATCTCCGAGGGCGGCAAGACCTCGAAGGGCAGCCCCTGGCCCTCGGGGAGCGGCTCGTGGGAAGGCCACGGGATCCAGTCGTGCTGCAAGGTCCCCGTGCCGTCTCGCAGCAGGAAGGGAGCCCACGAGAGCCCACCGTCGACGAAGCCCCGATCCAGGTCCTGGCGAAGGGGAAGCTCGCCGCCGGTGAAGTAGGCGATGTTGCCCTCGACGTCTGCGTAGGCCCAGTTCTGCGAGGCGACGTCCATGTAACGCAGCCCGTCGACGAAGTCCTGCAGGTCGCGGGCCCGGTTCCACCGGTAGAAGCTCTCGCCGTCGTGGGTGGCGTAGGCGCCGGTCCACTGGACGGTCAGAGCCTGGCCCCCGGCCTCGTCCATTCGCACGATGGGGCCGTGCCGGGGCACCACCAGCACGGCCTGCGGCACCCGGTCCGCGGGCGCTGCCACCACGTCGTCCATCCGGCCATTGCCCGGCCGGTTGACCAGGAAGCGCTGGGGCAGCACCTCGACCGCCTCGAGACGCCCCTCGTGCAGGGTGTAGAGACGGCCGTCCTGCTCGACGAGCTGCTCGACGAAGGTGTCCGTTTGATCGGCGGGATGGGTGGTGGCGCCCCACGCGATGAAACGAGTGTGCCCGAGGATGACCCAGGGGACCCCGGGCAGCGCCACGCCCAGCACGTCGATGGACGGCTCGCTCGCCTGGGAGCTTTGTGCCACAAGGTGCTGCGGGTACCAGAAGGGCGGGTCGGTGATGGGCAGATGGGGGTCGTTGGCCAGGATGGGATAGCCTCCCTCGGCCAACGAGGGGCCGATGACGAACCAGTTGCTGCCGAGCGCCCCCACGGGGAGCTGGCGCGCCCCCTCCGCCGCCGGCAACTCGGCCAGGCTCTGCCACCACTCCACCAGGAGCCGGCCGGCGGCGGTCGCATCGGCTACCGAGCCCACGGCCGGGATGCCCGTGTCGGCCACCCGGGGCGCGTACCCCACGGCGTCGGGTACGGTGACGGCCGAATCCGACGGAGCCGCCCGCCACAGCTCCAGGAACGCCGCCAGGCCCTCCTCGGCGCCGAGCCTCTCCATGTAGGCCTGGGCGATGGCCCCGTACTGGGCGTCGAGGCCGAAGGAGAGGTTGAAGGCGAGCAGCTTGAGCACCGAGATGGAGTCGACCGGCCGCCAGGGCCGTATCCGGCTCAACTCCAGCTCCCCATATGCCTTTGGCAGGCTGCCGCTGCGCACAGCCTCGTCGATGAAGGCGTTGACGCCGGCGGCGTACGCCTCGAGGTCCGCCCGTGCCCCTTCCGAGAGGCGAGCCAGCGACGCCTCGGCGGCCCTTGAGAGCCCCAGGGTGCGCATCTGCACGTCCTCCCCCAGCGCGAGCTCGCCCACGAGCTCGGCCAGGGTCCCTTCCGCTCGGCGACGGCTGACGTCCATCTGGAAGAGGCGGTCCCGGGCGTGCAGGTAGCCGACGGTGAAGAAGAGGTCCCACTCGTTGGTGGCGTAGACGTGGGGGATGCCGAAGCGGTCCTCGACGACCCGCACGGGGGCCCTCAGACCGGACCAGACCTGGATCTCCTCCGTCGGCTCCACCGCGTCGACGACGCCCGCAAGCGTCGCTGCCGTGGCCGCCGCAGGCCCCACCCATGCAGCGACCCCGGCCAGCAGCCAGATCAACGCCCGCATCCTCGGCCCTCCTGCCGGCTTGCTGCCAGGGCTGGGTTGGCATTCGCCGGCGCGGCGCCGAGATCCTGGAAGCCGCCCCAGGCGGGTCAGCCGGCCGCCTCGGGCCCCGTGCGTCGGGGCAGGGGTAGGAACCAGTAGAAGCGTTGCAGGGGGATGATCTGGCGGGACAGCACGTTGAGCGGCTTGCTGGCCAGCAAGAAATGGTCGCCCAAGACGGCCAGCACCTCCGACAGCCCCATCCGCTGCGCGCCCTGCTCGTCGGCGGCCCGCCGATAGGAGGCCTCTCCCAGTCGTACGTACTCCTCGGGTTCACGGGGGCGTCGCTGGCGAGCTCCCCACGAAGCGGCCACGCCCCTCGCCCGGCCCTGCGGCCTCGAGACGTGCTCCGGGAAGAGCCCGAGCAAGAACAGGCTGACGTCGCCCAGGCGCTTGTAGACGGCGAAGCGCCGCTCGGGCTCCACGATCTCGGCCATCTCCATCAGGTCGTCGACGTCCATGTCGGAGAAGACCCGTCGCTGATAGGTCTGTCCCCGACGGACCAGCACCGCCCGAGACTCGGTGCGCACGAAGCTGGCCAGCATGTGCGCCAGGTACGGCAGCACGCCCGGCCGCTCCAGCAACCGGGCGGTGCGGCTGGCGTCGAAGACGGGCAGGTGCCCCTCCGGCCCCGTCTCCACCGTGAATGCCGCATCGCGCAGCAGCTTGCGCACGCGCCGCAGCAGCACGGTGAAGAGGAGCTGCGGCGACACCTTCAGCAGGATCTCGTCGTCCGAGGCCATCCGCGCGAAGAGCCGCTCGTCGTCCAGCAGCACCTCCAGGAAGTCGGGCTTGTCGCGGATGATCTCGCGGATGCGGTCATGATCGGTGCGTCGGGTCGCCGTCGCCTTGACGATGAAGTCCAGGTCCCGGTCCGTCAGCCATCGAGTGGGATCCAACAGGCTGATGCCCTGGTCGCTCAGCCACTCCCACGCCACGGTTGCCGTGACCCCCTTGCTCCCCCTAATATTGTAGGCTGTTACCGTGCAAAGGCGCGACATGAGCGAACGGGGGAGAGACGATGGCCGACGGGCAGCCGGGCTTCTCCAGACGACTGGGCATCGAGCGGATCCGTGCAGAGGAGGGGCACTCCGAGCTGCGGCTCGCCATCGGCCCTGACCATCTCAACGAGTTGGGCATCGTCCACGGTGGCGTCTTGATGACCCTGGCCGACGAGGCCATCGGCATGGCGGCCTTCACGTCGGTGCCGCCCGGCACGGCCGTGGTGACCGCCGAGCTGCACGTGCACTTCCTGATGCCGGCTCGCCGGGGGACCCTGGTGGCACGGGGCCATGTCTGGAGAGCGGGGCGTCGCCTCGTGACGGGCGAGGCGGTCATCGAACTGCACGACGGCCACCACCCTCCCGAGGTGGTCGCGCGAGCCACCGGCACGTGGGCCACCGTCACGCCGGCCGTCCCGCTGCCGGCGAGCGAGTAGCGTCGGGAGCCTGAGCCTCGGAGGCGGCCGACTCCCGCAGGGCCCGACGCAGCACCTTGCCGACCAGGGTCTTGGGCAGTTCGTCGAGGAAGACGAACTGCCGCGGCACCTTGTAGGAGGCCAGGCGCTCCCGGCAGAAGGCTTCGAGCTGGTCGGGGGTGGCCGTCTGGCCCTCCTTGAGGACCACGTAGGCCCGCACCGTCTCGCCCCGGTACGGATCCTCCACGCCCACCACGGCCGCCTCCTTGACCGCGGGGTGCTCGTAGAGGACGTCCTCCACCTCACGGGGGTAGATGTTGAAGCCGCCGGCGATGATCAGGTCCTTCTTGCGGTCGACGATGTAGAAGTAGCCGTCCTCGTCCATGCGCGCCAGGTCGCCCGTCAGCAGCCAGCCATCCTTGAGCACGGCCGCCGTCTCCTCCGGGCGGCGCCAGTAGCCCTTCATAACCTGGGGGCCCCGGACGGCCAGCTCCCCGATCTCGCCCGGGGGCACGGGCTCACCGGACGCCGGGTCCACCACCCGGGCCTCGGTGTCAGGCCAGGGCAGCCCGATGCTGCCGGCCTTGCGACGACCCCAGATGGGGTTGGAGTGGGTGACGGGCGAGGCCTCGGTGAGGCCGTAGCCCTCGATGAGACGGCCGCCGGTCAACCGCTCGAAGGTCTCCTGGACGGCCACCGGCAGCGGGGCCGCGCCGCTGATGCAGGCCTCCAGCGAGTCCAGGCGGAAGCGCTCCACGTCCGGCAGGGCGTTGATGGCCACGTACATGGTGGGCACGCCCGGAAAGAGCTGGGGCCGGTGTCGCTGCAGCAGCTTGACGGCCTCGCGCGCCTCGAAGCGAGGCATCAGGATCATGGTCGCGCCGCTCATCACCGCGAAGTTGAGCACGGTCGTCAGTCCGTAGACGTGGAAGAAAGGCAAGGCGGCCAGCACCGTGGCGGGCTGGCCCTTGATCTTGTAGAGCCACGCCTCGATCTGGGTGCAGTTGGCGGCCAGATTGAAGTGCGTCAGCATGACGCCCTTGCTGGTGCCGGTGGTGCCACCCGTGTACTGCAGCAGGGCCACGTCCTCCCGGGCCCGCACCCTGGCCGGCCCGTCGGCGGGCGGGTGACGCAGCAGCGAGCGAAAGTCGTGGCGGGTGACCCCCTCGGGCAGGCGCACCACGGGCGCCGGGTGGGTGCCCCCGCGGCGGCGCCGCTCGCGTCTGGCCTGCACCGCCTGGCGCACCGGGTAGAGCAGCCGCAGCGGCCCGGGCAGGAAGTCGGCCACCGAGGTGACGATGACGTGGCGGATGCCGGCGTCGCTTACGACCTGAGCCAGGCGAGGCAGGATCAGGTCGAGGGCGACGACCACGCGCAGGTCTGCGTCCCGGAGCTGGTGCAGCAGCTCCCTCGGCGTGTACAGGGGGTTGGTCATCACCACGACGCCGCCCAGCCAGAGCACGGCGTAGTACGCGATGACGGCCTGCGGCACGTTGGGCAGGATGATGGCGACCCGGTCGCCGGGCCCGACGCCCAGGGATGCGAGGGCACCTGCAAAGGCTCTCACGTGCTGGCGCAGCTGCTGGTAGGAAAGCCGGGCGCCGAAGTAGATGGTCGCCGCCCGGTCGGGGTATCGGGCGGCCGTCTCCTCCAACCACTGGGCCAGGTTGATCTCGGGATACGACAACGAGGCCGGGACCTCGGCGGGGTAATGCTCCAGCCATGGACGGGCATCGTAAACGCTTGCAAAACCCACCGTCGAATCCCCCTTCTCGCCGGGCCGACCCGGCGGGTCACGGAGCGTCGGCCGAGCCGGGGTAGCCGGAGTATGGCAGGGTAGAGTGGACAGTAACGTTCGTCAGTATCACTACGATTCCCTTGCCTGTCGCCTGGCGTCGGAAATCCATCTCACGAGGGCGGATGCGAAGCTTCGATGTGAGCTTCGCGAAGGCTGAGTCGCAGGCGGTCCAGGCCCAGCAGGCCCTGGACGGCGCCGACCAGTCCCGGCCAGCGCAGCAGGCCGTCGGCCTTGACCACGCCCACCTCGGGGTCGAGCCAGATGAGGCTCTCCATGCGGCTGCCCCATGTGTCCTTACGCGACAGCCGGATGCGGTAGGCTTCGTAGCGCCCGGCCGGCACCTCTACCCACTCCAGGGCCTCTACGACGCCCTCCACCTCGTCCCATCCCCTGGACGAGCCGCTGACCACGGGATTGCGCCATTGCCACCGGCGGCCCACCTCGAGGGGGAGCGCGATGGTCAGCTCGGGGGGATCGAAGGCGAGGCGCCACAGGGGCCGCCCGAGAAACGCGAAGGCGCGATCCACGGTGTACAGCCCCGAGCTTCGTAGAGCCAGGTGCTCCTCCATGACGGCCCCGGCCACCCGGATCTCCCAGCGGTAGCGGCGGGCACCGTCGACCATCCCTGGCTCCTCGTCCAGCCTGACTCGCACAAGCCCCCGGTCGGACGTGTAGACCCACTGGCTGCCTCCCCGCACGTAGGGCAGGGGTGGCGGCCCCTCGTCGCCACCCTGCCCCGGTTGGATGCCAGCTGCCACCATCAGCGCCACGACCGCGAGCCACGTCATGCGCTACTGGTTCGAGCCGTTGGGAGGCGAGCCTCCTCGGTCCCGGGCCGAGGGCGTTTCACCCTGCTCCTCGTCCTGGTGGTCGTCCTGGTGGTCATCCTGGTCGTCGTCTTCGTCGTCTTCGCCCTCGTCATCCTCGGCATCCTCGTCCGGAGCGGGCTGTCCGGCGCCCTGCCCCATGGGCTGCCCACCGGACGGAGACGGAGTCGACGGCTGCTGTCCCGCCGGAGGCATGGAGGGACCGGGGGGTTGCTGGACCTCCGGTCGAGGCGCCTGGGGCGCCGGCGTCGACGGACGCTGTTGCGGCCTGGTCTGCGCCGAAGGCGCGGCCTCTCGCTGCGGCTGGCGTGCCGGGGCCACCACCTCGGGGACCACCTTGGCGATGGTGCCCGCCGTCACTTCCGGATCGACCGCAGGCGTGCTCACCACCACCTCGTGGCGCAGGCGAGGGTCCCCCGCCTCGAACCCCTCCAGCACCACCGTGGTGGTGTCGCCGGGTGCCAGGGCCTCGATGAGCGCCTGGCGCCGCTGCACCCGCGGCTCTGCCTCGGGGTCGTCGGGATCGCTGATGATGAGGAGCGCATGCACGGGTTGGGCGAGCCGACGGTCCAGGCGATTGGTGACGGTGGCCTGCACCGAGAAGGAGCCCGAGACCCGTTCCGGCTCGACGCGCACCCGCGTCAGGGCGACAGGCGACATCTTCTCGGCAGGGGCCTTGCGCTCGTCCTCCGACTGCTGACGGGCTCGTTCGAGTTGGGCGATCTGCTGGCGCAGCCGTGCGGCCTCCTGGGAGCTTCGCCACTGCCCGGCCAGCGCGCTGCCGGCCAGCAGCAACAGCAGCACCGAGGCGGCTGCTCCCGCTCGCAGCCATCGTTCGTACTGCATGTCGTCACCCCTCTGTTGCAGAGTATGGAGACGTCAGGCGCCTCCCACCCGTCGACTCTGCTGGTCCGGCCGGGAAGGAATGGCGCGGCGGGCGGTGAACCTACCCGGGTCCTCGTTACGAGGGGGCGGAGGTCGAGGAATCAGCATGTCGAGCGAGTCTCGACCGCCAGAGCCTCACCCCCGGCGGTGGCAGATCCTCTCCGCCATCGCCATCGGGACGCTGATGGGCCCGGTCGACGGCAGCGTCGTCAACATCGCCCTGCCCGTCATCACCAAGACCTTTGGGACCACGCTGGCCGTGGCCGAGTGGATCCCGATGGCCTACCTGCTGGTCATCAGCAGCGTCCTGTTGACGTGGGGACGGCTGGGTGACCTGTACGGCCACCGGCGGGTCTACCTGGGAGGCTTCGCGGTCTTCACCCTGGGGTCGCTCTTGTGCGGCGCGTCCCCGAGCATCGGCTGGCTGGTCGCCGCCCGGGTGGTGCAGGCCCTGGGGGCCGGCATGATGCTCGCGTCGGGGCCGGCCATCATCACCGAGGTCTTCGCGCCCACCGAGCGCGGCCGGGCCCTCGGGCTCAACGCGGTGGCCGTCGCCGTGGGGCTCTCCATCGGCCCCGCGCTGGGAGGCTTCCTGGTGGAGCACCTGGGGTGGCGCTCCATCTTCTACATCAACCTGCCCATCGGACTGGTGGGCATCGCCTGGGCCTACCGCGTGCTGCCGCCACCGACGGCGGTGCGGCCGGCAGCCTTCGACGTCCCCGGCGCGCTGACGCTCTTCGGCGCCCTCTTCTCGCTGCTGCTGGCCTTGAGCCGGGGGGAGAGCTGGGGATGGATGGCGCCCGCGACGATAGCGCTGACGGCCCTGGGTCTGGTGGGGCTCCTCGTCTTCGTGGCGGTGGAGCGCCGTGCGGCGGCGCCCATGGTGGACCTCTCCCTCTTCAACAGCCGGGTGTTCGTCCTGGCCAACGCCAGTGCGCTCACCAACTTCATGGCGCAGTTCTCCGTCACGTTCTTGATGCCGTTTTTCCTGCAGTTTGCGCTGGGCATGCCGCCGGATCGGGCCGGCCTGGTCATGCTGGGCATCCCCGCCGCGATGGTGGTGGTGGCGCCCTTGGCCGGCTACCTGTCCGATCGCTTCGGCTCGCGCTGGCTGGCCGTGACGGGGATGGCCATCCTCGCCGCCGGCATCGTCAGCGTGAGCCGGCTCGACGCGGGGGCATCGAGCCCGGGCATCTTCTGGCGTCTGGCAGTGCTCGGCCTGGGCGCGGGCCTCTTTCAGACGCCCAACAACAGCACCATCATGGGCAGCGTGCCCCGGGACCGGCTCGGCATCGCTGGCGGCATGGCGGCGAGCATGCGCAACATCGGGATGGTGCTGGGCATCGGCGTGTCAGGCGCGGTCTTCATGGCGAAGGCCGGTGGGCGACCCGAGCTGGCTGCCGCCAACATGGACCTCTTCCTGTCCGGCATGCGCGCGGCGATGAGCACCGGGGCGGCCTTCGCCCTGGTGGGGGCCGTGATGGCGTGGGCCACTCGGTCCGGCTCCTCCGGTCCCCGGCGCCGCGCCTGGCGTGAGCGCACCACGCCTGTCGAGCCGTGAGAGGAGGCGACGAGATGGGCAGACTTCCCTACGGACTGTGGCCCAGCCCCCTGACACCGGCCCGCATGGCCGCGGGCATCCGCCTGACGGACGTGGCGTGGGACCGCGGCGGGCGGGCCCTGGTCTGGCGGGAGGAGCATTCGGGAAGGGGCGTGGTGGTGGCCGCCGAGCTGGGCGCGCCGGCCGCCGCGACGCGTGAGCTGACGCCGGCCGTCTCGGTGCGAGCGCGGGTGGGCTACGGGGGTGGCGACTTCGGGGTCGGCGATGGCGTCGTCTACTTCGTGGGCGACGACGGCCGGCTCTACCGCAAGCCGCTCCAGGAGGGGACGGCCAGGCCCGTGACGCCCGCCTTCGGGTCGCCGGCCTCGCCGACGCCGTCGCCCGACGGGCGCTTCGTCGTCTACGTACACTCGTACGAACGCCGGGATGTACTGGCCGTGGGGGACGCCGAGGGCCAGGCCTGGCCCCAGGTGCTGGTCTCGGGACACGACTTCTACATGCAACCGGCGTGGCACCCGTCGGGGCGGATGCTGGCCGTCGTCGCCTGGCGGCATCCCAACATGCCGTGGGACGAGACGGCCCTCTTGCTGGTCCATCTCGACGAGGGCACGGGCGGGCGGCTGCCCGTGGCCACGCGGATCGAGACCCTGGCCGGCGGCGAGGGGTCGGGGGTGGCCGTCTTCCAGCCCATCTTCTCGCCCGACGGCCGCTGGCTGGCCTACGTCAGCGACGAGGGCGGCTGGGGCAATCTGCACCTGTACGACCTGGAGCAGCGGCGGGTGACGGCCGTCTGGGCCGAGGCGGCCGAGCACGGGCGGCCTGCCTGGGTGCAGGGCATGCGGACCCTGGCCTGGAGCCCCGACAGCCGCCGCGTCTTCGTGCTGCGCAGCCGGGAGGGCTTCAGCGAACTGTGGGCCTACGACGTGGAGCGCCGGGCAGCGTCGAGGCTGGGCGGTCCCGATGGCGGCCCGCTGGCGGCCTACACGGCCCTGGAGCAGATCGCGGTGTCGCCGGTGGACGGCCGCATCGCGCTCCTGGCGTCGTCGCCTTCCATCCCCTGGCGGCTGGTCACGGTCGACCCCGAAGGGTCCCAGGCGGCCGTCTGGCGACGCTCCGAGCCTGAGGACATCCCCGCGTCGTACTTCAGCCCTCCCCAGCCCCGCACGTGGAGGGCGCCCCAGGGCGACGACGTCCACGGCCTCTACTACGCGCCCGCTCACCCGGAGTTTCGGTCGGACGGGCCGCCCCCGCTCATCGTGCGCGTGCACGGCGGCCCCACCTCCCAGGCGGAGGCCGAGTGGTCGCCGGTCGTGGCCTTCTTCACCAGCCGGGGCTACGCGGTGCTGGAGGTCAACTACCGGGGCAGCACCGGCTACGGGCGGGCCTACCGGGACGCCTTGAAGGGCCATTGGGGCATCCACGACGTGGACGACGCGATCAGCGGCGCCCGCGCGATGGTGGAGGCCGGACTGGCCGATCCCAGCCGGCTGGTCATCATGGGGGGCAGCGCCGGCGGCTACACCGTGTTGCGTGCGCTGACCACCCACCCCGGCTTCTTCAAGGCCGGGATCTGCCTGTACGGGGTGGCCAACCTCTTCACCCTGGCCGACGAGACGCACAAGTTCGAGGAGCGCTACCTCGACTCGCTGGTAGGTCCCCTGCCCGAGGCGTCGGCTGCATACCGGGACCGCTCGCCGGTCTTCTTCGCGGACCGCATCCGGGACCCCATCGCCATCTTCCAGGGCGACGAGGACCGGGTCGTGCCCAAGAACCAGTCCGACGCCATCGTGGAGGTGCTGCGGCAGCGAGGGGTGCCCCACGAGTACCACGTCTACCCGGGCGAGGGCCACGGCTGGCGGCGGCGGGAGACGGTGGAGGCCTTCTATCGGGCGGTCGAGTCGTTCCTGCGCCGGTACGTCATCTTCGCCTGACGGGGCCGGGGGGTATAATGGGAGCGGACGCCAGGCTTGCCTGAGGAGGGAGACACCGGTGGGAGCCAAGGGACGGCAGATCGTCGAGCTCGACGTGGAGCAGCTGGTGCGGGAGTTGAAGAGAGCCTACCTGGATGAGCTCCTGGCCTTCTACTCCTACTGGATCACCGCCGCCGTGGCCGAGGGCTTCGACGGCGAGGAGCTGGCCGAGCATTTCCAGGAGGAGGCCAAGGAGGAGCTCGAGCATGCCCGGCGCCTGGCCGCGCGGATCCAGGAGCTGGGCGGTGATCCCGTGGTGCCGCCCTCCCAGTGGGAGGCGGGGGCCAACGCGCCCTTCACGGCGCCCCGGGCGGATCGCACCGACGCGCGGGGGATGCTGGAGGACCAGCTCAAGGCCGAGGCGAGTGCCATCGAGACCTACAACCGCATCGCCAAGATGACCTTCGGCAAGGACCCCGTCACCTACCAGCTGGTGACGGAGCTCCTGGCCGACGAGGTGGGGCACGAGGAGTTCCTGGAGAACCTGCTCGGCAAGCGCTGAATCAGGGCCAGGCTCGCTCGACGGTGGCGGCCACGTCCTGGACGGGGCCGCCCAGTGGGGCGCCGGGCTTGTGCACCCGGACCTGGAGCCGACGAAGGCGCGGCCCGTACCGGGAGACGATGGCATCGGCGACCCGGTCGGCGAGGGTTTCGATGAGCTGGACGCTGGGGCCCTCGACCACCTCCTGCACGGCCCGGTACATCTCGGCGTAGTCGACCGTGGTCTCGAGACGATCGTCGCGAGGGGCCGTCCGCAGCCAGAGCCGCACGTCGACGGCGAAGGGCTGGCGGGCGGCCCGCTCCGTCTCGTAGACGCCGTGGCGCGCCGAGAAGGTCATGCCCTGGACCTCGATGGTGTACGTCTGCGCCGGTGCCTGCTCACGACGGCGCCACGGCCCGCGGCAGACCGCATCGGCGACTGCCACCACCTTGCGCATCGCCGCCACGTCGTGCACCCGGACGATATCGGCCCCGCCGGCCACAGCCAGCGCGACCGTGGCCGCGGTGCCCTCCAGTCGCTCGAGGGGGGGCACGTCTCCCAGGGCCTTGCCGACGAAGCTCTTGCGGGAGGTCCCCACCAAGAGCGGCAGCGGCGGCGCACCGGGCGGCGTCGCGAGGCGGTGCCATTCGTCGAGGCGTGCCAGGAGCTCGAAGTTGTGCTCGGCGGTCTTGGCGAAGCCGAAGCCAGGATCGATGACGATGCGATCCGGGGCGATCCCGGCCTCCAGGGCTGCGTGCACGCGCTCGGCCAGCTCCCGGGCGGAGTCGGCCACCACATCGCGGTAGGTGGCCAGGCCCTGCATGGTGGCGGGGGTGCCGCGCATGTGCATGATGACCACCCCGACGCCCAGGCGCGCCACCGTACGGGCCATGTCGGGATCGTAGGTGAGCCCCGAGACGTCGTTGACGAGTTGCGCACCCGCCTCGACCGCTGCCTCGGCCACCCGGGCCTTGCGGGTGTCGATGGAGATGGGGACGTCCGTCTCGGCAGCCACCGCCCGGATGACCGGGATGACCCGGCGCAGCTCCTCGTCGAGGGGCACCTCCTGCGAGCCGGGCCGGGTCGACTCGCCCCCGACGTCGATGAGGTCCGCGCCCTCCTGCACCATCTCCAGGGCCCGGCGGATGGCGGCGGAGGGCTCGAGGTACGCCTCGCCATCGGAGAACGAGTCGGGCGTGACGTTGAGGATGCCCATGACGTAGGTCCGCTCGCCCACCGCGTAGCGGCGGGTGCGCACGGGCAACAGGCGCCCGCCACCGGCTCCTGCTTGCGGTGCTACAATGGGTGAGACGGTCATGTCGACCCCCTCGTCTGTCGTCGCCTACCTGAGCCTGGGCTCCAACCTCGGGGACCGGGCAGCCATGCTGCGCCGGGCCGTGGATGCGGTCGCCGCGCTGCCCGGCACCTCCGTCGAGCGGCTATCGGACGTCTACGAGACCCGACCGTGGGGGCCAGTCCCCCAGCCGGACTTCCTCAACCTGGCGGCCGCCATCTCCACCACCCTCGGCCCCGAGCAGCTGCTGCGAGGCCTGCAGGCCATCGAGGCGGCGCTCGGGCGGGTGCGGACGGTGCGCTGGGGGCCCCGTACCATCGACGTCGACATCCTGCTCTACGGCGATATCCACATGGCCACTCCCGAGCTGACCCTGCCTCATCCCCGCATGCTGGAGCGGGCCTTCGTCCTGGTGCCCCTGGCCGAGATCGCTCCCGACCTCAGGGTGGCCGGCCGCTCGGTTGTCCAACACCTGCGGGCCCTGGGCGACGTGAGCGGCCAGGTGCGCCGCCTCGGGCCGCTACGGGATCAGTCTTGACTCGCCAGCTCCCGCAGGGAGTGTAGCGGCCGAAGCTGCTCGCCGATCACCGCGTCGAAGGCCCAGGGCCAGGGCGGGGTCCAGCCTCGCAGGAGGGCATCGGCCACGCGGGCCGCCCGCACGTTGGCGCGCACGTCGTGCACCCGCACCATGTCTGCCCCAAGCGCCACCAGGGCGGCGGTGGCGCCCAGGGTCCCCTCCAGGCGGTCCCCGATGGGGGCCTCGATGAGGTTGCCGATGACGCTGGTGCGCGAATGGCCCACCAGGATCGGGTGTCCCAGCGTCTTGAGGCGCGGCAGCTGGCGCAGGAGGGCCAGGTTGTGCTCGGTCAGCTTGCCCACGCCGATGCCGGGATCGACGATGATCCGGTCCGGCGCGATGCCCGCTCGCCGCGCCGTCTGGATGGAGGTCTCGAGGTAGGCCATCACCTCGGCCACCACGTCGTCGTAGCGGGGCTGGCGCGCCGGCTGGCGGGCGCTGCCCTGCAGGTGCATGAGGACGATCCCCGCCCCGTGCCTCGCCACGACGGCCGCCATCTCCGGGTCCTCGTGGAGGCCGCTGATGTCGTTGATGATGTGGGCACCGGCCTGCAAGGCGGCCTCTGCCACCACGCTCTTGTACGTGTCGACCGAGATAGCCACCTCGAGGTTGCGAGCGATCCACTCGATGACGGGCAGGAGGCGGTCCAGCTCCGCGGCGGGGTCCAGCTTCTCGGCCTCAAGGCGGGCGCTCTCGGCGCCGACGTCAATGATGTCGGCTCCTTCTTCGACCATCTCCTCGGCTCGCGCGATGGCCCGATCGAAGGCCAGGTAGCGGCCCCCGTCGGAAAAGGAGTCGCGCGTCAGGTTGAGGACACCCATGATGTAGGTGCGGTGTCCGAAGCGGAACGTCTTCGGGCCGAACGTCACGGTGCGGGGGGCGTCTTGCACCGGCGAACCCTCCCGAGCACTGCGATGGGCCGTGCCGGCCCGGTCGAACGGGTCGGCGGGGCCTGCGCTTCGGCACGAAGCCACTACTTCCTGCCAGGCCGCGAGCCGAAGGTGGCGCTGCCAGGAGGTTGAGGGAATGGGCCGGCAGAGGGTGCAGCGGGTTTGGCGTCCCGTCGTGCTCTATCTCGTGCTCGCCTTCGCGTGGATGCTCCTCTCCGATCTCCTGCTGCACCGGGTGCTGCCTCCCGGCGCGTCGCGGCTCCTCGGCGCCAGCATCCTCAAAGCGACCCTCTTCGTCCTGGTGACGGGGCCTCTGCTCTTCCGAGCCATATCTGTCGAGTTGCGCACGCTCGAGAAGACTTCTGACCAGGTGCGTGTTCTCAACGACGGCCTTCGCCTGCTCACGTCCGTCCAGCGCCTCTTCGGCCGCAACGACGACCCCCGGCGTCTGGTGGACGACGTCTGCCGCCTGCTGGTGGACGGCCGTCAGATGGTGGCCGGCTGGATAGCCGCGCTCGACGAGTCGGGGACGGGGGTACGGCTGTGGAGCCGGTGCGCCTGCGGGGACTGCGGGGGCGATGAGGCGCTGGGGCCGGAGCATGCCGAGAGGCTGCTCGCCGCCCGTCCGGCAGCTGTGGCTCTGCGCGAGCGGCACGCCGTGACCGCGGCTCTCGACGAGCTGCCCCAGGACGACCCCCAGCGGGCCCTGGCGCGGGCAGGGGCCCGGCTGGCGGTGGCGTTGCCCATGACGCACCACGGCAGGGTGCTGGGTGTGATGGGCCTCTACGCGTCCGCCACGTGGCATCCCGAAGGCGGACGGCTCTCGCTGCTCCAGGAGATCGCCGACGCGGTGGCCACCGGGCTCTACGTGGCCGCGCTGGAGCGGGCACGCCAGGAGAGCGAGCACCTGGTGCGGCTGCAACTCGCGCGGGCCGAGGCGATGCGGGACCGTGACCCCCTGACCGGCGTGTACAATCGCCAGCGATTCGAGCGGTTCGTCGGAGACGAGGTGGAGAGCAGCCGACTCGAAGGGCGACCGTTCGCGCTGATCGCGCTGGACCTGGATCGCTTCACCGAGATCAACGCCCGCTTCGGCCACAGCGCCGGGGATCAGGTGTTGCGTGTGGTGGCGCTGCGACTCCAGCAGGCGGTGCGGCTGGCCGAGCGGATCGGGCGCATCGGCGGCGACTCCTTCGCCGTGCTGTTGCCCGGCGTGGACGCCCAGGATGCGCTCGCCACGGGCCGAGCCGTCCTGGAGCGGGTCTGCGGCTCTCCGGTCGAGGTCGAGGGCGCCAGCATAACCGTCAAGGCCACCGCGGGGGTGGTCGCATTCCCCGACCACGGGCGCACCCGCCTCGAGCTCCTCAACGCGCTCGACACCGCCATCCTGTCGGCGCGCGAACAGCACGTGCCCCTGGCCGTGTTTGACCCGGCCTCTCACTCCTTGCGGCTCGAGGCTTACGGACGCGGGGAGGAGGTGCGACGGGCCCTGCTGGAGGGCCGTGTCGTGCCCGCCCTCCAACCGGTGGTCGACCTGCGCTCGGGCGCCGTCTGGGGATACGAGGTGCTGGCGCGCATCAAGGGGGACGGGGAGGTCGTCGAGGCCAGCCGCTTCATCCGGGAGGCGGAGGCGTACGGGTTGCTGGAGCAGCTGGAGTCGCAGATGCTGCAGCACGTGGCCGAACTGTGGGCCAGCGGCAGGCTGGGCGAGCGGCGGCTCTTCGTCAACGTCGCACTGGATCTGCTGGGGGAGGCGAGCTATCGCCGTCTCTTGCTTGAGACGCTCGATCGGCAACCGGGCCTGGCACGGCAGGTGGTCCTCGAGCTGACCGAGCGCCACTCGCTGCCGGAGGGGGAGGCCGTCAATCGGTTCATCGAGTCGGTCAAGGCTCGAGGGGTGCAGCTGGCGCTGGACGACTTCGGGGCGGGTTACTCCTCGCTGGGCTACTTCCGACGGGTGCCCATCGACTACGTCAAGATCGACGGGAGCCTGGTGCGGGGAGTGGCACGCAGCGAGATGGACGAGCGGGTGGTCGCGGCCATGCGGCGGGTGGCTCAGGAGCTGGGGGCCGAGACCGTCGCCGAGTGGATCGAGGACGAGCCGACCGCCGTCACCCTGCGGGAGCTGGGCATACGCTTCGGCCAGGGCTACTACCTGGGCCGCCCCTTCCTGGCCGAGGAGCTGCTGGCGTCGCCTGACCGGGGCGACGAGGTGGGGCGATAGTCACCCGATCGTCGCGCCCGCTATACACCGATCATCCACACTACACGTGGCCGGGGAAGATGGCGTCGTGGCGGCCTCCGAGGCCGTCGACCAACGACTCGTCCACAGGGTTTCCACAGCCTGTGTCCACAGGCGGTCCGCCGCGGCTCACGCTCGCGACCCGGGCGTCATCCGTCCCGGCGGCAGGATGCCCAGGGTGATGGGGGAGGCCCGACCGACCTCCTCGCGCAGCGCTTCCCAGCGGGCGACCGGGATGGCCAAGAAGGCCTCCACGATCTCGGGGTCGAAGGCGCGCCCTCCGGCCTGTGCGATGGTCTCCCGGGCCTTCTCGAAGCTCTCGGCGGGTCGGTAGGAGCGCTCCGACGTGATGGCGTCGAGCCAGTCGGCGATCGCGAACAGCCGGGCCGACAGCGGGATCTGGGGCCCCTGGAGGCCCCTGGGGTAGCCGGAGCCGTCCCAGCGCTCGTGGTGGTAAAGGGGAATCTCGGCTGCGTCCCGCAGGAAGGCGACGCCTTGCAGGATCTGGTAGCCCAGCTCGGGGTGCAGGCGCATGATGCGCCATTCGTCCGCGTTGAGCGGGCCCGGCTTTCGCAGGATGCTCTCCGGCACCAGGATCTTGCCGACGTCGTGGAGGATGGCACCTCGCCGCAGGTTGGCGAGGACGCCCGGGTCGTGGATGCCGATGGCCGAGGCCAGCTCGAGGGTGTAGGCGGCGACGCGTTGGGAGTGGCCGGGGCTCTCCTGGGCGCGTGTGTCGAGCGCCGCGGCCAGGGCCCCCAACGTAGCGTCGAAGGCTTCCTCGACCTGGCGCAGCGCGGCCAGCAGGTGAGAAGACGACGTATCCAGCCCCGCAGCTGCCATCCGGCCTGATCCTGTCCCGGGGAGGCTCCTCTCACTCCGCTTATCGACCGGAGGGGGGCCTCCTTTCAGGACATTCGTCCCCAAGGGATGCCGTGCGGGCCGTCCAATACGCGGTCAAATCGCCGGCTGGAGCCGGGGGGTGGCCGCGAGTGACGGAGTCGTTCTGGCAGCGCTACTGGCGTTTCCCCATCATCTGGAAGGTCCTGGTGGGGTTCGTGGCGGGCGCCGTGACGGGGCTCGCGGTGGGGCCGTCCATCGAGGTCGTGCAACCGCTCGGCACGCTCTTCTTGCGTCTGCTGCAGATGCTGGTGATGCCGCTCGTCTTCTTCACCCTCATCGTGGGGGCCGCCTCCATCCGGCCCTCGCAGCTGGGCCGGGCCGGGGTCAAGATCCTGGTCTACTACCTCCTGACCTCCGCCTTGGCGGTGACGCTGGGCGTGTTGCTGGCGCTGGCGGTGAGCCCGGGCCAGGGCCTGTCGATGCCGGGCGAGGGGGCCGAGGCCCGCATGCCGCCGCCGCTCAGCCAGGTGCTCCTGGGCATCGTCCCCACCAACCCGTTCGCGGCGCTGGCGCAGGGCGACGTCCTGGCCGTCATCTTCTTCGCCCTGGTGGTGGGCGTGGCGCTGGGCGTGCTGCGCCACTCGGGAGAGCAGCAAGGGGCCTCGCTGAGCGAGGGGCTCCTGGCCATCTTCCGCGGCATCAACGAGGTCATGTACGTGATGGTGCGCGGTGTGCTGGAGTACGCACCCATCGGCGTCTTCGCCCTCATCGCGGTGACGTTGGGGCGGACCGGCGTGGCGGCGCTGGTGCCCCTGGCCAAGCTGACGGGCGTGGTGTATGGCGGCATCGCGCTGCAGATCGGGCTGTACGCGTTGCTCCTGGCGTTGTTTGGGGTGAAGCAGCGCCGGTTTTGGGGTGTGGCTTACGAGCCCATGGCCATGGCCTTCGTCACTCGCTCCAGCAACGGCACGTTGCCCGTCACCATGCGGGCCGCCGAGCGGCTCGGCATCCGAGAGTCGCTCTACGGCTTCTCGCTGCCGCTGGGGGCCACCATCAACATGGACGGCACGGCGCTGTACCTCGGGGCGTCGGTGGTCTTCGTAGCCAACGTGGCGGGTATCGATCTGACGCCGACCCAGTTGCTGGGCGTCATCGTCACCGGCGTGCTGGCCTCCATCGGCACGGCTGGCGTGCCGGGAGCGGGCCTCATCATGCTGTCGCTGGCCATCACCCAGGCGGGGTTGCCGATGGCGCCCGTGGGGTTGGTGGCCGGCATCGACGCCCTCCTCGACATGGTGCGCACCATGTGCAACGTGACGGGTGACCTCGTCGGCACCCAGATCGTGGCCCGCGTCGAGCCCGGCTTCCTGGAGGAGCCGACCCGGGCGCAGGTCGAAGGGGTCGGTGTGGCGAGCTAACGGGCGCGGCCGAGAGACGGGAGCCTGTGACCTGTCCTGCATGCGGGGCTTCATGAGGAAGCGACCAAACCGTGCAACGCCGCGACAGCCGGTTTCAGCAGCAAGACCCCCAGCTTGCGTACTACGTAGCGCATGGCCCGATCACGGAGCCCGGTGAGTGGGGGCCTGCCCTGCGCAGTTTGCCCCAGGACATGCGGGCGCTCTGCCGGGCGGTGCAGGGCAGCCTGATCCACGTCTACTGGGGTAAGGCCTACGGGCAGTCGTTCACCGACGAACGAAAAGCCGACCTGCAACTGCGCCACGTTGCCGATATCCTGCGCCGGCTCGCCGAGACCGGCGGCACATCCGACCCGCCCCTGACGACCGTGCGGCCGCCCGGCCAGCGGCTCGTGTGCAATTGCCGGCACTTCTCGACGCTTCTCGTGGCCATCCTGCGCGAGCAGGGCGTCCCGGCGCGTGTGCGCGTGGGCTTCGGCCGGTACTTCGATCCCGGCGCCTACGAGGACCACTGGGTGTGCGAGTACTGGGACGCGACCGACGCCCGCTGGGTGCTGGTCGATCCTCAGCTGGACCCGGTTCAGTGCGAGGCGCTCGGCGTGGGGTTCGACCCGTGCGATGTGCCACGGGACCAGTTCCTTAGCGCCGGAGATGTATGGCACCGCTGCCGATCCGGCAGCATCGACCCCGACCGCTGCGGAATCCTCGACTTGCGCGGGCTGTGGTTCGTTCGAGGCAATGTCGTGCGGGACCTGGCTGCCCTTAACAAGGTGGAGCTTCTCCCGTGGGACGCCTGGGGCCTCATCGAGGGACACGACGACAGCCTGAGCGAAGACAACGTCGCGTTGCTCGACATGGTCGCCGATCTGACGGCCCAGGCGTCAGATGTCCGGGAACCGAGGGTCGCCGAAACCGTCTTCGAGCGGCTCCGTATGATTTACGAGACGGATGAGCGCCTGCGGGTACCGAGGGTCATCCGGAGCTACGGTGCCGGCGGTCCCCACCTGGTTGATCTGGGGCCCGGCTTGGCATCGGCGCGCAACGGCAGTCCATGAACGAACGGGAGGCCAGGGTGAGGGGGGAGCGCCGATGGCGGAGCGATACCACAACTTCATCGGAGGCGAGTGGGTGCCCGCGCTGGACGGGCAGGTCCAGGAGGATCGCAGCCCTGCGGACCGGGACCGGGTGGTGGCTATCGTACCACGCTCGTCCGGAGCCGACGTCAGCCGGGCGGTCGAGGCTGCCCGGCGCGCCTTCCCGGCGTGGAGCCGCACCAGCCCCGTGGCCCGGGGCGAGATCCTGTACCGGGCGGCCGCCATCGTCCGCAGCCGCGCCGAGGCCATCGCCAGGCTGTTGAGCCTGGAGGAGGGCAAGCCCATCGGGGAGTCACGGGCCGAGGTGGCCAGAGCCGCCCAGATCCTGGAGTACTTCGGGGGCGAGGGGGCCCGGCTGGCGGGCGAGACGCTGCCGTCCTCCCGCCCGGGGGTCTTCCTCTTCACCCTGCGGGAGCCGTTGGGAGTCGTCGGCATCGTCACCCCGTGGAACTTCCCCATCGCCATCCCCGCCTGGAAGCTGGCGCCGGCCCTGGTGACGGGCAACACGGTCGTCTTCAAGCCGGCCACCCAGGCGCCCGCCACGGGGCTCGAACTGGTGCGGGCCCTGGCCGAGGCGGGCCTGCCGCCGGGCGTCCTCAATGCCGTGGTGGGGCCCGGCTCCGTGGTGGGTGAGGCGCTGCTCGGGGCGGAGGGCGTGCGGGCCGTCTCCTTCACAGGCTCGACGGCCATCGGTTCCCGGCTGTACGAAGACGCATCGCGCCGGGGCCTGCGATGCCAGTGCGAGATGGGCGGCAAGAACCCCCTGGTCGTGCTGGCCGACGCCGATCTCGACCGGGCCGTGGAGGTGGCGCTGGACGGGGCCTTCCGATCGGCGGGGCAGCGGTGCACCGCCACCAGCCGGATCATCCTGGAGCGGCCCATCGCCGGGGCGTTTGTGGAGCGCTTCGTGGAGCGGGCGGCCGCGCTGCGGGTCGGCGACCCCCTCGACGAGGGGACCTACATGGGGCCGGTGGTGGACGAGACCCAGATGGAGAGCATCCTGGGCTACATCCGCACCGGCGTCGAGGAGGGGGCCCGCCTCGTGCTGGGAGGCCGCCGCCTGACGGAGGGCGAGTTTGGCCGGGGCTTCTACGTGGCCCCGACGGTCTTCGTGGATGCGCGCTCCGAGATGACCATCGCGCAAGAGGAGATCTTCGGCCCCGTGGTGGCCATCCTCGAGGCCGCGGACTTCGACGAGGCCGTCCGCCTGGCCAACGACACCCGCTACGGCCTGTCGGCCTCGGTCTGCACCCGCGACCTGAGCCGGGCGCACCGCTTCATCCGGGAGGTAGAGGCGGGCGTGGTGGGGGTCAACGTGCCGACCGCGGGCATCGAATTCCAGGCGCCCTTCGGCGGGACCAAGGCCTCGGGCACCCCCTTCAAGGAGCAGGGCAAGGTGGCCGTCGACTTCTACTCGCAGCTCAAGACCGTCGCCCTCCACTACGAGGGCTGAGCACGGGCGGTCGCGGCACGGGCGGGCGCGACCCCGCGGGGGACGGGCATGGCGGCGCAGCCGGCGTGGGTGGGCGAGCTGCGGGCCCGGCTGGGCGATGAGCAGGTCCTGACCGGTGCCAGCCAGCGCAAGGCCTATGGCTTCGACGCCACGTACCTGGCGGGCGAGCCCGAGGCGGTCGTGTTGCCCACGTCGACCGAGCAGGTGGCCGCCTGCCTGGCGGTGGCCCAGGCCCATGGGGTGCCGGTCTACCCGCGAGGGGCCGGCACCGGTCTGAGCGGGGGCGCCGTGCCGCAGGGCGGCATCGCGCTGGTGATGACGCGGCTCAACCGCATCCTGGCCCTCGACACCCGCAACCTGCAGGCGGTGGTCGAGGCCGGGGTCGTCACGGCCGACCTCCAGCGTGCTGCCCGCCAGGTGGGGCTCTTCTATCCGCCCGACCCCGGCAGCGCCCGGGTCTGCACCATCGGCGGCAACATCGCCGAGAACGCCGCCGGCCCCCACAGCTTCCAGTACGGGCCCACCGGCCACTACGTCCTGGGCCTGGAGGTGGTGCTGGCTGGCGGGCGGGTGGTGCGGCTCGGCGGTTGCACCAGCAAGGACGCCTGTGGATACGACCTGGTGCGGCTGATGGTCGGCTCCGAGGGGACGCTCGGGGTCGTGACCCGGGCCTGGCTGCGCCTGCTGCCGTTGCCTCCGGCGCGCGCCAGCCTGGTCGTCGCGGTGGACAGCCCGGAGGAGCTGGAGGACCGGGTGGTACAGATGGCCGTCAGCCCGCTGCGCCCCTCCAGCCTGGAGATGCTGGACCGCCGCTGTGTGGAGCTCCTCTCCGACCGCCTCGACGCGGTGCCGGGGCTGAGGGAGGCCCTCGGGCCCTGGCATGCGCGCTACGGGCTGCTGCTGGCCGACTTCCTGGGGCTGCCCGAGGAGGTGGCTCTCAAGGCCCGGGGGCTGGCGCGTGAGGTCGAGGAGAGGGGCGGGCGGGCGCTGGCGGTCGTCGACGGGGGCGAGCAGGCTCGGCTCTGGGCAGCGCGAGAGGAGCTCTCGCCTCGCGTCGCTCGCATCGCACCCACCAAGATCTCCGAGGATGCCACCGTGCCTCTGGACGAGCTGGCCGGCTTCTTGCGGGACCTCGACGCCATCAGGGACCGGCACCGGGTGGATCTGGTCGTCTTCGGGCATGCCGGCGACGGAAACTTGCACCCCAACGTGCTCACCGACCAGCGGGACCCGGAGCGGATGGCCAGAGCCGTCGCCGCCATCGACGCGCTCTTCGCAGCCGCCCTGGCGCGGGGCGGTACCCTGACGGGCGAGCACGGGGTGGGGCGGCTCAAACTCCCTTACCTGCGGCAGGCCGTACCGGCGGAGACGCTAGCGCTGATGGCCGCCGTCAAGCGCGCCCTGGACCCCCACGGGCTGCTCAACCCGGGCAAGGCGATCCTGGCTCCCGAGCCGTGACGGCGGCCCCGACCTCCGCCGCCTACACTGTCTGCGCCAGCGCTCGCTCCAGGTCCTGCCAGATGTCGTCGACGGCCTCCGCTCCGACCGAGAGCCGCACCAGCCGGTCGACGATGCCGAGCCGGCGGCGCCGCTCGGGCGGGATGGCGCGGTGCGAGGTGGAGGCGGGGTGGGAGAGGGTGGTGCAGACCTCGCCCAGGCTGGGGACCAGGCGCACCATCTCCAGCGCCTTCACGAAGCGCTCGACCACGGGGGGCACCGGCGGCTGCGGCTCGGATGCCGGCGACGCATCGCGCAGGACGAAGGACAGCATGGCCCCGAACCCTCCCGACAGCACCCGGGTCGCCGGGCCGTCGGCGGGTTCGAGTCCGGGATAGTGGACCCGCTCCACGGCGGGATGGGCAGACAGCCGGCGCGCCAGCTCCAGGGCATTGGCGCTCTGCCGCTGGACGCGCAGCGCCAGCGTCTGGAGCCCTCGCAGCACCAGCCAGGCTTCGAAGGGGCCCGCTGTGGCGCCCAGCACCATGCCCTTGCGCCGCACCTGCGAGATGAGCTCTGCCGGGCCGGCGACGACCCCCAGCGAGACGTCGCCGTGCCCTCCCATAAACTTGGTGGCGCTCTCCACCACCAGATCCGCCCCCAGCGCCAGGGGCCGGCAGAGGATGGGAGTGGCGAAGGTGTTGTCCACCACCAGGCGGCAGCGCCCGTGCTCACGCACGATGTCCGCCAGGGCGTGCAGGTCGGGCACCCGCATCAGGGGATTGCTGATGGTCTCGACCAGCACCACCCGTGTGGAGGGCCGCAGGGCCTGCCGCACCGCCGCCGGGTCGCAGACGTCCACCTGCGTGAAGCTTACGCCGAAGCGCGCCAGCTCCTCGGCCACCGCCCGGTAAGTGCCCCCGTACACCTCCTCGGGCAGCACGACGTGGTCGCCGGGGTGCAGCAGCGCCCACAGGGTCGTGAAGATGACGCCCATGCCCGAGGCGGCCGCCCAGGCGTCCTCGGCGCCTTCCAGGGCCGCCACCGACCGCTCCAGCGTCGCGACCGTGGGGTTGGCCTCCCGGCTGTACGAGAAGCTGCGCGGCGGCCCGGCGCCCTGCTCGGCCTCCACCCGGGCCAGGTGCGCGAGGTCGTCGAACTCGAAGACGGCCGTCTGGTAGATGGGCGGGGAGACCGGCCGCTCCTCCACGGGCGGGCGGTCGTGCCCGGCACGGGCCGCGACGGTCTCGGGGCGCCACGCCCGGCTGCGCCGCTCGACAGGCTCGGATGGCTCAGGCAAGGCCCTATCCCTCTCTTCGCTCGAGGATGTAGTAGTTGCGGCGGCCCTCCCGCACGAAGCCCGCGACCTGGTAGCCCGCGGCGAAGCTCGACGTGAAGACCTCTCGGGCGTGCATGCGCCACTGCATCGCCAGCTCCGGCTCGCTGTGGAGCAGGTCGGCGAAGTCGTCGGGGATCTGGACGGCGAAGCGGGGCACGTCGGGCAGGACGAAGTCCACGGGACGCGCGCCGTCGACCCGGTTGGCCACCGGAAGCGAGGCCAGATCCCGCGCCGTCTCGGACGCCTCGTCGGCCGCGTCCCCCTCCAGTCGCCGGACGGCCGCCTCGACTCTCGGGCTGGTCAGGTGCCACTCCGCCAGGAACCGGTCGGTGGGCGTGCCCGCGTTGATGCCGCTCAAGGGGCCGTAGTGGTCGACCAGGTACCTGCGCACCACACAGCCCAGCTTGCGCACGTTGAGGTTGGCGTTGCGGCCCATCAACGGATCATAGGTCCAGTCCACCTGCCGGATGCCCCTGGCCAGGCACCACGACCGCTGGAAGAGCTTGAGACGCACCGCCACCCCGGTGCCCCGGCACTCGGGCCGCACCGCCAGCATGTGGGAGTGCTGCCGGTGGGGGTCGGCGGTGGGGAAGCTGAAGACGAAGCCCACCAGCCGCGGGCCGTCGAAGGCGCCCGCGACCAGGCCGCCCTCGCTGGCGATGGCGATCAGCGCCGCCGCCGGCACGACCTCCAGGTCGGTCATGCCCCAGGCGGCCCGCTGGATGGCCTCCACCTGCTTGAACTCGGCTGCCCCTTCCAGGGACCGCACCGTGTAGCGCTCCACGGCCTCAGCCCCCCACCACGACCGGGTCGCCGACCGTGATGCGTTGGACGAACTCACGGTCCAGCGTCACGCCGATCCCCGGCCCGTCGGGCACGGACATGATGCCGTCACGGGCCTCCAGGCGCTCGTGGATGATATCGCGGGCCCAGTAGCGGCTCGCGCTGGCCACGTCGCCCGGCCGGGTGAAGTTGGGCAGCGTCGAGACGTGCAGGTTGTGGGCGCGCCCGATGCCGGCCTCCAACATGCCACCGCACCAGACGGGCGCGTCGAAGGCAGCCGCCACGTCGTGCACCCGGCGCGCCTCCAGGTGGCCGCCGACGCGGCCCACCTTGATGTTGATCACCCGGGCAGCCCCCATCGCCAGCGCGATGCGGGCGTCGCGGGCGCTGGTGATGGACTCGTCGAGGCATATGGGCGTGCGAAGCCGCGCCTGGAGCAGGGCGTGGTCGTGCAGGTCGTCGAAGGCCAGCGGCTGCTCGATGTAGTCGAGCCCCAGGCCATCGAGCGCCACGAAGACCGGCAGGTCGCTCAACCGGTAGGCCGAGTTGGCGTCCACCGTCAGCGGGACGTCGGGGAAGCGCTCACGCACTGCCTCGACCACGGCCACGTCCCATCCAGGGCGGATCTTGAGCTTGATGCGGCGGTACCCCTGCGCCACGTGGCGTGCCACGGCCTCGATGGTGGCCTCGATGGAGGGCTGGATGCCGAGGCTGACCCCGACGGGCATCTCCTGGCGCACCCCGCCCAGGAGCTGCCACAGGGGGCGGCCCAGAGAACGAGCCCACAGATCCCAGAAGGCCGTCTCCAGCGCAGCCTTGGCCATGCGGTTGCCGCGGATGGGCGCCATGCTCTGGACCAGGGCCTCGGGGTTGGCGAAGTCTCGCCCGACGACGCGCGGCAGGATGGCCCCCAGCAGGACGCTGCGGGCCGTCTCCACCGTCTCCTCCCGGTAGAGGGGCGCCTCGTCCGCCACGCACTCGCCGTAGCCCTCGAGCCCGTCACCGTAGACGGTGACCAGGAGGATGGACCGCTCCGTGGTATTGCCAAACGAGGTCTCGAAGACGAAGTTGAGGGGCATACGCACGACGCGCAGCTCGACGCGTTCCACGCGCAAGGGCCACGACCTCCTGCAGGAGACTGCCACGACACTACGGCGCGCCGTGCGCCATCCCTCTCTCGGGCGGGTCGCGACGCCCGGGCGCGACGATGCGACGGGAGGCGGATCCCATGGCGCGGGCCCAGGCGCTGACCGAGTATCTGGAGGCCCACCGGCCGCAGATGATCGCGGAGCTCGAGGAGCTGGTCCGGCTCGAGACCCCATCGGGCGACGAGGCTGCGCTGAGCCGGGCTGCGGAGGTGGTGGCCCGCCGGTGGGAGGGCCTGGGGGCGCACGTGCGGCGGCATCGGGTGCCCGGCGTGGGCGTCCACCTGGAGGTGACGCTGGGGCAGGGGCCTTCGGATGACGGCGCGGCGCTGGTCCTGGGGCATCTCGACACCGTCTATCCCATCGGGACGCTGCAGGCCTGGCCGTTTCGCATCGACGGCTCGCGGGCCTACGGCCCGGGAGCCTACGACATGAAGGCCGGCCTGGTGATGATGGCCTGGGCGGTGCAGGCGCTCGACGCAGTGGGCGCGAGGCCCCGGCGCAGCGTGCGCCTGCTGGTGACCGCGGACGAAGAGGTGGGCAGCGGCTCCTCCCGTCCGCTCATCGAGCAGGCCGCTCGGGGGGCGGCGCTGGCACTGGTGCTGGAGCCCGCGGCGCCGGGCGGCGCGGTCAAGACCGCGCGCAAGGGAGTCGCCCGCTACCGACTCGAGGTGACGGGCAAGAGCGCCCACGCGGGCAACGACGTCGAGCGAGGTGTCAGCGCCGTCGTGGCGCTGGCCGAGCTGGTACTGGCCGCCCACGCCCTCTCCCGGCCCTCCGACGGCACCACCGTCAACGTGGGCGTGGTGGGAGGCGGCACTCGGCCCAACGTGGTGCCGGAGCGGGCATGGGCCGACGTGGACGTGCGCTTCGTCACCCGAGCCGAGGCCGAGCGGGTGGACCGCGACCTGCGCGCGCTCGCCGCCTCCAACGGCGCTCGCGTCGAGGTGAGCGGAGGCGTCGACCGCTGGCCGCTGGAGCGTACCCAGGCCGTGGCGGAGCTCTACCGGCAGGCCCGGGAGGCCGCGGCCGAGTTGGGCATCGAGCTGGGGGAGGCCGCGGTAGGGGGTGCCAGCGACGGCAACCTCACGGCCGCGCTGGGCCTGCCGACCCTGGACGGGCTCGGCCCCGTGGGCGACGGCGCCCACTCGGCGGCCAGCGAGTACGTGGACACGAGCGAGCTGCCGCGACGCACCGCCTTGCTGGCCTGCCTGCTGGAGCGCCTCTAGGATTCGGGGGCGAGGGCCGAGCCCTGGTCGCCGTAGAGGGCCCGGTAGATGCGGTACGAGCGGTCGACGCTTTGGACGTAGCGTCGAGTGGTCGCGATGGGGATCCGCTCGACCCAGAGCTCGACGTCCGCCGGCATGCCACCCTGCAGCCAGCGGTCCACCCGCCCCGGCCCCGCGTGATAGGCGGCGACGGCCACCCTCGCATCCCCGTAGCGTCGGAGCAGGTACCCCAGATAGGCGCTGCCGAGCCGCACGTTGACGGCAGGATCCCATAGCGCGTCGGCTCCCTGCCAGGGCAGGCGCAGACGCTCGGCCATCCATTGGCCCGTCGAGGGCAAGAGCTGCATCAGCCCGTACGCGTCGGCGTTGGAGAGGGCTTCGGGGGCGAAGGCGCTCTCCTCCCGCATGACGGCCCAGACCAGCAGAGGATCGACCTGGGCGGCCGCCGCCGCGGCCCGCACCGTCTCCTCGTAGGGCCGAGGGAACAGCGCCGCCCAGACCCAGGCCTCGCCGCCTGTCATCAGCGGTTGGGCATGGCGCATGGCCGCCCGGTGCTCGCCCGCCTCCTGTTCCCACCGGATGAGGGTAGCCAGCCACGCCGCCCGGGCTGCGTCATCCTGCGGGGCTGGGGCGATGGACCCGGCCGGGGCAGCGAGCCGATAGCGCAGCTCCTGGAGTGCGTCGCGCACCCGACCGGCCGTCCGCAACTCTTCGATCTCGGGGGGCAGGGGTGCCGTCTCCGGCCGGTGGTCCGGGTCGAGCCGTGGTGGCGTCGAGCCCGCGGACGCCAGGTCGGGCCAGCGCTCCCATGCCAGGGCGGAGTAGTAGGAGAGGGCGTAGGTCCGCAGGAGCCTGCCGACCCCCTCCGCTCGGGCCACGGGATCCAGGCGCGCCGTCCAGTAGAGAAGCCGGTCGTCCTGCGCTCCGGCGCCGGCGAGGTAACCGAGCAGCCGTCGAGCGGGCTCAAGGGATGCGGCCGGCGACGGTCCACCGTCGGCCTCCAGGGCGCGCAGGGCCTCGGGCTGGCAGACGGCCGCGAAGGTCGCCATGACCGCTTCCTTCCATCCGGTGGTGTCCCTCGCGGCGGGCCCGAGTCGCTCCACCATGTGCAGGGCGCCCGCCACGTCGCCGGCGTCCAGCGCCTGACGCACCAGCCTCGACAGGGCTTCACCCGCGGCGGCGGTGCCGGGGGCCTCCTCGACGACCTGGCGCAAGAGGGCACCGGCCGCGGCGGGGTCGCTGGCCTGCAGGGCGCCGGCGAGCTGTAGACGGAGCGCGGCCAGCCGCTGCGCCGGGAGCCCCTGGCGCTGCGCCTCCTCCAGAGCCTGCCGGAGCACCTGCGCCTGCCGGCTACGCTGCCCAAGGACCTCCAGGCCCCGGGCCATCTCCGCCCACGCGTCGACGGTGAGCCAACGCCACTCGACGGCCGTCAGGAGCCGGACCCCATCCTGCCATCTCCCGAGGCGGTGGAGTGCGCGTCCGTAGCGCAGCAGGCGCGCCTCCCCTTCGGGGCTCGTCGCCGCGATCCTGGGCGCAAGGGCCGACAGCTTGGCCAGCACCGACGCCCGCATGGGGCCACGGTAGGCCAGCAGGGGATCCTCGGCGGCCTCCAGCAGGGTGTCGAAGGCCGCGGTAAGCTCTCCGGAGGCCTCGAGCGCCTCGGCGAGCAAGAGGCGCGCGTCGAGGCGGTCGTCCTCCCGGGCAAGGGTCAGCGCCTGGCGGGCGGCTTCGACGGCCCGCCCGGCGTCGCCCAGTGCCAGCTGTGCCCGGGCCTCCAGCGTCAGGTGCCGGAGGGTGGCGTAGGGGGTCCAGGGCGCCCCTGCGGCGACCGCGGCCTGGAGCTGACGGAGGGCGCCGGCGGCTTCGCCCGACGCCAGCGCCCGCTCGACCTCGTCCAGCCAGGCGTGCAGGTCGGCCAGCGAAGGGTGGCCGGGCGCCTCCACCGAGCCGGACGTCAGCAGGGCCAGCAGGACCACGAGCCCCACCGAGCCGGCCCGACGTCGTGTGGAGGGACGGTTGGGGCCGGTGCCCCCTCGTCGTCTTGCCTGCAACCAGCTCGCTCCCCTCGCGCCCGCGGCCGCGCCGATCACGTCCGCCGTCCAGTCCGCAAGCGAGGGACTGCGCCCGGGCACCCAGCTCTGGTGCCACTCGTCCACGCCGGCGTAAATCATGGCCGTGGCCACGGCCAGGAGCAGGGCATGGGGCCGACCTTGCCAGCCCAGGTAGAGGGTCACGCCAAAGACGAGGTAGGCAAGGCCGTGCATGAGCCAGTCAGGAGCGATGAGCCGCTCCAGCCGCTCCCCCGGCAGGTCGGAGACCAGCCAGTTGGCCACCATGTAGGCGATGGCCGGCAGCCACCGAAACAGCGTGCGCCACGGGCTCGTCGCTCGTCCCTGTCGGCGGGGCGCGTCATCGAGCCTGTCGCGCAGGGCGTCTTGGCCGAATCGCTCCGATGAGGGCACGATGCTCATCCTTCCAAGGCGTGAAGCCGGGTCGGGTCGATCCTCACGTGCAGCACCGCCGGCCCCTCGGCTGCCAGGGCCCGACGCAGCGCCGGCTCCACGGCATCGACCCGCTCCACGGTCTCGGCGTACGCACCGAAGGCACGCGCCACCGCCGCGAAGTCCGGGTTGAGCAGGCCGTGCACGGACAGGCGGGTCGGGTCGTCGGTGCGCCGTCGGTGGTGGGCGTAGACCGTGCCGTACAGGGCGTTGTCGAAGACGACCACCCGCACCGGCAGCGCCAGCCGTACGGCCGTCGCCAGCTCCGACGCCGTCATGAGAAAGCCCCCGTCGCCCGCCAGGGCCACCACCGGCCGGCCGTCCGGACCCCAGCGCCCGGTTGTCCGATCCGCCAGCGCCACGCCGATGGCCGCGGGCAGGCCGTAGCCCATGGCGCCCGAGACGGGCGCGAAGTGCGTGCCGGCCAAACGGAAGCGGTAGTAGCGCTGGTACCAGGTGGCGAAGTTGCCCGCATCGCTGACGATGGCGGCCTCGGGCGGCAAGATGCGGCGCAGGGCCGCCACGACGGCCGTCGGGGTCAACGGGCCGTCTGCCGACTCGGGCGGGCTCGAGAAGCGGTCGTATCGGGCATGGCAGGCCTCGACCAGAGTGCGCCGGGCCGAGACCTCCCGGCGGCGCCCCCGGGCCAGGGCGGCGCTCAGGAAGAGCCCCGCATCGGCCACCACCGCCAGGCACTCCCGGGCCGGCAGCCTCGCGGCGGCCTGAGCCATGCTGACCGGGTCGACGTCGACCATGACCAGCCGCCCCTTGGGCACGCGGTAACCCAGGGAGGTGACCTCGTTCCACTGGGTGCCGATGCCGACGACCACATCGGCCTCCACCAGCGCGCGCACCACCTCGGGGTCGTTGGCGAAGGCCAGCGTGCCGGCGTAGCAGGGGTGGTCGTTGGGAAAGACGTCCATCCGCCGCCAGGCCGAGTAGACGGGCAGCTCGAAGGCTTCGGCGAAGCGCACCAGGGCTTGGGTGGCTCCCGCCATCAGCACCCCGCGCCCGGCCACCACCACGGGGCGCTCGGCCTCCTCGATCCACTCGAGGGCCTGCTCCAGGCGTTCGGGATGCGGAGCAGGCGGAGCCGGGGCGGGCACGGGAGGGGGAGTCTCGCCACCGTCCGCCTCGAGCACGTCCTCGGGCAGGGCGACGAGCACAGGGCCCGGGCGACCGAGACGAGCCACCGCGAAGGCTTGCGCCACCACCTCGGCGGCCCTCTCGGGACGTGTCGCCTCCACCGCCCACTTGACCACAGGGCCGAGCGAGCTCGCCATCTCCAGCTCCTGGAAGGCCTGCCGCCCGCGCTTCGCGGTGCCGACCTGCCCCGCGAAGGCCACGACAGGCGAGGCGTCCTGGTAGGCCTGGTGAAGCGCGATGGCCAGATTGAGCAGGCCGGGGCCCCGGCTGGCCATGGCCACTCCGATGCCGCCGCTGGCCTTGGCGTAGCCGTCGGCCATGAAGCCGGCACCGCTCTCGTGACGGGTCGTGACGAATCGAAGCCCTCGGCGGGCAGCCACCTCGTCGAGCAGCGGCAGATAGCTCTCGCCGGGCACGCCGAATACGTCGCGCACCCCGGCGCGCTCCAGCAACTCCGCGACGATGGCCGCCACCCTCACCGCAAGCCCTCCTCCCGGCGCCCGCCGGTCCCTGGGCGGGACCGGCGGCGTCCGTGCGCTCGGACCGTAGGCTTCACCCCGGCCCCCGTCGAATGGTAATGAGGGACCTACAAGGGGTTGTCTGGGAGCGGGGTCGTTTCCTGGCTAACTTGAGATGGGGAGGGGCGCTATGAGAAGTCCATCGACGCGTCATGTCCGTGCTTGGTCGGTCGGGGTCCTCTTCCTGGCCGTGGTGCTGGCGGCCGTGGTCTCGCCGGCGGGCGCCTCCGAGCTCGTGATCATGGCGACGACGGACGTGCACGCCAACCTCTACCCGTGGGACTACTACGCCGGTCGGCAGGCAGACGTGGGGCTGGCGCTGGTCGACACCCTGGTGCAGCGCATCCGGGCCGAGCATCCGGGGGCCCTGCTGCTGGACAATGGCGACCTGATCCAGGGCACGCCCGTCGGCTACTACGTGGCTCGGGTGCGGCCGCTGGAGCCGGGCCAGGTGCACCCCGTCATCGACGTGCTCAACCGCATGGGCTACGATGCTGCCACCCTCGGCAACCACGAGTTCAACTACGGGCTCGACTTCCTGGAGCGGACCCTGCAGGGAGCACGCTACCCCGTGGTGCTGGCCAACGTCTACCGGCCGGGCACCGAGGAGCCCTACTTCACCCCCTACGTCCTGTTGGAGCGGGAGCTCGACGGCAGGCCCATCACCGTGGGCGTCATCGGCTTCACGCCGCCGCAGATCCTGGTCTGGGACAAGAGCAACCTCGAAGGCCGCCTCGAGGTGGGTGACATCGTCGATGCGGCGCGGCGCTTCGTGCCGGAGATGCGCGCGAAGGGCGCCGACGTCGTGGTGGCCCTCACCCACAGCGGGGCGGACCCGCAGGCTGGGTGGCAGCCGGGCGCCTTGCTCGAAAACGCCGCCTACGTGCTGGCCCACGAGGTGCCGGGCATCGACGTCATCGTGGCGGGGCACTCGCATCTGGCCATCCCGGGTGACGGCCTGCCGGAGCATCCCGACGGGATCGTCAACGGCGTGGCCATCGTCCAGCCCGCGTACTGGGGCCGGGCGCTGGGCGTCGTCACGCTGGAGCTGGAGCCCGAGGGTGACGGCTGGCGGGTGGTCGGCAAGCGGGTCGAGCTCCTGTCGACCGAGAAGGTGGAGCCGTCGGCTCGGGTCCTCGAGTGGGCTCGCCAGGCTCACGAGACCACCCTGGCGTACGTGACCAGCCCCATCGGGCGGACCCTGGTCCCCATCGACAGCCATGCCTCCCGTCTCACCGACACCGGGGTGATCCAGCTCATCAACGACGTGCAGCGCCGCTACGTCGAGGAGGCCCTGGCGGGTACCCGGTGGGAGGGGATCCCGGTCCTGTCGGCGGCGGCTCCCTTCAAGTCGGGGCGGGGTGGCCCGACCGACTACACCGACATCGCCCCGGGCCCCATCACCATCGCCGACGTCGCCTCCATCTACGTCTACGACAACACCCTCAAGGCCATCGAGGTGACGGGCGCCGAGCTCAAGGCCTGGCTGGAGCACGCCGCGCGCAACTTCCAGCAGGTGACCCCGGGTGCCGGTGAGACGCCCCTGCTCGACCCGCAGTTCCGTGGCTATAACTTCGACCAGATCGACGGGGTCGAGTACGAGATCGACATCACGCGGCCCGTGGGCGAGCGGATCGTGCGGCTCACCTACCAGGGGCGGCCGGTCGAGCCCGACGACGTCTTCATCCTCGCCACCAACAACTACCGGGCCGACGGCGGCGGCGGCTTCCCGGCCACGGGCGCCCAGGCCAGGGTCGTGCTGGACCCGCAGGTCGAGAGCCGGCAGCTCATCATCGAGTACATCGTCGAGCACGGCACCATCGCCCCGCAGCCTGACGGCAACTGGCGGCTGGCCCGCACCTACCTGGACCATCCCAAGGCCGAGTACGTCTACGACCTGGTGGAGCGGGGCGTCTTCCTGGGCGCCCTGACCGACGGGGAGCGGCTCGGCCAGCTGGGCCTCGACGAGGCCCTGACCTGGGGGCTGTGGGCGGAGATGGTGGAGCGGGCCCTGGGCATCCAGCTGCCGGTGGCCAACCCCGACGGTGTCGTGACGGGGCGCCAGGCCCTGGCGTCGCTGCGTGACGTCGTCGCATTCCCGGCCCTGGATGCGGCCGACGTGGGATTGACACGGGCCGATGGCGCGCAGCTGCTCTCGGGCGTGCTGGCAGCCCTGGAGGCCGTGCCAGCCCGATGACGAGCCAGGGACGACGCGGGCGGTCGTCGCCGGACGGGGCGGCCGCCCGCGTCCTTCGATGGGCGGTCGTGGCGAGCCCGGTCGGGCCCCTTCACCTGGCGTGGACCGAGGCCGGGCTCGTCTACGCCTCCGTGGCCTGCTCCGGGCCCGAGGCACTGCTGACCGAGGTACGCTCGCGCTACGGGCGGCGGCTGGGGGCCGTGCGCCTGGAGCCCGGTGAGGCGGCGGAGGTCGACCGGTGGGAGCGGGCGGTGCGCGCCTGGTGGCACACCGGCGCGGTGCCACCGCTGGACCTGCGGTGGGTGACCCCGTGGGAGCGGCGGGTCATGGAGCTCGTGGGCGCCATCCCACGCGGCCAGGTGCGCACCTACGGCGAGGTGGCACGGGCGGCCGGTCGACCCGGTGCCGCCCGTGCCGTGGGGCGGGTGATGGCGACCAACCCGCTCCCCCTCTTCGTGCCGTGCCACAGAGTCGTGCCCGCCGCTGGCGGCCTGGGGCAGTATTCGGGGGGCGGCCCCTCTGTCAAGGCCCGCCTCCTGGCGCTCGAGGGCTACCCCGTCAACGCCAGCCAGGCGTCGACGTCGGCGAGGGCCGAGTCGAGCGACTCCTCCCAGAAGCTCGTCTGACGCAGGTCGACACCGAGATGCCGGTGGGCCAGCTCCTCGACCGTCATGCGGCCCGTGTCACGCAGCAGCGCCACGTAGCGCTCCGCGAAGCGAGGGCCGTCGGCTCGGGCACGGACGTAGACGCCGTTGCTGAAGAGGAAGCCGAACGTGTAGGGGAAGTTGTAGAAGGGCGTCCGGGTGAGGTAGAAGTGCAGCTTGGACGCCCAGAAGTGCGGATGGTACTCCGATAGGGCGTCGCGGTAGGCCTGCCGCTGCGCTTGGAGCATGAGCTCGTTGAGCGTCTGCACGCTGAGCGGCCCCGACTGCCTCGCCTCGTACATCGCCTTCTCGAAGAGGAACCGCGCGTGGATGTTCATGCAGAAGGCGATGAGCCGCTGGATCTTCTCCTCGAGCAGGCTTGCTCGCTCCGCCGGGTCGGATGCGTGGCGAAGCGCCGCCTCGTCCATCACCAGCTCCGCGAAGGTGGAGGCCGTCTCCGCCAGGCTCATCGGGTAGCGCTGCGCCAGCAGTGGCAGGTCGTGCATGACGTGCTGGTGGAAGGCATGGCCCAGCTCGTGGGCGAGCGTGCGCACCCCGTCGGGCGTGCCCCCGAAGGTCATGAAGATCCGCGACTGGCGGCTGACGGGGAAGGTGGTGCAGAAGCCCCCCGGCTGTTTGCCCGGCCGATCCTCGGCCTCCACCCAGCGCAGCTCGAAGGCCTGCCGGGCCAGCGAGGCCATCTCGGGGATGAAGCGGCCGAACTGCTCCACCACGAACTCCGCCGCCTCGGAGTAGGAGATGCGGGCACGCCCGCTGGTGTCGCCGCCAGGCCTGGGGGATCTCGCCGCCAGGTCGTGCCAGCTCAAGCGCTCGACGCCCATCAGGCGCGCCTTGCGCTCCAGGTACGGGAGGAGCCGCTCCTTGCGGGACTCCACGGCCGCCCACATGGCCTCTAGCGTCTCCGACGACATCCGGTTGACCTCGAGGGGTTCCTTGAGCACGTCGTGCCAGCCGCGGCGTCGGTAGAGATTGAGGCGGAAGCCTGCCAGGTGGTTGAGCACCGTCGCGAACAGCTCGGCTTGCTCGGCCCACGCCTTCTCCCACCGGGCGAAGAGCTCGACCCGCACGGACCGGTCGGGGTCCTCCAACCGGTTGGCCGCCTGCCCCACGGAGAGCAGCCGGGTCTGGCCGTCCTCCTCGAAGGGGATGACCATGCGCCCCACCAGGACGTTGTACATCTCCTCCCAGCCGTAGTAGCCGTCCACGGCCAGGGCGCTGGCCAGCGTCTCCTGATCGGGCGGGAGCCTGTCGGCGGCGCGTCGGCGCATCTCGTGCAGGGGGAAGGCGACGGGCGCGAGCCGCCCGTCCTGGAGCATGGCCTGCCAGGCCGCGTCCGACACGGCCAGCATCCGTTGCCCGAGGGCGATGTAGGCGGCTTCGAGCTGCGCCCCGAGCTGGCGGATGCGGCCGACCAGCAGGCGGGCCTCTTGATCCTTGACGTCCTGGGCGGTGAGGCACCCCACGAAGGCGCTGGCCTCGCCCAGCCGGGCGCTGACGTCCTGCAGCCGCTGGATCGCCTCGTGCCAGGCGGCGACGTCCGCTTCCTGCAGATGCGTCCCCCCGGGCAGCGCCTCCACGAGCGCGGGCAAGGCCTGGATGTCAGCCGCCACGGCCTCGAGGTGGCGGGCGAGGGCCGGCGAGCGACTGCCTCCCGGGAAGATGACGTCGAGGTCCCACGTGGGCACGTACGACGTGGACACGGGCCATCCCCCTGCCTTCTCGTGAGTGACGCCCGCGTCCGCCCCTCGCGGGCGACGCGGGGCGCCTTCTGTCCGTTCGGCGGGGAGGTCTGGGGCTCCTGGCCGTCGGCGTCAGGCGAGGGAGACCGGGGCCAGTGGCCGGGCTCGCCGGAGGGTCTCCAGCACCTTGCCCGTACCCCGTGCCACACAACCGACGGGATCGTCCGCCACGCGGCAGGCCAGACCCGTCTCTCGCTCGATGACCCGATCCAGGCCCGGGAGCAGCGCGCCGCCTCCGGTCAGGAGCATGCCGCCGCGCGCGATGTCGGCGGCCAGTTCGGGCGGCGTTCGCTCCAGTACGGAGCGGATGGCGGAGATGATGGCACCGATGGGTTCGGCCAGGACCGCGGCGATGTCCCGGTCCGTGACGGTCACCGACCGGGGCAGCCCGGTCACCACGTCACGGCCACGCACCTCCATCGAGCGCGCCGGCGCGGGCCTTTCGTCGGGGTCGGCCGTGCCCACCGTGCGCTTCACCTCCTCGGCGGTGCGCTCGCCCACCTCGAGGCCGTACGTCCGCCGGAGATGTCGGGCGATCGCGGCATCCATGTGGTCGCCGGCGACCCGCACCGAGTCGGAGACGACCTCCTGGCCCATGGAGATGACGGCGACGTCGGTGGTGCCGCCGCCCACGTCGACGATGAGCTGGCCGCGCACCTCGTGGACGGGCATGTCGGCGCCCAGCGCGGCGGCCATGGGTTCTGAGACCAGCAGCACCTCTCTGGCGCCCGCCGCCCGGCAGGCCTCCATCACAGCCCGGCGCTCCACGTCGGTGACCACCGACGGGAGGCAGACCACCACGCGCGGGCGGCTCCACCGCACGGGGCCGGTGACGCTGCGCAGCAGGTGGAGCAGCATCTGCAGCGTCACCTCGTAGCTGGCCACGACCCCGTCCCGCAGCGGCCGCACCGCCTCGATGCTGTCGGGGGTGCGTCCCAGCATGGCCAGCGCCTGCGAGCCGATGGCCACGACGGCTCCCGAGCGCCGGTCGACCGCCACGATGGACGGCTCGTGGACGACGATCCCGCGGCCCCGGACGAAGACCAGCACCGTACTGGTACCGAGGTCGATGCCCACGTCGGTGGAGAGCATGGGAGACCCCCTCCGCCCCCACCCCCGCAGAGGCGACTCCGACGAAACACGCCTCGAGGGCCCGGCGACTCGCGGCCCTGGACTCCCTACTCCATGAAACGACATCGCCGCACCAGGCCTTGAGCCCGATGCGGCGACCGTGTCGGTACGCCCGGCGCTGACCACGCGTGGGACGTCGAGGCGCACCCGTCAGTCGGCGTAGAAGTTGCGCACCCAGCGGTGAGCTCGCAGGCGCTGGACCTGCTCCGGCGGCAACCCCTTGCCGTCGCCGACCCGACAGTTGGCCTCCACGTTGCGCACCGAGCGCATGCCCGGGATGACGGTGGAGACGGCGGGGTGGCTCAACGTGAAGCGCAGCGCCACCTCCGGCATGCGCTCCAGGGTGATGCCCAGGTCGTCGACGATGCGGAGGACCCGCTCGTAGACCTCGCGCTTGCGCTCGCCCCGGAAGTAGCGGTGGCGCCAGTCTCCCTCGGGGAAGGTGGTCTCGGGGGTGATGCGCCCCGTCAGGCCGCCCTCGTCGAGGGGCACCCGCACGATGACGCCCACGTTGTGCGCCTGGCAGGCGGGGAAGAGCTGATCCTCGGGGCTCTGGTCGAAGATGTTGTAGATCACCTGCACCGTGTCGACCAGCCCGGTCTCGATGAGCCTCAGGGCATTGTGGGGCTCGTGGTCGTTGATGGAGATCCCGAAGAAGCGGATCTTGCCCTGCTCCTTGAGGCGAGCGACGGCCTCCTGCCAGGAGCCCTGGCCCACCCACTCGTCGGACCAGACGTGAAACTGCAGCACGTCGATGGTGTCGAGCCCCAGGTTGCGCAGGCTCTGCTCGGCGCAGGCCACCACGTGCTCGGCCGGGAAGACTTCGTCGGCCGGGACGCCCGGCCGGGCTGGCCACTGGCCGTTTTTGGGCGGCACCTTGGTGGCGACGTAGACCGGCTCCGACCGAGAGCGCACGACCTGGCCCACCAGGCGCTCGCTGTGCCCGTCGCCGTACACCAGCGCCGTGTCGATGAAGTTGACGCCCAGATCGATGGCCCGGTGCAGGGCGCGCAGGGACTCGTCGTCGTCCGCGCCCACCCACATGCCCTTGCCGATGCCCCAGGCGCCGAAACCGATCTCGGAGACCTGCAGGCCGGTGCGGCCCAGCGTCCGGTAGTGCACGATGCGTCACCCTTCGCCGTCATGGTCTCGCTGACGAGCGGTGCATCGGCATGGCTTCGCTGGAATGGATCACCGATCCTACTCCCGGCCCCGGGGGGAGCGCGCTATCTTCCGATGTCCGTACGGTACTGCATGCCCTCGAAGCGGATGGCCGCCACGGCGTCGTACGCGCGACGGCGCGCCTCCTCGCGGGTGCTGCCCACTCCGACGACGTCGAGGACGCGCCCGCCCGCCGTCTCCAGACGGCCGTCCGGTCCGAGACGGGTGGCGGCGTGGAAGACGAGGACCGCCTCGTCGCCTTCGAGGTGCTGCTCGATGACGTCGCCCGTGCGAGGGCGTTCGGGATATCCCGCCGAGGCCACCACGACGCAGACGGCATGGCGGGCCCCTTCCGCGGCCTCCCCTGCCTCGTGCCACAGCCACCGAGGCCGGTCGGGGAGCCGGTAGCCCGGCACGCCGGCGGCCGCCATCAGCGCCTCCGCCAGCCGAGCCGGATCCACCAGGGGCAGCTGGGCCTGGGTCTCCGGGTCGCCCGGGCGACAGTTGAACTCCAGCACGGCCGGGCCGTCATCGGTCAGCATCAGGCCCGCGTAGAGGATGCCTCGAAAGGGCGTCCCCTCGGCTGTCAGGGCGCTCAGCGTCGGGCGAATGACCCGATCCAGGATGGCGTCGAGTGGGAGGGAGGCCTCCGCCTCCACGTCGATGGGAGCGACGCTGCCCATCCCGCCGGTGTTGGGACCCTTGTCGCCGTCGAGCAGCCGCTTGTAGTCGCGTGCGGGCGGCAGGACGACCAGTCGCTCGCCGTCCGTCACCACCATGACGGAGAGCTCCCGGCCCCGCAGGCGCCGCTCGACGACCACCATCCGGCCCGCGTCGCCCAAGACCCGCCGCACCATCAGGGCCTCGACGGCCTCGACCGCCTGCTGGGGCGAGTCGCAGACCACGACGCCCTTGCCACCGGCCAGGCCGTCGGCCTTCACCACCACCGGCTCATCGAGCCGGCGCACGTATTCGAGGGCTCGCTCCGGTTCGACGAAGATGCGGAAGGGCGCGGTCGGGACGCCGGCCTGCTCCATCAGCCGCTTCGCGAAGGCCTTGGAGGACTCGATGCGGGCGGCTGCGCGGGAGGGCCCGGCCACGTAGATCCCCGCCTCGCGCAGGCGGTCGGCCAGGCCCGCCGCCAGGGGCGCCTCCGGGCCGATGACGACGAGCCCGACGCCTCGCTCCCGGGCGAAGTCGATCAGCGCGTCGGCTGCCTGCGGCCCCACGGCGGCGACGGGCACCCGATTCGGCGTGCCGGCGTTGCCCGGCGCCACGTACACCCGCTCGAAATGGCCGCTGCGCTCCAGGGCCCAGGCCAGGGCGTGCTCGCGCCCGCCGCTGCCGACGACCACGGCCGAGATCTCGCTCATGCCGTCTCCTCCTCGGGGAGGATGTGCACGCGGCGCCCTTCCAGCACCAGCCGCCGGCTGGCGAAGAGCCGTACGGCCTCCACGTAGAGGCGGTGCTCGTGGGGCAGGATGCGCGCCGCCAGGCTCTCCGGGGTGTCGTCGGGCTGCACCTCCACGGCGGCTTGCAGCACGATGGGGCCCGTGTCGACCCCCTCGTCCACCAGGTGGACCGTGCAGCCGCTCACCTTGACCCCGTGGGCGAGCGCCTGGGCCTGCGCGTCCTTGCCGGGAAAGGCGGGGAGCAGGGAGGGGTGCACGTTGAGGATGCGGTGGCGGAAGCGGCGGACGAAGTCGGGCGTCAGCAGGCGCATGAACCCCGCGAGGCAGACCAGCTCGACGCCCGCCTCCTCGAGGCGACGGGCCAGGCAGGCGTCGAAGGCCGCTCGATCGGGAAAGGCCCTGGGATCGATGTGCTCGGCCGGCACCCCGGCCCGCCGGGCCCGCTCCAGCGCCGGGGCCCCCGCCCGATCCGACAGGACGACCACGACCCGCGCGGGGATGGCGCCCCGGGCGGCGGCGTCGAGCAGCGCCTGAAGATTGGTGCCGCGGCCCGAGGCCAGCACGCCCACGCGCAGCGGCGCCTCGGGGGTGGCGCGGCGCCCGGCGTCAATCCTCAACGATCTCGACCCACCCTCCGGCGAGCGGCCGCTTGGCGGAGGGTCCGAAGCGAAGGCGACCCTCGGGCTGGCCGCGTTCAGGCCCCTCGGGGGCCGGCTCCACGGTCCCGATGACCCAGGCCGGCTGACCGCTCGAGGCCAGCACAGCCAGAGCCGGCTCGGCATCCTCGGGGGAGACCGCGACCACCATGCCGATGCCCATGTTGAAGACCCGGTACATCTCCTCCCTGGCCAGCCCGCCGGCCTCCCTCAGCCAGTCGAACACCGCCGGCCGTGGCCAGCTGCCCTCCCGGATGACCGCGCGACACCCGGCCGGCAGCACCCGGGCCAGGTTGTCGGGCAGCCCGCCGCCGGTGATGTGCGCCAGGGCGTGCACCTCGACGACCGCTCCCAGGGCCAGCAGTGGCCCGGCATAGATGCGCGTGGGGGCGGTCAACGCCTCGCCCAACGTGGGCGCCGCCTCGCCCGGCGCGGCCCACGGCACGGGCTCGTCGAGCGAGGTCCCGCTCGCGGCCAGGATCCGCCGCACCAGGGAGAAGCCGTTGGCGTGCAATCCCGACGAGGCCAGGCCCACCAGCACGTCGCCGGGCCGTGCCTGCATGCCTGGGCCGTCGGGAGCCGCCGGGGTCGAGACGAAACGGGCTCGGTCCGCCACTCCCACGCAGAAGCCGGCGAGTTCGTAGACGCCGTCGGGATAGATGCCCGGCATCTCGGCCGTCTCGCCGCCCAGGAGCACGCAGCCGGCCTGCCGGCATCCCTCGGCGATGCCCTCCACCACCTGGGCCACCACCGCCTCGTCGAGGCGTCCCATGGCCAGATAGTCGAGGAAGAGAAGCGGCTGGCCGCCGGCCGCCAGGACGTCGTTGGCACACATGGCCACGCAGTCGATGCCCGCCACCCGGTGGCGGCCCAGCGACGCCAGCAAGGCAATCTTGGTGCCGACGCCATCGGCCCCTGCCACCAGCACCGGATCCCGCACCTGCGGCGCCGCGTCCCGCAGCGCCAGCAGCCCCGCGAAGCCGCCCACGCCCTCCAGCACCCCTGCCGAGCCGGTGCCGCCCGCCAGGCGGGCCAGGTGCTGGACCAGTGCGCCCTTCTTCTCCAGGTCCACGCCCGCCTCCCGGTAGCGGGGGGCGCCGCCCGCCCCGGGCGGGCCTGACGTAGCCGCCATCACGGATCCCCCTCTTCCGATGCCACCGGCTCCAGCGCCATCTTGGAGACGGCCCCGTCGACCGGGACGGGATAGTGACCGGTGAAGCAGGCCTCGCAGGCCGGGCCTCCCAGGATGCGCCGCATCCGGGCGAGCGACAGGAAGGCCAGCGAGTCGGCGCCGATGGCCTCCCGGATGGCCTCGACGGGGCTGTCCGAGGCGATCAGTTCCTCCCGCCGGGCCGTGTCGACGCCGTAGTGGCACGGGAATCGATAGGGCGGTGAGGCGATGCGGACGTGCACCTCCCGGGCGCCGGCCTCCCGCAGCAGCTGCACGATGCGCCGGGCGGTGGTGCCCCGGACGATGGAGTCGTCCACCAGCACGACCCGGCGGCCCTCCACCACCTTGCGGACGGCGTTGAGCTTGGCGTTGACGGAGAGCCGCCGCTGGCCGGCCGCCGGCTGGATGAAGGTGCGGCCGATGTAGCGGTTGCGCACCAGCCCCATCTCGTAGGGCAGGCCCAGCTCCTCGGCGTAGCCCATGGCGGCCGACAGGCTGGAGTCCGGCACTCCGGTGACCAGGTCGCCCGGGGCCGGATGCTCGCGCGCGAGCTCCCGCCCCATCTCCTTGCGCAGGCCGTGCACGCTCTGGCCGAAGAGCACCGAGTCGGGCCGGGCCAGGTAGATGGCCTCGAAGGCGCAAAGGCCTCCGCGGACGCTCGTCGCCCGGCCGGACGAGCCGGTCGGCGACAGCCGGGCCACGGTGCGCACCCCGTCGCCATCGAGGCGCGCCACCTCACCGGGCTCCACGTCTCGCACCCAGGTGGCGCCGAGAGCATCCAGGGCGCAGGTCTCCGAGGCGGCCAGCCAGACCTCGCGGCCGTGGGGGCCTTTCATCATACCGAGGCTCAAGGGCCGGATCCCGAGCGGATCGCGCGCCACCAGCACCCCCTGGGGATCCAGCACGACCAACGCCCAGGCGCCGGCGATCTGGCCCAGGGCGTGCACCAGGGCCTCCTCGGTGGGCCCGCCGTGGCGCGCCACCAGGTGCGCCACCACCTCGGTGTCGGTGGTGGTCTGGAAGATGGCGCCGCCCTCCTCCAGCTGCTGGCGCAGGGGCGCGGCGTTGACCAGGTTGCCGTTGTGGGCGATGGCGAGAAACCGGCCGCGGAAGCGGCTCAAGATGGGTTGGGCGTTCTCCAGGCGGGAAGCGCCGGTGGTGGAGTAACGGACGTGGCCGATGGCCACCGGGCCGGGCAGGCGTTCTAGCTGCTCGGCGCGCAGGACGTCGGAGACGAGCCCCATGCCGCGGTGGAGGTAGACCCGGCCCTGCTCGTCCGCGGAGGCGATGCCCGCGCTCTCCTGGCCGCGGTGCTGCAGCGCCAGTAGTGCCCACTGCACCGCCGAGGCGGCCTGGGGATGGCCGACGACGGCGGCGACGCCGCACTCGTCTCGAGCCTCCCGGCTGGCGAGGAGCCGGTGCCGGCTCATGGACGGGCCGCCTCCTCCAGGGCCCGCTCCCAGGCCGCGCGCAGCGCATCGAGCGGCTCGTCGAAGACGACTCCCTGACCCGCTACCGTCATCCGGATGCGGCCCGGCGTCACCCGGCCGATGACGTGGACCGGCACGGGGACCTCTGCCCGTCCAGCCAGTTGCTCGAGCGCCGGCACCGCCTCGGGCGCTGCCGCCGCCACCCAGGCCGGCCCTCCGGCCCCGAAGAGCAGGGCCTCGACCGAGGGCCCCATGGCGGGCAGGGTCACGTCGACCCCGGCTGCCTCGCCGCGGGCGCCCAGGGCGGCCTCGCACAACGCGGCGGCGATGCCCCAGCGCCCCACTGCATGGCAGGAGCTCAGCAACCCCCGGCGAGCCGCCTCGGCCACGAACGCGATGGCCACCCGCTCCCGGTCGAAGTCGACGGGCCAGGCCCCCTCGCCCGACCAGAGGGCGGGCCACCCGAGGAGCAGCACCGCCTCGTCCGCCCGCTGGAAGGCCGAGGGCACCGGCCTTTCTCCCTCCAGCAGGCCCACCATCCCGACGATGGCGGTCGGCCAGATGGCACGAGCCTGGGGGCCAGACGCACCGCCGGGCTGCGTGGCCTCGTCGGCGACGGTCTCGTTGTAGAGGGAGACGTTGCCGCCCGTGACGGGGATGCCCAGCGCCGAGCAGGCGTCGCCCATGCCGGCCACCACGTCGGCGAGGGCCTGCCGCACCTCGGCCCGCTCGGGGTTGCCGAGGTTGAGCCCGTTGGTGATCCCGATGGGGACGGCTCCCACCGCGGCCACCTTGCGAGCCCCCTCGAGCACCGCCTCGGCGCCGGCTGCCCAGGCGCCCCCCTCGGTGGCGGCCAGCCACTCGGCCCCGTTGACCGAGAGGGCGACGAACGGCATCCTGCCCGTTCTCTCTCCTCCATCTGCTTTGGGCGCGGGCGCCCCCGGCACCGCCTCGTCCGGCAGCACGCGCAGGACGGCCGCGTCGTGGCCCGGAGGCAGCACCGTGCGCACGCCGACCATGTGGTCGAACTGCCGGTAGATCCAGGCCCGGCTGCCCCCGTGCGGGGAAGACAGGTGCGCGACGAGCCGGGCCGTCACCCGGGCACGCAAGGAGTCGCCGGCTGCAGGTGCCGGCCGGGAGATGGCAGGAGAAGCCTCCAGGGCAGCCCGACCGACCGGCCCGGCGGCAGAGGACGTCTTGCCCGGCCGGCGGGGCGGGGGCACCGGGTGGCGGGGCGCCCCGTCGGCCAGCAGAGCGGCCGGCACGTCGGCCACCCATCGCCCACCGGCCCGGACGCGCAGCCGCCCGGTGGCGGTGACCACCCCGATGGGGGCGGCCTCCAGGCGCCAGCGCGCGAAGACCCGCTCCACCTCGGCCTCGCGTCCGGCCCTCACCACCAGCATCATGCGCTCCTGCGACTCCGAGAGCATCAGCTCGTAGGGAGTCATACCGGCCTCGCGGCAGGGCACCCGGTCCAGGTCGAGGTCGATGCCGGTCCCCGCCCGGGCGGCCAGCTCCGAGGCGGCGGCGGTGATGCCGGCGGCGCCCAGGTCCTGGATGCCCACGACGGCCCCCGTCTCCAGGGCTTCCAGGCAGGCCTCGATGAGCAGCTTCTCCGTGAAGGGATCCCCCACCTGGACCCGGGGCCGCTGCTCGCCGCCCTCGCCGTCCCGAAACGTACGGGAGGCCAGCAGGCCCGCCCCGTGGATGCCGTCCCGGCCCGTGCGGGCCCCCACCAGGTAGACCAGGTTGCCGGGCCCGTCGGCTCGGGCCCGGGCGACGCGGTCCTGTCGCACCCACCCGACGCACATGACGTTGACCAGCGGGTTGGTGTCGTAGCAGGGGGCGAAGGCCACCTCGCCGCCCACCGTCGGCACGCCGATGGCGTTGCCGTATCCGGCGATGCCGGCCACCACCTCGCGGAAGAGGTAGCGGTTGGCCGGCGTCTCGGGCAGCCCGAAGCGCAGGGAATCCAGCAGGGCGACGGGACGGGCCCCTGCTGCCAGCACGTCTCGCACGATGCCACCGACACCCGTCGCCGCGCCCTGATAGGGCTCCACGTAGGAGGGGTGGTTGTGCGACTCCAGGCGCACCGCCACGGCCCATCCCTCGGCGATGGCCAGCACCCCGGCGCTCTCGCCGGGGCCCATGAGCAGGCGAGGCCCCGTCGCCGGCAGCCGCTTGAGGGCCTCCCGGGAGTGCTTGTAGGCGCAGTGCTCGGACCAGGCCACCGACAGCATGCCGAGCTCCGTCCAGCTGGGAGGCCGCCCCAGCGCCTCCCGGAAGCGGGCGAACTCCTCGTCGGTCAGGCCGAGGCGGCGCCAGGCCTGTGTCGCCTCGATCTCGGCCGCGGTGGGATCGCCGGGCCAGTCGGCGACGCCGATCGACTCCGTCACGTCCCGACGCACCTCAGCGCCCATCGGCCGACCCTCCTGCCCGGGTCGTCACGGCCGGTCGTCCCTCACGGCGGGCCGCCAGCCACCGCCCCAGCGAGAGCCACATCCGCAGGCCATCCCGGCTGCCCAGCAGCGACTCGGACGCCCGCTCGGGGTGGGGCATGAGCCCCAGGACGTTGCCCTCGGGGTTGGTCAGCCCGGCGACGGCACCCGCCGCACCGTTGGGGTTGTAGATGTCGTGCACCCGCGCGTCCTCCCCCCGGGGTCCGCAGTAACGCAGTGCCACCTGCCCCCGCCGCTCGAGGGCGTCGAGCTCGTCGGGCCAGGCGAAGTAGTTGCCCTCGAAGTGGGCGACGGGCAGCTCCAGCACCTCCCCGGGCCCGTAGAGCAGCGTGAAGGGCGTGTCGGTGCGCTCCACCCGCACCGTCACGGGCCGGCAGATGAAGCGCAGCGTGCGGTTGCGCCGCATGGCCCCCGGCAGCAGCCCGGCCTCCAGCAGGATCTGGAAGCCATTGCAGATGCCGAGCACCGGCATCCCCTGGCACGCCCGCTCCCGCACGGCCTGCATCACGGGAGAGAGGGCGGCGATGGCGCCGCTGCGCAGGTAGTCGCCGTAGGAGAAGCCCCCCGGGATGACGACGGCGTCGATGCCCGACAGGTCCGTCTCCTCGTGCCAGACCGAGACCGCCTCCAGTCCGGCGTCGCGGCCGGCCGCCCGGTTGATGGCGTGGAGCACGTCCCGGTCGCAGTTGGTGCCCGGAAACGTGATGACCCCCACCGTCGCGACGCTCACGGCTCCTCCGCCCTCACGTCGAAGGACTCGATGACGGGGTTGGCCAGGAGTCGCTCGGCCATGGCCCGGGCCCGCTCGAGGGCCTCCTCGCGGCTTTGCGCCTCCAGGTCGAGGGCGATGCGCCGGCCGATGCGGACCTCCCGGACGCCCGGGAAGCCCAGGGCCTGCAGGGCGCTTCGCGTCGCCTCGCCGGGCGGATCGAGCACGCCCTGCCGGGGCATCACGTGGACGAAGACGGTGAATCGAGCCATCGCGCCGCCTCCTCGATGCGCCGCCGGACCTCGGCATAGGTCTCCTCGACGCGGCCCAGATCCCGCCGGAAGCGATCCTTGTCCATGCGCTCGCCGCTGCCGACATCCCAGAAGCGGCACGTGTCCGGGGAGATCTCGTCGGCCAGCAGCAAGCGGGGCCGGGCGCCGCTCTCCGAGGGGGTCCCCGCCGTGCCCACGGGTCGCCCGAACTCCAGCTTGAAGTCGATGAGCTCCAGCCCGGCCCGCAGCGCCAACCGGCGCATGGCCCGGTTGGCCTCGAAGGCCAGGCGCTCGAGCTCGGCCAGCTCCTCAGCGGTGGCCCAGCCCAGCGCCTCGGCATGGTGGGCGTTGACCCACGGGTCGTGGAGCGGATCGCTCTTGTAGAAGAGCTCCAGCACGGGGCGCCGCAGGGCCGTGCCCTCCTCCAGGCCCAGCCGCTTGGCCAGGCTGCCGGCCACCCGGTTTCGCACCACGACCTCGAGGGGGATGATCTCGACGGCCCGGACCAGCATCCGCACGGGCGACTCCATGCGCAGGAAGTGAGTCGGCACCCCGGCCCGCTCCACCGCCCGGAAGAAGGCCGCCGAGATGGCCGCGTTGGCCTCCCCCTTGCCGCCGATGACGGCTCGCTTGGTGCCGTCGAAGGCCGTGGCCTCGTCGGTGAAGTCGATGAGGCGGAGGTGCGGATGGCCCGGCACCTCGTAGACCGCCTTGACCTTGCCACGGTGCAGCAGCCGCCCCGGCTCGACGGGGGCCGGCGGCAGCTGGCCTCGCCGCAGCGTCACGCTCTCGCGCGCCTCCATCATCTTGCCCTCCCCTCGGGCCCCACCGGGCCCGGCTCGTGCGCCGCGCTCCTGGAGTCGGATACCTCGGCGCTCCGGGCGATCTCGAGCCTCTCGAAGATGGTGCCGATGCGCTCCAGAAACGCGGACAGATCGAAGGCGGCCTCCAGCCGCTCCCGGCCGGCCACCGCCACCAGCTCCGGGTCCGAGAGGATCCGCTCCCGGAAGGTGGGGGAGACGGCCAGCTGCCCCGTGGCCGCGGCGGCCTCCCGGGCTGCCATGGCGTGGGCCTGCACCCGGGTATAGGCCTGCTCCCGGCTCATGCCCGCCTCCACCAGGGCCAGCAGCACGCGCTCGGAGAAGACGAGGCCGCCCGTCGCCTCGACGTTGGCCCGCATGCGAGCCGGGTAGACCCGCCACTTCTCGACGATGCGGCGAAAGAGGTCGACCATGTAGTCGGCCAGGGTCGTGGCGTCGGCCAGCCAGATGCGCTCGGTGGAGCTGTGGGAGATGTCCCGCTCGTGCCAGAGCGCCACGTTTTCGAAGGCCGTCGTGGCATACCCCCGCAGCACCCGCGCCAGCCCCACGATGCGCTCCGAGCGCATGGGGTTGCGCTTGTGGGGCATGGCGGACGAGCCCCGCTGGCCGGCCGGGAAGGGCTCCTCCAGTTCGCCGACCTCGGTCTGCTGCATGAGCCGGATCTCGACGGCAAACTGCTCGAGGCTGGCGCCCAGGATGGCCAGGGCGGCGGCCGCCTCGGCGTGGCGGTCCCGTGCCACCACCTGGCTCGAGATCGGAGCGGGCCGCAGCCCCAGCCGCTCGCAGACGTAGGCCTCGACGAAGGGATCCACGTGGGCGAAGGTGCCCACGGCCCCCGAGATCTTGCCGACGGCCAGGGCACGGCGGGCCCGGCGGAGCCGCTCGAGGTCGCGGCCGAGCTGGTCCCACCACCGGGCCAGCTTCAATCCAAAGGTGATGGGCTCGGCGTGGACCCCGTGGGTGCGGCCCATCATGGGGGTGTCACGGTAGCGCCACGCCTCGCCCGCCAGCACCTGCCGAAGGCCCTCGACACCGTGGATGACGTGATCCATGGCCTCGGCCGAGAGGGAGGCGAGGGCCGTGTCCATCACGTCGGAGGAGGTGAGGCCCAGGTGGAGGTAGCGGGCATCCTCGCCCACCGTCTCGGAGACCGCCTGCAAGAAGGCGATGAGTTCGTGGTCCGAGACCCGCTCCAGCTCCCGGATCCGCTCCACCGTGAAGCTGGCCCGCTCCCGCAGGCGCCGGGCGGCCTCCTTGGGGACCCGGCCGAGCTCGGCCCATGCCTCGACGGCCAGGAGCTCCACCTCGAGCCAGCGGCGATACTGGTTTTCCTGCGACCAGAGGGCCGCCATGTGCGGCCGGGTGTAGCGGGCGATCAACGGGACTCGCCTCCTCGCACCGCGTCCTCGCTGCCGCAGGCCAGCGACTCCAGGAGCCGTCGCTCCCGCAAGGCCACGCTGTCGGCCTGGCGGCGACGCAGCTCCTGCAGGCGCTGGGCCAGCCCCGGATCCTGCAGGGCCAGGATCTCCGCCGCCAGGATGGCCGCGTTGCGGGCGCCGTTGACCGCCACCGTGGCCACCGGCACCCCCGGCGGCATCTGGGCGATGGAGAGAAGGGCGTCGAGCCCGCCCAGCGAGGCGGCCACCGGCACCCCGATGACGGGCAGCGTGGTCCAGGCGGCCACGACGCCGGGGAGGTGCGCGGCGCCGCCGGCTCCGGCGATGATGACGGAGAGTCCACGAGAGGCCGCTCCCTGGGCCCACTGCTGGACGCGCTCGGGGGTGCGATGTGCGGAGGCGACGGCGACTTCGACGGTGAGGCCGAGCTCGAGGAGCTGGTCATAGGCAGCCTTCATCACGGGCCAGTCCGAGTCGCTGCCCATGATGAGGCCCACGACGGCCGCGCGCTCAGGATGCGGCATGCTATCGTTCCCCCCGCCGGTCAACCGCCCGGGCGGTCGCGGAGGACGAGGGGACGACGGCCTCCAAAAACGACCAGCCCAGGCGGGTCTTTCACCTTGGCGAGGTGAAACCTACCCACCTGGGCTTTTGTCCCACCGGTGTAACGCCCTGCCGGAGCTCGCATCGGGGCCGCCGGCCGGGCGCCCGCGCCGCTTGGACCAGACCAGGGAGACCCTGCGGAACCCTAGGCGCGCTTTCCCTCGCTCAGCAACCTGAGCTATGTTACGGCCACATGCTACAGCCCGGCCGGGCGGACGTCAAGCGCGCGGCCGTCCATCCCGGGA
>DATCKA010000021.1:0-3368 GCA_036562495.1 Limnochordales bacterium
TCGAGGTGGAGCCGCTGTTGCTCTTGTACCTGCCGCCGGAGCCGACGAACCCGCTTGCTGGCGACCATCGTTGGACCTCCCCGCGCCGGAATCGGATTAATTCTCTTTAGAATTAATCCGATCTGCCCCAGGATAGGCCCGGCCGAGCGGAAGGTGTACGAGGGCTTTCTCCTGTTGCTGGGCTGCAAGTGGCTGTACGAGCCGGGTGCGCCGACGGTGTTCAGTTGGCGGTTCGCGACCGCGTGGTGCGGCGTGTCCGAGCGCCACGTCGGTGCTGCCATGGCTGGACTGCTGCGCCGCGGCCTGATCCGCAGGGTGGGCGCGCACCAGCCAGCCCGAGGGCGGCCGCAGGCGCTGTTCCTGCCGGGCCTGGCGGTTCGGTCCGGCGGCCGGCCGAAGAAGGCGCCTGGCAACCCGCAGGCGTCAACGATCCGGGCCGCGCTTCGGAAGCGGCCGGTGGACAAGCCCTCCGAGCCCTGCCCGGTTTGTGGTGGCCGCTCGTTTTGGACGGTTCGGCGTCGTGGGGAGAAGCCCCGATGGGTTTGCTCGCAATGCTTACCCCCGCCGCACGAGCGAGTTTTGCAGGCCCGGGCGCCGGGGCCGCGAGAGACACGTTGACACGTGTTGTCATAGTGGCGGGCATGAGGCCGTGGGCGAGTACCGGCGCAGGAATGGAGCGCCCGTCCGTCGCCGGTTGACGTAGGTTCGTTTCGCAAACAACCCCATGACAGAGGCCCTGCGCCGTTGACAAAAGCAACACCGTGATGGACGCTGTCTCTATCGTTGCCTTTGTCAACGGGGGCGGGAGCATGGAGCTGGTGGGCACGGCGGAGGCAGCGGACATCCTGGGTTGGGACCGCCGGAAGGTGAGCGTCTACGCAGCGCGCGGCCGGCTGCCAAAGCCGGTGGCGGTGCTGCGGTGCGGGCCGGTCTGGCGCCGGCAGGACATCGAGGCCGCGGCGGCCGTCCTGCGCGGGGATGCGGCGGCGGTGGCCGCGGCGCTGGCCGAGCCGGAGCCGGCTGCGGTGCTAGAGGCCTCCAAGGCCTCAGGGCAGGAGGCACTTCCGGGGGCTTCTGGCAGCCGGTCGGCTCCGGACGACCGCTCGGGAGCGGGTGAGCTGAGCGGGCGGGCCCGGGACCTGCTCGAGGTGGGGGCGCGCCTGTGGGCCGCCACGATGGACGCGGGGCAAATCGCCATGAACCGGCCGGCCCAGGCCGACTTCGCGGCCGCCCGCCGGGCCTTTGCGGAGGAGGCCTTCGAGCGGGCCCTGCTGCACGAGATCGAGCGGCTGCTGGGCTGGGAGGAAGCGGCTTGGCCCGACTACGCAGCGGAGGCCTTGGAGACGGCGCTGACCCTGCTGAACGACAACCCGCTGGGGACCCGCTACCGTGTGGCGGGCGGCCGGCTGCAGCGGCAGAAGCGGGGACAGAAGCGCTGGACGGCGGTGCGATAGTTGCCAAGCGCAACAACGATGCAGAGGCCTCTAGCGGCCCCGAGAAGGGGCCTTTCTTGTGGACGCGACCCGTAGGTATCGCCACCCTCCAAACGCCCGTCTACGGGCCAAATCGAGGCCCTGGAAGGCCCGGAGCATATGTCCCCATGGCCGCCCGTTTTCGGAGGTTTGCGAGCGCGCGGCGGGCCCGCCGGTCTGAAGCGGCCTGCGGCAAAAAGCGAAGGCCCCCGGAAGGGGCGGCCGCCCGGGAGGCGGGCCCGAGCCACCGCATGGGCGCACGGTGCGCCGCAAGAAAAAGGCCCGCCGGGATAGGGGGCTTGTTCGTCCAGAGATGAGCGGCCCGGTGAAGGGACGGCCGCGCCTGTTGGGTTCATCCCCGGCAAAAAGGCCCCGGGGAGGGGCGGGCCGATTCCTGGCACCCGCTTGGCCCGAACCGCACGGCCCGCCCGCTGTGCACCGCCGCGAAATGGCGCAAGGGGGGCGTCGCTTCCCCGGCCGCACGGCCCCGCTCGCGCGGCCCGGGCGTACAAAACCGCCCGGTTTTGTATATCCCGCCTTGCCTTCCCACCGCTTCATATGGCACCCTATTCGTAGGAGGAGGAGAGAAGCGCAATGAAGATGGAACGGGCCGTGGCATATGCGCGCGTCTCGACCGAGGGCCAGGCACTCGAGGGCGTGTCGCTGGACGCGCAGGAGGAGCGCCTGCGGGCCTACTGCACCCTGCAGGGCCTGGAGCTGGTCGAGCTGATCCGGGAGGAGGGCGTGTCGGCCTCCAAGCCGCTGGCGGAGCGGCCCGGCGGGAAGCGGCTGCTGGAGCTGGTGGAAGGCCGGCGGGTGCAGCACGTCGTGGCGCTGAAGCTGGACCGCCTGTTCCGCGACGCCGAGGACGCCCTGCACTAGACCAAGGCCTGGGACCGGGCGGGCGTGGCGCTGCATCTGGTGGACATGGGCGGCCAGACCGTTAACACCACCACCGCCATGGGCCGGTTCTTCCTGAGCATGATGGCTGCCTTTGCCGAGCTCGAGCGCAACCTGATCGCCGACCGGACACAGGCGGTCCTCTCCCACAAGAAGGCCCACCGCGAGGCCTACGCCCCGACCCCTTACGGGTTCGACCGCGACGGCGAAGCGCTGGTCGAAAACCCCGCCGAACAGCGCGTGCTCATGATGGTGCGGACGTGGCGCGCGCAAGGGTGGAGCCTGCGCCGCATCGCCGAGGAGCTGAACCGGCGCCGCATTCCCTCGAAGAAGGGCGGGCGGTGGCACGCGTCGACCGTCCGCTACATCCTGCAGAACGACCTGTATGGGCAGGAGGTGGCCTAAATGGAGCGGCTGCTGACACCGGAGGAAGTGGCCGACACGCTGCGCGTCACCCGGCGGACGGTGTACGAGTGGCTGCGCACCGGCCGGCTCCGGGGCCTGAAGGCGGGGCCCTTCTGGCGGATTCGCCCGGAGGACCTGGACCGCTTCCTTGCCGGCGCCGACAACGGGACGAACGGCGCGCCCCTTCAGGCCGGACGCGTCCGGCCGCTCGAGTCTGATGACGAAGACGACGAGCCCACGGCGGAGGAGCTGGCCGACGCGGAGGCCGGCTGGCGCGAGTACCTGGAGGGCAAGGCCCGCTCGTGGGACGAGAGCCGCAAGGAGCTGACCCATGACGCGTGATGCGCCGGGGTGGCGCCTGCTGATCGCCCCCCGGGCCGAGAAGGTGCTCAAGCGCCTGCCGGCCCCCGAGCGCAAGCGCTTCCTGGAGGCCTTCGACCGCCTGGCAGCAGACCCTTACAACGCCCCCGTCAAGCCCCTGCAGGGCCGCCCGGAGTGGCGCCTGCGCGTGGGCGGCTGGCGGGCGCTGCTGCGGGTGGACCGCGAGGCCCGGACCATCGTCGTGGTCGCCATCGGGCCCCGCGGCGACAT
>DATCKA010000034.1:0-10613 GCA_036562495.1 Limnochordales bacterium
AGATCGCACGGGACGTGGTGGCCCTGGCATTCGGCGAAGAGGAGCGGGCGGTGAGAGCGTACCTGGCGGAGCACTTCGGGTGGGGGCGTGAGCGCCGGTGAGCCTGGACGCGATGCTGCGGGGCGGGCTGCATGCCATGAAGGCCGGGCAGCTTGCCGGCCTGGAGGCGCAGCTCGAGGAATTTACGGCGGCCAACGCCCTGCGGGTCGAGGCCGAGACGCGCTGGCAGAAACTGCGAGCCGGCGCTGAAGCGGCCCTGCGGGTGAGGCGATGGGAGCCGGCCACGCAGCTACGGAAAGCGGTGGCGGCGGCCCATCGGGTACCCGGCGGGGCCATGGTGCTGGCGCAGCGGCTGGCCGAGCACGCCCGAGCGCTCGCCACGCGGCCGGCTCCCGAGCTGGCCGAACGGGCCTGGCAGGCCATGATCCGCCGTGCGGAGGCAACAGCGGCCGTCAGAGGGGCCCCAGCGGGGAGTGGCCCGGGGGTGGCGGCTAGCGCCGGCCCGGGGCGGGCCGACGAGGGGGTCGGGCGGCGGATCGTGGCGTTCGTGGCCGAGGGGTACGGGATCGATCCGCGCGGACCGTCCGACGAGAGCCTCCTCGACCAGACGCTGAGGCGCGGCGTCGACGAACTGCTGCGCCAGAGCGAGCAGGCCGCCCGCCACCTGAGACCTGAAGACGAGCGGGCAGTACTGGCCGAGCTGACCCGGAGCCTGTCGGAGATGTCGGAGGAGCATCGACGTCAGGTCGCCCAGGCGCTTCGGCTGGACCGGGTGTCGGGCGAGGTGCTGTGGCGCCTGTTTCGCACCGGGGTACTGGGGGTCGCGGTGATGCAAGGCCTGCATGCCGCTGGCTTCGGGGTCTTCCTGGCGGCGACGACGGTGACGCACGCCATCTTTACGACGCTCTTGGGCATCACCCTGCCGTTTGGGGTCTACACCGCCCTGACGACGACGCTCGGGTGGCTGATGGGGCCGGTGGGGTGGATGCTCGTGGGCGGCGTGGCCTGGTGGCAGGTGCAGCGGCAGGAGCGCCAGCTGGCGCGGTGGGTGCTGGGGCTGGCGCTCGTACAGATCGCCATGCACGCCTTGGAGCGGGGGGGCCCAGCGGCGTGAGGGGCCGTAGGGTCCTATGTCGCTGAGCCTGACGAAAGAGGGGCGCCTTTCTGGGCGCCCCTCTTCATTTCCGCCAAGCCCCTGCTCCGGCTCTCCGTCAGCCGTCAGGGGAGACGCACGCCCGTGAGCTCCCCGTAGCGAGCCTCGAGGTACTTCACCGCCTCGGCCAGCGTGGGAGCGGTGTAGGGGACGTAATAGAACTGGTGGCCGTACTGGTCGCCGGGGATCATGTGGAGCGGCCAGTCGCCGTCGGCCATGTCGAGGTTGAGATCCTCAGGATAGGGGATCCCGTGGTTGTCCCTGATGGACACCATCTCGGCCGGCATCCACCGGAAGTAGCCCGTCCTCCACTCGCCCTCGAGCTGCCACTGCTCGCTCTTGAGGCGCTCGACGAAGTCCTCGGGCACCTCTGGAGGCGCCACCAGCATCTCCGCGACGCCGATGCCCAGGCTCTCCGAGTAGTTGGTGCGCCAGCGCTCGGGGCTGGCGAAGATGTACGAGGCGCCCCACCAGAGCGGCTGCGGGCCACGGATGTCACGGAAGGCGATGTAGGGCCGGCCGTCGACCTCGACGAGGGCATCCCGCTGCCGCCAGTACTCCTCGACCGTGATGCCCATCTCATCGGCCCAATCCAGCCACCGGAAGACGGGCAACACGTGTCGCGCGTCCGGCGCATCGCCCATGACGGCGTTGACCATAAACTCCAGCTTGGTCAGGTCCGCGTACCCGCGGCTGGTCACCATGTTCTCCAGGCGAACCTCGCCGTTCTTGTACAGGGAGACCACGACCTGCTGCGTCAGGCCGGGGAAGAGGTCCGAGGCGAGGGTGGCCACCATCGTGGCCCGCACGACCGCCGTGGGCAGCACCTCTCGGCGTACCACCCGCAAGGGCTCCTCGAAGGTCGTCTTCTCCTCGTGGCGATCCAGATTCTGGTCGACCCAGTACGTGCTGTACGGGAAGCCCGCGTACCGGAGCATGCCGATATCCTTCACGTACCGCCCGTCTCGTCCGGCAAACCGGGTGATGTCCACGGTGCCGTAACGGGTGACGGTGGCCGCCAGCTGCCCGTCCACCGACTCCACGAGCACCGAGTCATCCGGGCCGGGCGAGAAGCGGAACGCCGCCGGATACGATGGCGCCTGCCCCGGCTGGTCGCTCACCACGATGCGCACGTCGCCCGTGGCCAGGAAGGCGAGCTGATCGTAGCGCGAGATCGTCCCCGACAGGTCGATGTCGTCGATCTGGTACGGCAGTTCACGCCCGGCGCTGTCCAGGACGCGCAGCGTCTCCCACCGGGTCGGGAAGTCGGTGCCGATGGCCTCGCGCACGTCGTTCATGACGAGCGACACGGGCACCGGCTTTCCCGTCACCGTCGGCACCTTGACCGTCACCTGACGTTCGGCCGCGCTCGCCGCCACGGTGCCGAGCAGCAACGCCGCCACGCAGACTACGACGACCCAACGCACGCTACTCCGCCAATGCCGCGACATTCGCACCTTCCCCTCCTCGTGTCGTCATCTCATTGGCATCGTGATGAAGCCGTCCGGCCTCCCGACCGGGCCGTCGAGCGTCGTGACGTGGACCTCTCTCAGCGCCACTCCACGATGGTCAACCCAAAGGGCTCCACTCGGACCGTCAGGCCGAGCGTCTCGGCCCCGCTCTGCAAGACCTGTTGCGACCTCCGCTCCTGCGTCAGCGCTCCCGTCTCGTCGCGGGCCTCGACGTGGACGGTGATGGCCTCTCCCTGACGCTCTTGGGGCACATGCAGGGTCACCGGCACCTCCCGAGGCGCGCTGTCGAACGAGCGCAGGAGCAGCACACCACCTCCGTCTCCCGTCAGTTCGCGCCACTCGACCACGGGCTGCAGCACCAGGGCGTCGACGGTGGCCGCCACCTGTTGGGCCTCGCCCGAGAAGCGCACCGAGACGCGATGCCGATCCGCGTCCAGATGCAAGGGCGCAAGGCCCGTGATGACCTCCATCGTCATGTACTTGGAGTCAGGAGAGCCGCCCATGTCGACCCTCACGGGCGGGCCTCCGTCTACGGACAGCTCCACGCCCACCTGCCCGGCCGCCGCCCGTTGCCGCTCGAACACCAGGTACGGGATGTACGTGTCGCTCGTGTGTGTCCTGAAGGCAAGCGAGAAGGCGTCGCCGCGACGCAGGGTGACGTAAAACTGGCCGCTGGGCATCGCCTCGCCGGTCCACTGGGCCCAGACCTTGCGAGGACGACCGCTGTCCGCCTTCTCGAAGGACTCGGCTTCGAGCAGCAAGAAGCGGTGGGCTGCCCGCTCCCGGTAGCGCACGTACCGGGCCGCGATGGGGTTGCTGGCCAGCCGCATGACGGCCGTCAGCGCCTCGATGGTCGACTCGGCGCCGGCGTTGAAGCTGACGCGGGGCTCCAGCTCGCCTTCCCGAGGCGGGTCGATGCCGTCCCATCCTCGCCCCGTGGCCGCGTCGTACATGGCAAAGCCTGCCGGGTTGGCCCCGAAGAACCACGCGCCCGCCAGCCCCGCGAGCCTGGCGAACAGCTCATCGCCGGTAGCGGCATGGAGCTCCAGCAGGCCGCTGGTGATGGTCTCCGCCCCGTACGCCAGCTGGACGTAGCGGTGCGGCGCCGGGCCCAGGTTGGCGAACAGCCCCTCCGACGCCAGCATGTGGGTGACCAGCCCCAGCGCTTCGGCCCGCGCCGACTCGATCCAGCGGGGCTCTCCCAGCAACCTGCCGGCCCGGGCGAGGGCCATCATCTGGTGGCTGCCCCACGCGTGCCAGTACGAGATGGAGCCGCCCCAGGGAAGATGGGCGCCCCACGGCCATTCCAGCCCGCCGCCCATGCGATACGCCGCGATGCCGTCCGCGAGGATGCGCATCAGTTGCGCGACCTGCGTCGCATCGTCCGGCGACGCCTCGTAGTACTCGCTGAGCCCGAGCAGCGCCACGGCCGAGGCGTCGGTGCCGTCCCCCACGAGCCACGCCGGGATCTGACGACCGTGCAGGGTCTTGTAGGTGCCGTAGCTGGACAGGGGGTTTTCGGTCACGTACCGGTAGACCGCATCGATGGTCGGGCGCAGCAGTCGCTGCAGGTGCGCCGCGTACGGCGGGTCGATCTTGGAGAAGACCCGATACCCCATCCCCAGGGCGTGCATGGCCCGAGCCGTCCACCAGTTGATGCCCTGGGCGCTCGTACCGCCCTTCCGGTTGATCTGGCCATTGGACATGATGAAGTTGTAGAAGAGCCCCTCGGGCGTCCGCATGTACTCGAGGAACCGGAAACCGTCGCGGGCCTGCTCGAGGGAGTGGGTGTCGCCGAACATCTCGTAGTGGGTCAGATAGGCCACGATGGCCCGCGCCACGTCGTCGACGCAGGAGATCCCCTCGGTCACGGCCTCGACGTAGTGGTACGGCCCCTGCCGGTCACCCGGCCGGTCGGGCTCGGCGTAGACCCACCAGATGGGCAGGGTCCCGCCGTCCGGCAGGGTCACCTCTCCCTTGAGCCAGTCGAGGTGCGCCAGATTGACGGACTGGCGCAACCATTCGACCGCGTCGGCGCCCTCCTCGACTTGCTGGATGGCGGCGGTCGTGGCCGGCGCCCCGATCCACAGGCTCATGGCCAGCCCCACGACGACCGCCAGCCCAACGGAGCCCACGCCCTTCCTTCGAGTCGATCGCACGGCTCCATCACCCACATCCTCACCACGATAGGAGCTCTTCCGCGGCCTCCGCGGCGTTGCGGATGGCCTCCTCGGGGCTCGCCATCCCGAGCACCGCCGCGTACTGGTACTCGGATGAGATGGCGTCCAGGATCGCCACGAGGTGGGGAGAGGAGTCCACGCCCACCGTGTAGCGCATCTGCTCCAGGAACGGCCGCAGTTGCGGCCACTGGGACGCCACGGCCGGCCACTCGGGGTCCTCGAGCAGGTCACGACGGAACGGGATCTGGGACGTGATGCGCACCAGCCGCAGGTCGTTCTCCCTGGAGATGTAGAACTTCACGAACTCCCACGCCAGCTCGGGGTGCCGGGTCGAGGTGAAGATGCCGATGTTCTTGGGGTCGCCGTACGTCCAGACGGGCTGGCCCGGCTCCAGCGACGGCACGGGCACGCTCCGGAAGCCGTAGCTCATCCCTGCCGGCTTGTTGGCCTCCCAGTACGGGATGCTCCACGGGCCGGTCAGGACCGTGGCCACCCTCCCGCCCAAGAACGGGTCGCCCGGGAAGGTGCTGCGGGGAGCCAGGCCCCGAGCGAACAGCTCGGCCAGGAACGCCATCACCTGCACGGCGCTGTCGTTGGCGAACGCGACGCGGCCGTCATCGAGCAGCGTGCGGCCCCCGGAGGCCGCCACGTAGAGGGTGTAGAAGTCGAAGAGCCTCTGCCACCACGTCGGCTCGATGTTGAGGAGGATCGTCCACCTGTCGGGCTGCCCGTCGCCGTTGAGGTCCGCGACCAGGCGGCTGCCCGCCTCCAAAAACCCCTCGTAGGTGGCGAGCTGCTCCGGCGCCACGCCGGCCTCCCGCAGCATCCCGACGTTGTAGCCCAGCATGATGGGGTTGGTCTTCCACGGCACCTGGTAGACGTGCCCGTCCGGGCTGCGGAAGCTCTCCAGGACACCAGGCGGCAATCGCTCCGCCATGACCTGCTCGAAGTCCGGGAAGCGATCGAGGGGGATCAGGGCCCCGCTCTCGACGTACTGCGCCACGGCACCCGGGTAGATGTTGGCCACGATGTCGGGGGTGGTCCGACCCGCGATGGCGGCCAGCAAGACCTCCTCGGTCGAACGGCTCGCCGGCAGCGGCTGCATCTCGATCCGGACGTCGGGCCGCAGGGCGTGCCAGTCGGCGATGACCGCTCGCGCGAAGGCGATCTCCTCGGGATTGGAAGACGGCCAGAACGTGAGCGTCACCGGCCTCTCCGCACCCCGCACCGGAGTCGGGCCCCACGCGGCCCCCACCGTGGCCACCAGCACGAGCAGGATGAGCCAGCCAGGCCTTGCCGTGCCCTTTGTCAACGTCGGCGACCCCCGTCCCTCGGCCCCTGCCTTACCAGCCTGCCAGGATGTCCTTGACCGCCTGCACCGCGTCCTTGATGCCCTGCTCGGGGCTCTTGCGGCCCTGCACCACGGCCAGGTCGTACTGGCGCGAGATGGCGTCGAAGATCTCGATGAGGTAGGGGCTATCGTCGACGGCCCGCGTGTAGGGGGCCTGTTCGATGAACTTCATCATGAGCGGCCGCTCCTTGAAGTACGGCGCGAAGAGCGGGTCGGTCAGCAGATCCTTGCGGTACGGCGGCTGCCACGTGATCTCCAACCAGAGGCGATCGTTCTCCGGGCTCAAGATGAACTTGACGAACTCCCATGCTTCCTCCGGGTGCTTGCTGGTGGTGAAGATGGCGATGTTCTTGGGATCGCCGTAGGTGTAGACGGGACCCGTCACGTAGTCGGGCACCGGGATGGGCACGAAGTCGAACTCGAACCCCTTGGGGGCGTTTTGGAGGTAGTAGGGGATGGACCACGGGCCCGTGATCACCGTGGCGATCTTGCCCTGGAAGAACGGGTCGCCCACCAGGCTGCCCTTGGGCACGAGGTTTTCGGCGAACAGGGTCCGCAGGAACTTGAAGACGTCACGGGCGGCCTGATCGTCGAAGGCCACCTGCCCGTTGCGGTCGAGGAGGGTCTTGCCGCTCGAGGCCCCGATGTAGAGGGTGTAGAAGTCGAAGAGGCGCTGCCACCAGGTCACGTCGGTCGTAGGCGAGTACAGCCACTGGTCCGGGTGGCCGTCCCCGTTGAGGTCCTTCGCGAAGCGTCGGGCGGCCTCCAGAAACGTCGAGTAGCGGGAGAGATCCTGCGGATCGACCCCATTGGCCTTCAGAAGGTTGACGTTGTAGGCCATCATGATGGGGTTGCCCTTCCACGGGATCTGGTAGACGTGGCCGTCCCGGTAGGTAAACTGGTCGACGATCTCCTTGGGCGTGCGGGCGTAGATGAACTCGTAGAATCCCGGCAGCTTGTCGTGCGCGAGCAGGCCCCCGCCGGCGATGTACTGCGAGATGGCCCCCGGGTAGATGTTGGCCACGATGTCGGGGGTGGTCCTGGCCGCGATGGCCGCGAGCAGCACCTCTTCCGTGGAGCGGCTGGCAGGCAGCGGCTCCATCTTGACCTGGATGTCCGGGTGCAGCTCGTTCCACTTCTGGACGACGCGGGTGGCAAACTCGATCTCCTGCGGATTGGAGGAGGGCCAGAAGGTCAGCTCGACCCTCGGCTTGGCTCCTGCCACGCTCGCCACCGCCAGCACGAGCATGACTGCCAGGGCCGCAATGGCCTGCTTCCTGTTGGGGCATCCCATAATACCTAAAGCCTCCCTTCACTTGCCGACGAGTCTGGCGCCGACATGCCGGGCGTCGGCGTCAGCCCTTCAGGCCGGACAGTGCCAGCCCTTCGATGAAGTGACGTTGAAACAGCGCGTAGGCCACCATCACGGGCAAGGCGAGCATCATGGCGGCAGCCATCTGGCTGGCGACCTGGGCGCCGGCCAGGCCACCGACCTGAAACAGGGTCACCATCTGCGGCATCGTCATCATCTCCCACTTCCGGATGACCACCAGGGGCCACAGGACGTCGTTCCATGCGCCGATGAACGTGACGATGCCCACCGTGATCAGCGCGGGCTTGGAGAGGGGCCAGAACATGGAGAAGAGGATCCGGAAGTGCCCGCACCCGTCGATGCGTGCGGCGTCGACCAGGTCCTGCGGGATGGTCCGGAAGAACTGGCGGAAGACGAGGATGCCCATGCCGCTGACCATCCCCGGGACGATGAGGGCCCAGTAGGTGTCGGTCCAACCCAGCCGCACGATGAGGATGTACAGGGGGATGAGCGTGAGCTGGCCGGGTATCAGCATGGTGAAGAGGACGAGCCCGAAGATGGCGTCGCGCCCGAAGAAACGAAGGCGTGCCAGTGCGTAACCCGTCATCGAGCTCAGGACCAGCACGGAGGCCGTGATCGTGCCGGAGACGAAGATGCTGTTGAAGAGAGCCCGGATGATGGGGATCTCGGAGATGACGTGGCGGTAGGCCCTCAGCGAGAAGTTGGGCGACCAGAGCGTGAGCTGGGCGATCTCCGCCTCGGGCTTGAGGGATGCGGCCGCCATCCAGAGGAACGGGTAGATGAACGTGGCCGCCGTGCCGCCCAGGAGCAGGTAGAACAGGGCGGTCTTGAACGCTCGGCCTAACGTGGCCGTGGGTGGCGTCATCAGGTCATGATGCGTCCGTGGCCTCACGAGATCGTGCGGTGCCCGCGTGCTAGCCATGCCTTCCATCCCCCGAAGGCTCTCGGATATCGCTCAGCGGTGCGTACCGGGCTCAGTAGTAGGGCTCGCGCTCCAGCACTCGGCGCTGGAGCAGCACGACGACCAACACCATGGCCGCCGTCACGAAGCCGATGGTGGCCGCGTAGCCCATCCGCAAGAAGTTGAACGCCTGCTTGTACAGGTACAGGTACACCGACAGGGTGCTGTCCGCCGGGCCCCCGCCTGTCATGACGAACGGCTCGATGAACAGGGAGAACCCGCCCATGGTCGAGAGGATGACGACGAGCAGCAGGATGGGGTTGAGCAGCGGCAGGGTGATCTTCCAGAAGATCTGCCGCGATGAGGCGCCGTCCAGTGCGGCCGCCTCGTAGAGGTACCCCGGTATGGATTGGAGGCCGGCCAGCACGAGGACGACGTAGAAGCCGAGGTTTTTCCACGTGGCCATGACCGCGATCGAGTAGATGGCGATGTCCGGATCGGTGAGCCAGCCGACCCGGGGCAGGCCGATACGGGTCAGCAGGAGGTTGATGATGCCCGCATCGGTCGAGTAGAGGTGCAGCCACAGGATGGTCACGACGGTACCCGAGATGACGAACGGCATGAAGAAGACCGAGCGGAAGAAGCCGCGAAAGCGGATGCGTCCGTTGAGGATCACGCCCAGGAGCAGGGCGGCCGCGATCTGCAGCGGGATGTGAAGCGAAAGGAACCGCAGGGTGTTGCCGAGCGCCAGCCAAAAGGTGGCATCCCGGGTGAAGAGGCGCTGCAGGTTGCGCAGCCCCACCCACTGCATGGGGGTCACGATGTTCCAGTTGTGAAAGACGAGCACGAAGGCGAAGGCCAGGGGGAAGGCCGTGAAGACAAGGAAGTGTAGCAGGTACGGGAGCACCATCAGGTAACCCTCGGTGTCGTGGCCCCGCACCCACTTGCGCCACAGCAACGACCATGCCCGACGGATGCTCAGCGTCGACCCCTCCCGCGACGAAAAAGCCGGATGCTCCCGCATCCCGAGCCGGATGCCGCCGCATCCCGCGACGAAAGAGCTCGATGCTGGCGCAGCCTACGTGGATCGTCTGGTCGTGCCTGCCACCCGGGTGATTCGGTCTTCGCGCGCCATTTCCTCCCTGCGGGGCCGACGAATTGCATGCAGTATGCGAGAGGGCTACCCCGCCGCGAGCGAACCGGCCCACCGGCTTGACAACGGTCTCCTGCCGAGGTAGGGTCTAGGTAGGATGGTCAGACCAAGATACGGGTGAGGATCCGTGCCAGTGACCAGCGCCATCTCTCGGGCTTACGACGGTATCCACGATTACATCGTCCGTAAGGGGTTGCAGCCCGGAGACCGGCTGCCGACCGAGCGGGAGTTCGCCCGTTTCCTCGGGGTGAGCCGTACCGCGGTGCGGGAGGCCATCCGTCAGATGACGGCTCTCGGGATCGTGGAGGGGCATCCCGGGCGGGGTACCTTCCTCAAGCGGCCGGTCAGCCCGGCGACGGCATACGTGGCCGTGGCCATCTCGACCGACAAGGAGATGCTCCTGGCCCTGCTCGAGGTGAGGCGGGCCATGGAGGACCTGGCCGTGCGGCTCGCGGCTCAGAGGGCGACCGACGAAGAGCTGCAGGCCATGGAGCGCATCCTCGACGAGTTCGACGAGTACGTCGCCCGTGGCTTCAACCCGAGTGACCCGGACTGGCGCTTTCACATGGCCCTCTATCGAGCGTCCCACAACCCTGTGCTCACCGACATCATGCAGGTGTTGTCCGGTGCGCTCCACCGCTTCTGGGAGAACCCCCTGGAAATCGCTGGCTTCGCCTCGCGCACGCATCCCTTGCACCGCCAGATCTTCGAGCGTGTCCGGGCGCGAGATGCGGACGGGGCCAGCCGGCTGGTCCAGGAGTTGCTCGACATCGTCGAGGAGGACATCCGCAATGCATGACGACCTCGCAAGGGCCGCAGCCATCGTCACGTCGTTCGACTACGACCCCGCCGGCTTCGGGCGCAGCGTGAGCCCGCCGCTCCTGGAGTCGTCGCTATTTACCTTCGGCAGCTACGAGGATTTCGAGGAAGCGTTTCGTCGAGGCGGGGTGCCCATCTACACGCGGGGGATCAACCCCACGACGCGCCTGTTCGAAGAGAAGGTCGCCGCTCTCGAAGGCGCCGAGGACGCCAAGGCCTTCGCATCCGGGATGGGGGCCATCAGCGCCGCG
>DATCKA010000038.1:0-2330 GCA_036562495.1 Limnochordales bacterium
TTTCAACCCGACCTATCGCACCCCCACCGGAGTCCAGCGACCCGACATGACAGTCGCCATTGAGGTGGAGGGCTGGGGGGCCCCCTTCGAGATCCTGATGGATGCCAAGTATCGGGTCGACGCTTCGCCGGACTACGTCGAACGGCACGGGACGCCAGGGCCACCCGAGGACGCCGTCAATGCCCTGCACCGCTACCGCGACGCCATCCTGGATCGGGCGCCGGACGATGAGGCCTACCAGCATCGCATCATTATGGGGGCAGCGCTCTTTCCGCTCGAGGATCCCGAGGAGACTTTCCGGGCCAACACCTTCTACGCCTCCCTCGAGCGGGTGGGGATCGGGGCGCTGCCTTTCCTGCCCAGCCAGCGCGACTACGTCAGGGAATGGCTGCGGGGGCTCCTGCGCAGGGGCGGCTGGGCCATCGCCGACCGAGCAGTCTCCCACCGCACCGTCGAGGAGCGGCGCGAGTGGCAGCGCGAAGCGGCCGAGGCCGTGCTCATCGCGGTGCTAAGGCCAGGGGTGGATCAGCTCGACTGGATCCGCCGGACCCGCCTCTACTACGCGCCCCTGCACAGGCTCGGGCCCCGGCGCTTCGTGGTGAAGTGGATCGCCTTCTACGAACCCCGGGGACGCGGCAACGGGCCAGGCGCGGTAACGTGCGAGGCGGCTGTCCGGGGTATCACGGTGAGACATCGGCGGGACATCCCCACGCCGTGGCCGCCCAGCCGGCCGGACCAGCTGTGTGTCGTCTACGAGCTGGGCGAACTCGTCGAGCGTACAGCACCGATCGTAGTGCCGCACGGGATGCGGTCGTTTCGCTGGGCATCGAGGCTGTCGCTGCGGCGGGCACGGGAAGGCCGCGAGCTTTATCTGGAGACCGAGCCAGAGTGGCGCCTCTACGAGGAGGTGCGAGCGAGAGGGCTACCGTACGACATCCACCCTGGCGACCCCGAGGTGCTCGACCCGGACGACGTCCGCGGGCGAGCCGTGTTCGAGATAGGCGGCTATCGGGTGCGTTACGCCGGCGCTGCCGGCTTTCGGCTCGAACGCGATCGGGAACAGCTATGGGTGCCGACAGTCGCAGAGGTGCTCCAGCTGCTCGGTGATGATACCCTAATCTCAGGTCGCAATCTCATCCGATTGCGTTGATGCCGATTGGCCACCCAAGGCTGACAATAGCCTCTTGAATATTCCCTCTCTTCCGAAGCAATTCCGGCGAGCCACCTCGGGCTGGGGTCCGCGGTCATCAACAGTGGGATGGCGGTTGGCTCGTCCCTGGGAGTCATTGTGGCGAGCTGGCTCGGCGGCCTTAGCGGAGGCTCTTGGAGGCTGCCGTTTTGGGTGATGGCCTTGCCCACCGCGCTGGTCGGCCTCGCCATCGCACTCATGATACCCGAGGAGCGGCGACAGCTCCCGTTCGCAACGCCCCAGGACTCAGGGCGTAAAGGTGGCCAACAGAAACATCGGCGAACCCGACAGCATCCGGGGTCCCACTGGCTCCGTGACCCCGTCATTCTGCTCATAGCAGCGGCCAACTTCTGTTCGCTGTACGGCTTCTTTCTACTTCTGACCTGGTTACCCTACTACCTGCAAACCGTCCGGGGGATATTAGAGGTTCAAACCGGCTGGCTTGCCTCACTGGCCTGGTGGGTATCCATTCCTTCATCCCTGCTCTTCAGTAGCCTTTCCGACAGATTCGTGCCCCGAAGAGCGGTCATGATGGGGCTTATGGCCGTTGCGGGGATTGCCCTGGCACTGATCCCCCACACAACCACGGAGGCGCAGCTGGTGGCCGCGCTCGTTCTCTACGGCGTTACGGGGAAGCTAACACTGGATCCCATCATCGTAGCCTTCGTGGCCGAATGGGTGCCTAGGGGCAACTCCGCCGGCGCATTCGGCTTCCTCAACTTCTCGGGGATGCTGGGCTCAGTGCTAGCGCCGTTGGTGACAGGGCTCATTCTGGACGCGAACGGGTGGTTCGCGGGGGCATTTCTGATCGGGGCGCTCCTCTTGGGAGTCGGGGTGCTCTGTGTAGTTGGTACCTTCCGCTACCACGGCGCGACCATCACTCCTGGCCTGGCAGACATCCAGGTACACAACCAGACGGCAGAGTAAAGTGCAGGCTCAAGCCTGGCAGTCGGTTGCGCTGGTCCATGGAGAAGCTCTTGGGGGGCACCTGGCTGCTACGACGGACGCTCAGCGCGGATGGACGCGCCGTGCCTTGATGGCCAGCAGCGGCGGGAAGAAGCTCCGCAGGTGCTCCCACGAGCCGGGCGGCGCGTCGGGGTCGCCCCGGTCGCCTTCGCGGAAATCTTCGATGACGAAGCCG
>DATCKA010000042.1:0-27521 GCA_036562495.1 Limnochordales bacterium
CAGGCGCTCCAGGAGCAGCGTGCCGATGCCGCGCCCCTGGAAGGCGTCGTCGACCAGGAAGGCCACCTCGGCGGTGTTGCGTCCCGGCAAGGCCACGTAGTTGCCGACGCCTACCACCCGGGCGGCCTCTCCCTCGCCCCAGACCGCCAGCAGGCAGGCGCGGTCCCGGTCCGGGGGCCGACACAGCTCCTCGATCCAGGCCGGGCTCACCTGGCCGACGCCGCCGAAGAAACGCAGTCGCCGGCTGGTCGGCGAGACGCGCTCCAGCAGATCCCGCACGGACGGCACGTCATCGGGGCCCGCGACTCGCAGCAGGACCCACGACCCGACGCGGAGCAGCGCGTGCTCGCGGAAGCCTCGCGCCTGCTGGATGACACGCCACACCGTGCGAGCTCCCCCCTACCCGGCGCTCGGCCTCCCGTGCGGCGACGCTACTGGACGTAGGCCAGGCGCCGGATCTCGGAGACGGGCACCAGCCCTTCGACCTTGCGGCCGTTGACGAAGAACGTGGGAGTGGCGCGCACCCCCCGGCCGCTCCCCTGGCGTCGGCTCTCATCCACCAGGCGCTGCATCTGCCTGCCCTCCAGGCACCGCCGGAAGGCCGCCTCATCCATGCCCGTCTCCCGGGCCAGCTGCGTCAGGCGGGAGAAGGTGAAGCTCCCCCGGTTTTCCCCGAGCTGCGAGGCGAAGAGGCGGTCGTGGTACGGCCAGAACCGCCCCTGCACCGCGGCGCAGGCCGCGGCCTCGGCCGCCCACTGCGACTCCTGCCCCAGGAAGGCGAAGTTGTGGAACGTGATGCGCATGCGCCCCTTGGCGACGTCCTCGTCCAGCAGCGGGGCGACGACCAGGGCTGCAGCCTGGGCGCAGTAGGGGCACTGGAAGTCGGAGTAGATCTCGACGTGCACGGGAGCGTCCTCGTCGCCCGCGCTCATGAGCCGCTGCAACTCGGCGAGGCTGCTCACCTGGGCGACCTGCGCCCCGCCGGCCGAACTGGCGGGCGGCAGCGAGCCCGACGGCCCGGTCCCCGCGGCGGGCACGTAGTTGACCAGGGCCAGCACGATGCCGCCCACGACCCCAGCCGCGACAGGACGGCCGGGCAGTCGCCCCGGCAGCGCCAGGGAGTGCACGATCGCCAGAGTCACCATGATGAGGGCCGAGACCGTGCACCACGGGCAGAGGGTGCGCAGCACCAGCACCTGCACACCGGCAAGGTAGAGGGAGAAGATGGCGCCTGCCCAGGCCAGGCCGGCCGCGGCAATCAACTGCCAGGGGGGTGGCGCATGCTGCGGGAGCCGCCCTCGCTTTGCCCGCTCGGCACCTCGCGTCGGTACCGACGGGGCGGCCCGTCCGCCCCAGAGGTCGAGCACCAGCAAGGTCAGGTAAGCCACCGCGCCCAGCGCCGCCACCGGGATGCCCGCCAGCCGGGCATAGGGGCTGGCCCACGCCGTCGCGCAACCGCTGCCCGGCCCGCACAGCAAGGCGCCCGGCGCCGAGGGTCCCCCCTGCAGGTCGATCCAGGTCAGATACAGCGAAAGCACCAGCCCCAGCCCAGCCAGGAGCGAGGCGACCCCCGTGAGCCTGCGGTGGCGCTGCAGCGTCGTCGCTTCGGCCATGGCCTGACGCACCCCGTCCCTTCGCGGATCCTCTCGTCGTCCTGGTCACGGCCCCGTCGGCCTACTTTTCGGCGGCGACGCCCCCGCGCCTGCAAAAGCTAGGAGAGGCACGCCAGGCGGGCCAGCCCGCCAGGAGGCGTGCGTACAATCGGACCGCACGCGGCAGGGATCTGGCAAGGAGGGGTCCGCCCATGCGCCCGATCCGCACCTTCTCGGTGGCTCCGTCGCTGCCGGAGCCCATCGCGCGCCTGCCGGAGCTGGCCTACAACCTCCTCTGGTCATGGGATGCCGACATCCGGTCCCTCTTCGTCCGGCTGGACCGGCGGCTCTGGGAGATCGCCGAGCACAACCCGGTGCGCATGCTGGCCCTCATCGGCAGGCGGCGGCTCGAGGAGGTCGCCGGAGATGAGGGATTCCTGGCCCAGTACCGGCAGGTCCTGGAGTCCTTCGACGCCTACGTGGCCGAGCGCGAGACGTGGTGGGCGCGACGCTTCGGCCGGCGCCCCGACGACCAGCCGCTGGTCGCCTACTTCTCGGCCGAGGTGGGACTGACGGAGTCCATGCCCATGTACTCGGGCGGGCTCGGCAACCTGGCGGGCGACCACCTCAAGTCGGCCAGCGACCTGGGGCTGCCCCTGGTCGCGGTCAGCCTCATGTATCACCAGGGCTACTTCCGTCAAGCGCTCACCCCGGACGGCTGGCAACAGGAGAACTACCCGGACTACGACATCTACACCATGCCCATGCAGCTGGTGCGGCGCTCCAACGGCCAGCCCCTGACGGTGGAGGTGACCCTGCCCGGCCGGCAGCTCGTGGCCTACGTCTGGCGGGTGCGGGTCGGACGGGTGGAGCTCTACTTGCTGGACGCCAACGTGGCCGCCAACGCTCCCGAGGACCGGATCTTGACGGATCGGCTCTACGGGGGCGACCTCGACATGCGGCTCCGGCAGGAGATCCTCCTGGGCATCGGGGGCGTGCGGGCGCTTTCGGCCATGGGCCTGCGCCCCCGCGTCTTCCACATGAACGAGGGGCACTCTGCCTTCCTGGCGCTGGAGCGGATCCGCCGCCTCATGGACGAGCAGGACCTCACCTTCGACGAGGCCAGGGAGGCGGCCGCCGCCGGTCACGTCTTCACGACGCACACCCCCGTGCCGGCAGGCCACGACTACTTCCCTCCGGAGATGATGGAGCGCTACTTCGGCGACTTCTACCGAGCCATGCACCTGAGCCGCCAGGCCTTCATGGCCCTTGGCCGGCGGGATCCCGGGGCCGATCACGAGGCCTTTTGCATGACCATCCTGGCCCTCAAGACGGCTGCCTACGCCAACGGCGTGAGTCGCCTGCATGGCGCCGTGGCCCGCCGCATGTGGCAGGGCCTGTGGCCCGACGTGCCGCAGGGGGAGCTGCCCATCGGCTCCATCACCAACGGCGTCCACCTGCTCTCCTGGGTCTCCAAGGACATGGCCGACCTCTACGACCGCTACCTCGGGCCTCGCTGGCGCAGCGACCCCGACGACCCGACCCTGTGGGAGCAGGTGGCGGACATCCCGGCCGAGGAGCTATGGCGCACCCACGAGCGGCGCCGTGAGCGTCTGGTGGCGTACGTGCGCCGCCGCCTGCGCGCCCAGGTCGTGGCCCGTGGGGCCACACCCTCGGAGATCGCCGAGGCCGAGCGAGCCCTGGACCCGAGGGCCCTGACCATCGGGTTGGCCCGCCGCTTCGCCACCTACAAGCGCGCCACCCTCTTGCTGCAGGACCCCGAGCGGTTGGTGCGCCTGCTGACCCAGCCGGGCCGACCGGTGCAGATCGTCGTGGCGGGCAAGGCCCATCCCCACGACGACGCCGGCAAGGAACTGATTAGGCAGATGGTGCACTTCGCCCGGCGCCCCGAGGTCCGCGGACGGGTGGTCTTCGTCGAGGACTACGACATCGAGCTGGCGCGCTACCTGGTGCAGGGCTGCGACGTCTGGCTCAACACCCCGCGCCGACCGCATGAGGCCAGCGGCACCAGCGGCATGAAGGCCGCGGTCAACGGCGTGCTCAACGTGAGCGTCCTGGACGGCTGGTGGAACGAGGCCTGGTCCCCCGACCTGGGATGGGCGATAGGCCCGGGAGGCGAAGAGCCCGAGAGCGGCTATCCCGACAGCGTCCGCCACGACCCCGCGCTGGTGGACCGGCTCGACGCCCTGGCGCTGATGGACGTGCTCGAACACGAGGTGGTGCCCCTCTTCTACGACCGCGGGGCCGACGGCTTGCCGAAGGGCTGGATCGCCCGCATGCGCCGCTCCATCGCCTCCATCCCCCCTCATTTCAACACCCACCGCATGGTCAAGGAGTACGCGGAGCGCTTCTACGTCCCGGGGTCCCGCCGCTACGTCTCCCTGGCCGCCGACGGGATGCGCCGCGCCAAGGAACTGGCGCGCTGGAAGCAGGTCGTCTCCAAGAGCTGGCAGGGCGTTCGCATCGACGAGGTGGAGTCGACGGCCACCGACCCGGTGACCGCGGACCGGGGTTTTGCGGTGCGGGCCATCGCCTTCCTCAACGGGCTGCACCCCGACGACGTGGTCGCCGAGCTCTACCTGGGCCGGGTCGACCCTCGCGGCAAGCTGACCGACTGCCGCGTCCTGCGCATGCACCCGGCGGGGACGGAGCCGGGAGGGCGGTTCGTCTTCGAGGTGGCCGACGTCAGGGTGGAGGGCAGCGGCCTCCACGGCTTCCAGGTGCGGCTCCACCCGACCCATCCGGACCTGGCGACGCCGCTGGAGACGGGGCTGGTGCGGTGGGCCGGCGGGTGACCTCCCGCCTATTGGGCGGGGCCTTGCCCTGCGTAGGCCCGGGCCAGCACCTCGACGGTGTGGTGCACCGGCAGGGGGTGGCCCCGCTCCCGCAGCGCCGTCGAGATCTGCACCATGCAGCCCACGTTGCCGGTGACCACGGCCTCGGCCCCCGTCGAGAGGATGGCCTCGGCCTTGCGCCGGCCGAGCTCCCTGGCCAGCTGGGGATGCTCGACGTTGTAGGTGCCCGCCGAGCCGCAGCAGATCTCCGCATCCGGCACCTCCACGAGCTCGACCCCGGGGATCTGCCCCAGGAGGCGGCGCGGAGCCTCCCGGATGCCCTGGGCGTGCGCCAGGTGGCAGGCGTCGTGATAGGCGAGCCGCCACGGGCGAGGCAGGGGGCCGGGCGGCAAGGGCCCTATTTCGTCGAGCCACTCGCTGACGTCGCGCACCCGCTCGGCCAATCGCCGGGCTGCGGTTTCCTCCGGGCGGCCGCGGAAGAGCAGAGGGTACTCCTTGATGGCCGACCCGCAGCCCGCCGCGGTCGTGATGACGGCATCCACGCCCTCACGAAGCAGGACCGCCAGGTTGCGCCGGGCGAGGGCCCGCGCCTGCTCGGCCATGCCCGTGTGCATGGCCAGGGCCCCGCAGCACCCCTGCTCCGGTGGCACGAGCACCTCGGCGCCGTGCAGGGTGAGGACGTCGATGGCGGCGCGGTTGATGGCCGGCGCCAGGACCTGCTGGACGCAGCCCGCCAGCAGGGCGACCCGGCTGCGCTGCCGCCCACGGGCCGGGTAGCGTGGGGCCAGCGGCGCAGGAGACGGCAGCTGGCTCGGCAACAGCCGCACGGGGGCCGCCAGCGGCTCGGGCAGGCGCTCCATCACGGGGCGGGCGAGCGCTCCAAGCCGGGCGGCCAGCCGAAACCGCCGGGGATAGGGCATCAGCGTCGCCAGCATCCGCCGCAACAGGCGGGCGTACGGGCGACGCGCCGGGCGCCGGGCCTCCAGGTGCTCGCGAAAGCCCACCAGCAACTGATCGTAGCGCACCCCCGACGGGCACGCCGTCACGCACGCCAGGCATCCCAGGCAGCGGTCGATGGGCTCGACGACGGCCGGCTCGGGCTCGAGGCGGCCTTCCAGGACCCCCTTCATCAGGTAGATCCGGCCCCTGGGGGAGTCGACCTCCCGGCCCAGGACCCGGTAGGTCGGACAGGTAGCCAGGCAGAAGCCACAGTGCACGCAGGCCTGGACGGCCTCCGCCATCGGCGCGCCCGCCGGTCCCAGCCGCTCGACCTGGATGCGGTGCTGCACGATCCGGCCTCCTTTCGCCTCACAGCGCGCCGAAGCGCCCGTCCGGGTCCAGCGCCTGCTTGACACGACGCGCGAAGGACTCGCCGGGCGGGGCCACCACCCAGACGCCGCCGGGGGGCGCCCCCCGAACCGCCATCGCCGGCACGCCCAGCGCCTGCAGGGAGTGGACCACCTCGTCCCATCCCACCTGGGGAGACACGGCGGCCCACCCGACGTTGCCGGCGACGCTGTAATGGCGGATGGCGCCGAGACGCTGCAGGATCGCGTCGGCCCCCGGCAGCCGCGACGGCACCAGGTGCAACCGGATGAGCCGCCAGGTCGGCGGCACCCAGCGCAGGTCTCGCAGCCGCTCCCAGAGGACGCGTTCGACCTCGCCGTCCAGGCGCTGCCCACGCCGGCCCAGGTGCGCCTCGACGCGGGCGAGCCAGCCATCCAGAGCGGCCGGAGGGCCTCCGCCTCGTACCACCAGCGTCGTGGGCGCCCGGCTCGTGACCGACGGGCCCGAGGAGCCCGGGTCGCCGGCCAGCACCTCAGGCGGGACCAGCTCGAGGGCGTGGGGCTCCAGAGGGCTCCGGGCCAGGCGGCGCAGGGCGCTCGTCGCCTCGTCCAGCGAGTCGAAGGGGACCACGAGCGTGGCGAAGGCCCGTGGGGCGGGAAAGACCTTGAGGGTGACCTCCACCAGCACGCCCAGACGGCCCCGGCTGCCGCAGAAGAGCTTGGGGAGGTCGAAGCCGGCGGCGTTCTTGACCACCTTGCCGCCCCCTCGGACGAGGCGCCCCTGGCCGTCGAGGAAGCGGATACCCAGGACGAAGTCGCGCACGCCGCCGAAATGCAACCGTCCGGGGCCCGAGAGCCCGGATGCCACGGCCCCTCCCAGCGTCGCTCCCCCGTCGACGAATGGGGGATCGAAGGGCAGGTACTGGCCGTGCTCGTCCAGCAACTCCTGGAGCTCCCGCAGGGTCGTGCCGGCTCTCGCCGTCACCGTGAACTCGGCGGGTTGGTACTCCACGATCCCCGACAGGTCCCGCATGTCCATCAGCCAGGCGTCGGGTGGGGGATCGGCCATCCCCCACTTGGTGCCCGATCCTCGTGCCAGCACCCGGGGGGAGGCCACGAGCAGCTCTCGGGCCTCCTCGACGCTGCGGGGCGTCAAGACACCCAGCCCTGCCGGCGCCGGCGACCTGTCCACCGTGGCCTCCTCTCCCTTCGCCCGCCCGGCCTCCGCTACATGCGGCTCAGCAGACCGGCTCTCTCCAGCGGGTGCGGCCCGCGTGCGACCCCCACCGGCTCGTCGACCGGCTCGCCGGGGAACATCTTGCCGCGGTTGGCCACCTCCCGGGGATCCATGGCCAGCCGGATGCGTCGCATGGCGTCGAGGTCGTCAGGGCCAAACATCTCGGCCAGGTACGTGCGCTTCTCCAGACCCACCCCATGCTCGCCGGTGATGGAGCCCCCCAGCCGCAGGCAGAGGCGCAGGATCTCCCCCGCCAGCGCCTCGGCTCGCTCCAGGGCGCCCGGCTCGCGGCCGTCGTAGAGGATGAGAGGATGCAAGTTGCCGTCGCCGGCGTGGAAGACGTTGGCCACCCGCAGGCCGAAGCGGGCGGCCAGGCGCTCGATCTCGGCCAGGGCCTCCCCGAGCCGGGTGCGGGGCACCACCCCGTCCTGCACCAGGTAGTCGGGGCTCAATCGGCCCACCGCGGAGAACGCACTCTTGCGGCCCTTCCAGATGCGGGCCCGCTCCGCCTCGTCTTGTGCCACCCGGATCTCGTAGGCGCCGGAGGCCCGGATGGCCTCCGTCAGGCGCAGGAACTCCGCCTCCACCTCTTCGCGGGGCCCGTCGAGCTCGACGATCAGCAGAGCCGCCGCGTCCAGCGGATACCCCGCATGGACGGCGGCCTCGGCCGCCTGGATGGCGAGACGGTCCATGATCTCGATGGCTCCCGGCAACAGCCCCGCCCCCACCACCCGTGCCACCGCGTCCCCGGCGGCCTCCAGGCTGCGATAGGCGGCCAGCACCGTGCGGATGCTCTCGGGCCTGGGTAGCAGGCGCACCGTGACGGTCACCGCGACGCCCATCAGACCTTCGGATCCGACGAAGAGCCCCGGCAGGTCCGCACCCGCCACCTCGAGGCTCTCGCCCCCGAGCTTCACCAGCTCGCCGCCCGGCAGCACCACGTCCAGGCCCAGCACGTGGTTGGACGTCATGCCGTACTTGAGGCAGTGGGCACCCCCCGAGTTGAAGGCGACGTTGCCGCCGATGGTGCAGATCACCTGGCTCGAGGGGTCAGGGGCGTAGTAGAGGCCGTAGGGAGCGGCGGCTTGCGATATGCGGGCGTTGACGACCCCCGGCTGCACGACGGCCCGCAGGTCGTCGGGGTCGATGCGCAGGATGCGATCCATCCGGTTGAGGGCGATGACGATGCCGCCCGGCACGGGCACCGAGCCCCCCGAGAGGCTGGTGCCGCTGCCCCGCGCCACGAAGGGCACGCCCTCCTCGTGACACAGCCGCAGCGTCGCCATCACCTGCTCGGTCGTCTCGGGAAAGACCACGGCCAGCGGGAGTCGCTGCACGGCGGTGAGGGCGTCGCACTCGTAGGCCGCGAGGGCGGCTGGCTCGGTCACCCGTGCGTCCGGCGGGTAGATGCGTGCCAGCTCCTTCTCGATGCCCATGCTCCCGCCCCCATCGCCCGTCTCTGCTTCTCTCGCCAGGAGAAAACACCTTCCACATGCTATGATCCGTGGGGGATATGGAAACGTCGACGCCGCAGCCTCCCACCACGCCGATGGCCACCTCCCGCCGGAGCGGCCGAACCCGGCAACGGCGCGAAGTGGCCGCGGTCCGCGCGCTGGAACGGGGGCTTTCGCTCCTCGAGACGCTGGCCCGCTCGCCGCGGCTGGCGCTGACGGCCCTCGCCCAGGAGACCGGGCTGCCCGCCAGCACCGCCTACCGCCTGCTGGAGACCATGCGCCGCCGCGGCTTCGTGCAGTACGTGCCCGAGGCGGGCGTGTACCAGCTCGGCGTGCGCGCCTTCGAGGTGGGCAACGCCTTCGTCCAGACGCTGGGCCTGCACGAGGCCGCCCTGCCGGCCATGCGGCGCCTGGTGGAGGAGGTCAACGAGACGGTCAACCTGGCCGTGCGCGACGGCACCGAGGCGGTGTACGTGGGCCAGGTCGAGGGCCAGCACCTGGTCCGCATGTTCACTCAGATCGGGACCCGCGCCCCCCTCTACTGCACGGGCGTCGGCAAGGCCCTGTTGGCCTGGGCAGACCCGGCAGACGTGGCGGCGCTGTTTCGGGATGGGCCGCTGCAGGCCTACACCCCCCGTACCATCACGGATCCCGAGCGCCTGGCGGCCGAGCTCGATCGGGTGCGCGCCGCCGGCTTCGCCCTGGACGACGAGGAGCGCGAGCTGGGGGTGCGCTGCATCGCCGCGCCCATCCGCGGGCGGGCCGGCCAGGTGGTGGCCGCGCTGAGCCTCTCGGCCCCCGCCTCCCGCCTGAGCGACGCCCGGGTGGCCGAACTGGCCCCCCGGGTGATGGCGACGGCCCGGGCCATCTCGCGGAACCTCGGATGGGCGGGCGACCCGCTCTCCGGTGACGTCCCGACCCCACCCTCGTCCGGTTCGTGAAAGGCCCTTCTACCTGTTGACAACGCTATCTAGCGTGACTATCGTGGGAAGTAATCGCTTTCTTAACGTGCCCGAGCACGTCTGCCCGTCGAGACCGGACCCTTCCGAGGAGGTGTGCCCTGTGGAGGAGAGGCAGGAGCATCCCCAGAGCCTGGACCTGACGCGCCGGGATCTGCTCAAGACGGCCGCCGCCGGCCTGGCCGTCTCGGCGCTCGCAGGCAAGCGCGTCTTCGCCGCCACAGCGCCCCGCACGCGCTGGCGCATCCAGTCGGTCTGGGACGCCGGCACCGTCGGCTACACCCTCTTCGAACAGTTCTGCCGCAGAGTCGGCCAGCTGACCGAAGGCCGCCTCGAATTGCAACCGTTTCCTGCGGGAGCTGTCGTGGGCACCTTCGACATGTTCGAAGCCGTGCGCACGGGCGTGCTGGACGCCATGCACGTCTTCACCCTCTACTGGGCCGGCAAGATGCCGGTGACGGGCTTCCTGAGCTCGTACGCGCTGGGGCTCGACCGGCCGGACCAGTGGGAGGTCTGGTACTACGGCCTGGGCGGGCTCGAGCTGGCCCGGCGGGCCTACGCCGAGCAGGACCTCTTCTGGGTGGGGCCCGTCCAGCACGACTACAACCTGATCCACTCCAAGGTCCCCATCCGCAGCTTCGAGGAGTTCCGGGGCAAGAAGATCCGCTTCCCCGGAGGCATGATCGGCGACGTCTTCACCGCCGCGGGCGTCTCCACCGTGCTGCTGCCGGGCGGGGAGGTCTACCCGGCTCTCGAGCGGGGCGTCATCGACGCCGCGGACTTCGTCGGGCCGGCCGTCAACTACAACCTGGGCTTCCACCAGGTGACGCGCTACATCATCATGGGGCCGCCCAGCACCCCCTGCATCCACCAGCCGGTCGACATCATCGACGTCACCGTCAACGCCCGCCGGTGGAACGCCCTGCCCAAGGAGCTCCAGGAGCTCTTCATCGCCGCCGTCCGGGAGCACTCCTGGGACCACTACGCCGGCATCCAGCGAGCCAACATCGAGGCCTGGGAGAAGTTCCGGCAGGCCGGGGTCGAGGTGATCCGGCTGTCGGAGGAGGACGTCCGCAAGTTCCGGCGCATCGCCATCGACGTCTGGTTCGACTGGGCCTCCAAGGACAGCTACTCCCGCGAGGCCTTCCGCAGCCAGCTGGCCTACATGAGGGAGCTCGGCTACGTCACGGACGAGGACCTCAGGGGCCGGAGCCTGTGACTCCGGCCCCGCTCCGGTGGGAGGCAGCCATGGGCACCCTCCTGGCGTGGATCGATCGCATCAGCCTCTGGTCGGGGCGGCTGGCCAGCTGGCTCACGTTGGCGGCGACGCTGATCCTGACCTACGAGGTGGCGGCTCGCTACGTCTTCGGCGCGCCGACGCGATGGGCCCACGACACGTCGACGCTGCTCTTCGGCGCGCTGTACGCCCTCACGGGCGCCTACGCGCTGTACGCCAACAACCACGTCGGCGTCGACCTCTTCTACTCGCGCCTGTCCCCTCGCGCCCGGGCGGGGCTCGACGTGGCCACCTTCATCATCTTCTTCGCCTTCGTCGGGGCGTTCTTCTGGTACGGATGGGACTTCTTCTGGGACTCCTTCCGGCGCCGGGAGTTTTCGCTCAACAACCCGTCCATCCCCATCTACCCGGCCAAGTTCGCGATCCCGCTGGGCGCCGGCCTGCTGTTGCTGCAGGGGATCGCCAAGCTCGTCCGGGACATCCACCTGCTCGTGACGGGGCAGCCCCTCGAGGCAGCGGCTCGCCGCGAGGTGAGCCCGGCCGCTTCGCACGGTGCCGGTCCGGTGGTGGCAGCCGGCGGGGCGACGATGGGCACCTATGACGCGAGCCGGCGGGGGGATGGCACATGATGAGCGTCGAGGTCCTGACCCTGGTGATGTTCGGCAGCCTGCTGCTGCTACTGGCCACCGGCCTGCCGCTGGCCTTCGTCACAGGAGGCATCGCCGCCGGCCTCATCTCGTGGCTGTGGAGCCCTGATGCCCTGGCGCTGGTGCCGCAGCGAGCGTGGGGCCAGATGTCCAACTACCTGCTGGCGGCCATCCCGCTCTTCATCTTCATGGCCTCGATGCTGGAGAAGGCCGGGCTCATCGAGGAGCTCTTCGACGTGGCATACAAGTGGGTCGGCCGGGTACCGGGCGGGCTGGCCCTGGCCACGGTGCTGGCTTCCACCGTGATGGCGGCCATGGTGGGCGTCATCGGGGCGTCGGTGGTCACCATGGGGCTGGTGGCCATGCCCACGATGCTGCGCCGGGGCTACAGCCCCACCCTGAGCATCGGCACGGTGATGGCCGGTGGCACGCTGGGCATCCTGATCCCGCCCAGCGTGCTGGCCATCGTCTACGCGCTGCTGGCCAACCAGTCGGTGGGGGAGCTCTACCTGGGCTCCGTGGTGCCCGGGCTGGTCCTCTCGGGACTCTATTGCGCCTACGTCCTCGGGTCGGCCGTGCTCCGCCCCGAGACGGCGCCCCGCATGCGCAAGGAGGAGGTGCCGCCGCTCTCCGAGCGGCTGCGTGCCCTCGGGCGCATCTGGGCGCCGGCCCTGCTCATCGCGCTGGTGCTCGGGACCATCTTCGCCGGGGTCGCCGCCCCCACCGAGGCCGCAGCCGTGGGGGCGACCGGGGCCATCCTGGTGGCCGCCCTCCACCGCCGGCTCACGTGGAGGAGCCTGAGGGAGGCCCTGGAGCAGACGGCCCGCTCGACGGCCATGGTGATGTGGATCATCTTCGGCGCCAGCGTCTTCGTGGCGTTCTACGTGGCGGCGGGCGGCGACGCCTTCGTGCGGGAGCTGATGCTGGCCACGGGCCTGGGCCCCACCGGGCTCCTGATCCTGATGAACGTCATCCTCATCGTGCTGGGCATGTTCCTGGACTGGGTCGGCATCCTCTACCTGGCGGTGCCCATCTTCCTGCCCCTGGTGCGCGAGCTGGGCTTCGACCCGCTGTGGTTCGGCGTGCTCTACCTGGTCAACATGCAGATGGCCTTTTTGAGCCCGCCTTTCGGATACGCGCTCTTCTACGTGCGCGGCATCGCCCCGGAGCTCCCGATGAGCACCATCTACCGTGCGGCGGTACCGTTCTTGCTGCTGCAGCTACTGGGCCTGATCCTGGTGGGCCTCTTCCCGTCGCTGGCCACCTGGCTGCCGGGCCTGGTCTACGGCCGATAGAGGGAGGCGCGGCCCTTCAGGCCGCGCCTGCCTCCCGCTCCAGGTGTTCCGTCGCCGGCCACGTCAAGAACTCCGCGAACTCCTCGTCCAGCACGAGCTGGTCAAGCAGCGAGGCGGCCTCCTCGTAGCGCACGGGGCCCTCCTCCGAAGCTCTGCCGGCAGCAGCCGCCAGCAGCCGCTGCAGCTCCTCGCGGCGCACCGCCTCGTAGAGGTCGGCCGAGAAAGCCGGCCCCTCGGCGAGCCGGGCCCCGTGCACCCGCCACTGCCACAGCTGCGAGCGGGAGATCTCGGCGGTAGCGGTATCCTCCATCAGGTGGTCGATGGCCACCGCCCCCCGCCCGCCCAGCCAGGCCCCCAGGTACTGCAGGGCGACGCGCACGTTGGTCCGCACCCCCGACTCGGTGACCGGGCCGGTGGGGATCGCGACCAGCTCCTCGTCCGAGGGCTCGTCGGCCGGCACCACGGCGAGCTGATGCGGCCCCCCGAGCGCCCGGTCGAAGACCTCCTGCACGACCGGCACCAGCCCCGGATGCGCCACCCAGGCGCCGTCGTACCCCTCGGCGGCCTCCCACTGCTTGTCGGCCCGCACCTGCTCGAGGGCTCGCTCGTTGGCCTCGGGATCGTCCCGGCGCGGGATGTAGGCCGACATGCCGCCGATGGCGTGAGCCCCCCGGCGATGGCAGGTCCGCACGAGCCGCCGCGACGCCGCCCGAAGGAACGGCGTGGCCGGCACCGTCATGAGCCGGCGGTCCGGCAGCACCAGGTCGGCTCGGTGGCGGAAGGTCTTGATGAAGCTGAAGATGTAGTCCCACCGCCCCAGGTTGAGGCCGGTGATGCGCTCCCGCAGTTCGTAGAGGATGGCCTCCATCTCGAAGGCGGCCAGGACGTGCTCGATGAGCACGGTGCAGCGGATGGAGCCCCGAGGCAGCCCCAGCGCCTGCTCCGACAAGGCGAACACCCGATCCCACAGGCGCGCCTCCAACCGTCCCTCCAGCTTGGGCAGGTAGAAGTACGGGCCGCTCCCCCGCTCCAGGAGCACAGCGGCGTTGTGGAAGGCGAAGAGCCCGAAGTCGAACAGGGCGCCGGCCACGGGGCGTCCGTCCACCCGCACGTGCGGCTCATCCAGGTGCCAGCCCCGCGGGCGCACGGTCAGGACGGCGGTGGTCTCCCCCAGCCGGTACTCCCTGCCGTCAGGGGCGACGTAGCGGATGGTGCGGCGCACGGCATCGTAGAGGTTGGCCTGTCCCTGCACCATGTTGGCCCAGGTGGGAGCGTTGGCGTCCTCGAAGTCGGCCATGAAGACCCGGGCTCCCGAGTTGAGGGCGTTGATGATCATCTTGCGGTCCGTGGGTCCCGTGATCTCGACCCGGCGATCCCGCAGGTCGGCCGGCGGCGGGGCCACCCGCCAGTCGTCGCGGCGAGCCGGGTCGTCCGGCGATGGCGAGGTGGGTCGCCAGCCGGCCGCGATGGCCGCCTGGCGGGCTCTGCGCTGCTCGAGCAGCGCCTGCCGCTCCCCCTCGAACTCCCGTGCCAGCGTCGCGACGAAGGCCAGGGCGTCTGCCGTCAGGATCCGCTGAGCATCCCCGACGTCGCCTCCGCCCAACTCGACCCCGTCGGGCCACGCTCTGGTTGCCACCCCGCACCCCTCCCCTTGGGCGCCGCCCGCCGCGGACGGCACCCGGTAGCGCTTTGTAAGCGCTATCGTTACCAATAGCATGCGGCGAGGGGTGTCACCTGTCAACGTGCGAAGGGGTTTTTCGCTCCTTGGAAATCGGCTCAGTCTCCCGACACGCGGCCGCGGGCGATGGCCTCGTCGAGGAGCTCCGCGATGTGACGCACCCGCAGGCCCTCCCGGTCGAGGCCGCTCTTGCGGGCGCCCACCAGGAGCTGCAGGTGGCAGGGGGTGTTGGCCACCGCCAGGATGGTGGCCCCGGTGGCGCGCACGTGGGCCATCTTGCGCTCGAGCACCTGAGCGCTCATCTCGGGCTGGGTCAGGTTGTAGATGCCGCCCGCCCCGCAGCACCGGTCCGCCTCGGGCAGCTCCACGTAGGTCAGGCCGGGGATGCGCCGCAGGAGCCGGCGAGGAGGCTCCACCACCCGCTGGACGTGGCGCAGGTGGCACGAGTCCTGGTAGGTGACGACGCCCTCCAGCCGTCCCATCGGGGGCAGGGGCACGTCCGCGAGCAACTCGGAGAAGTCCCGCACCCGCTCCGAGAAGCGCCGGGCGCGCTCGAGCCACCGCTGACGCTCCGGGTCGCGCCCCAGCTCCCCGTCCCGGGCATGGGCGAGCAGCTTGGGGTACTCCTTGAGCTGGGCGCCGCAGCCTCCGGCGATGTTGACGACGTAGTCAGCCTGCACCCGCTCGAAGGCTTCGATGTTGCGGCAGGCCTGCCGGACGGCCTGCTCCAGCTGGCCGGCATGGGCATGCACGGCGCCGCAACACCCCTGGCCCGGAGGCACCACCACCTCGAAGCCGGCGGCCTCCAGCACCCGGATGGCCGCCCGGTTGACCTCGCCCAGGACCATCTCCTGGACGCAGCCCAGGAAGAAGGCGACTCGCCCCCGGCGGGGCACGTCCGTCCGTGCGCCGGAAGCACGAAAGCGGCCCGTGCGCCACGGAGCAGGGACCGGGGGCAGCACCGCCTCCAGCTGTCCCATCGCAGGCCAGAGGCGCTGTAAGAGCCCGGTCGCACGCACGGCCCGCCGCAGACCCGTCGCCTCGTACGCCCACAGGAGCCACCGGCCCAGCCTCAGCCCGCGGGGTGATCCCAGGATGCGCCCGATGCCGAGGCGACGGGCCAGGCGCTCCGGCCAGGGCCGTGCCACCTGCGTCTCGATGGCGGCCCGGGCTTGCTCCAGGATGGCGCCGTAGGGGACGCCGGCCGGGCACGCCGTCTCGCAGGCCCGGCATCCGATGCACAGGTCCAGGTGGGGCGCGATGTCGCTCAGCGAGAGCCCTCCCTCGTAGGCCGCCCGCACCAACGCGATGCGGCCCCTGGGGCTCTCCGGCTCGAGCAGCGTCTGGCCGTAGGTGGGACAGGCCGACAGGCAGAAGCCGCAGCGGATGCACTGGTAGGTCAGCTCGCCCGCCGCGTCCAGCCAGGCCGAGGCGGCCCGCGACGCACCCGCCCCATCCGACGCCGCCAGGGGCAGGCCCCCCTCCGTCTGCACGCTCATGCGGCATGCACCACTCGGCGCCGCCGGCCCTGCCCGGTGAAGATCTTGCCGGGGTTGAGGATCCCCTGCGGGTCCAGAGCCTGCTTGACCGCCCGCATGACGTCGAGGGTGGCGGGGCTCAGCCGCCACGGCAGGTACTCGCTCTTGGCGATGCCGACGCCGTGCTCGCCCGTGATGGTCCCGCCCAGCCGCACGGCCGCTTCGAAGATCTCCTCGAAGGCCGCCTCGACTCGAGCCATCTCCTCGCGGTCGCGCTCGTCGGTCAGGCACGTGGGGTGCAGATTGCCGTCGCCGGCGTGCCCGAAGGTGCAGATCTCCACCCGGTGGCGCTCGGCCGCCGCCTGGATGGCCCGTACCATCTCGGCCAAGCGCGACCGGGGCACCGTGGCGTCCTCCAGGATGGTGGTGGGGCGCCGGCGGGCCAGGGCCGAAAGCGCGTAGCGGCGTGCCGCCATCAGCCGGTCGCCCTCCGCATCGGAGGCGGCCACTTGCACCTCCTTTGCCCCCTCGCGCCGGCAGATCTCCGCCATGCGCTCGATTTCGCGGTCGACGGCCTCCCGGGGCCCGTCCTGCGCCAGGAGCAGCACGGCCTCGGCGCCAGCCGGCAGGCCGACGTGGGCGTACTCCTCGACCGCCTCCACCGTGCCCCGATCGAGAAACTCCAGCGTGGCCGGGATGATGTGCGCGGCGATGATGGCCGAGACGGCCCGCGCCGCCGCCTCCAGCTGCGAGAAGATGGCCAGGGCCACCCGGCGGTGCTCCGGCAACGGCAAGAGCTTGAGCGTGGCCCGGGTGATGACGCCCAGCGTCCCCTCGGAGCCCACGAAGAGGCGGGTCAGGTCGTAGCCGGCGACGTCCTTTACGTTCTTGCCGCCCGTCTCGATGAGCTGGCCGTTGGCCAGCACCACCTGCAGACCCATGACGTAGTCGCCGGTCACGCCGTACTTGAGCCCTCGCAGACCTCCGGCGTTCTCCGCGAGGTTGCCCCCGATGGTGGAGATGGCCTGGCTGCCCGGGTCGGGCGGGTAGAAGAGCCCTCGCTGCTCGACCGCGCGGTGCAACTGGCCGGTGATGACGCCCGGCTCCACGGTGGCGGTCAGATTGGCCTCGTCGATCTCCAGGATGCGGTTCATCCGGGTCAGGGCCAGCACGATGCCGCCCGAGACCGGCACCGTGCCCCCGCTCAGGTTGGTGCCGCTGCCCCGGGGGATGACGGGTACCCGCTCCCGGGCCGCCAGGGCCACCACTTCTCGCACCTGCTCGGTGCTTGTGGGGAAGACCACGGCATCGGGCCGCCCACGGTGGCCCGGCGTCGCGTCGTAGCCGTAGACGGCCCGCTCGGCCGGGTCGATGACCAGGCCGTCCGGGCCGACGATCTGCCGCAGCTCCTCGAGGACCCTCTCGTCGAGGGGGGCCGACTGGCTCATGGGCGTCATCCTCGCTCCGACGTCTCAGCGTAAGACTACCATCCGCCCCGCGCCAACCCTGCCGCACGGGAGGAGGCGGCCATGCCGCCGAGAATGCAACCCCGGCCGATGGAGACGATCCCCTTGCAGGGAAAGGATGGCTCGGCTTGCGTCTGGGTCTGGTGAGCCTGCCGATGGCTGGCAAGTCCACGCTCATGGCCGCCGCTGCGGCCTGGGCCCGACTCGCGACACGCCAGGGGGAGGGCGGCGCTCCGCGCGCCGGCGCCGGAGCCGCGCCGCCGGCCCCGGCATCGGGCGTGGTCGTGGCCCGCATCCCCGACGAGAGGGTCGACTGGCTGGCCGAGCAGTACCGGCCCCGCAAGGTGACCCACGCCACCATCGAGTGGGTGGAGGTGCCTGCCCTGGCGCCCGCTCATCTGCAGGCGCTGCACCGGCTCGACGCCGTGGCCCTGGTGGTGCGGGCCTTCGACCCCGAGCAGCGCAGCGTGCCCCACCCGGAGGGCCGGGTGGACCCGGTCGCCGACTTCCGCCGTCTGTGGGAGGAGTGGCTGTTGCTGGACTGGAGCCAGGTGCAGGGCCGCATCGAGCGCCTGCGCTCGGCACAGTCGGTGCCCAAGGCCCAGCGTCGAGATATCGAGCGGGAGTTGAGCGTGCTCGAGCGCTGCCTGCAGGTCCTGGAGCAGGGCCTGCCGCTGAGCAAGGCTGCCCTCGATCCCGAGGAGGCCGCCCTGCTCAAGGGCTACTCGCTGGTCACCTTCCGCCCGGTGCTGCTGGCCGTCAACCTCGACGACGCCCAGCTGGCCGCGGGGGGAGACTACCCCGGCCGCGACGAGCTCCAGAAGGCCGCCATGGGGCGGGTCGAGGCCGTCGTCGACGTGGCCGCCCGGCTCGAGCTGGAGCTGGCGGAGCTGGACGCGGAGTCACGGGAGGCCTTCGCGCAGGAGCTCCACCTGACGCTGCCCGTCGGCGTCGAGCGGCTGGGGCGGGCAGCCTACGATGCCTGCGGCTTCATCGCCTTCCTGACGGCCGGCGAGGACGAGGTACGGGCCTGGACCATCACCCGGGGCACCGTCGCCCGAGACGCCGCCGGCAAGGTCCACTCCGACATCGCGCGGGGCTTCATCCGCGCAGAGGTGGTGGCCTTCGACGACCTCAAGGAGGCCGGCTCGCTGGCCCGGGCGCGCGAGCGCGGCCTCCTGCGCCTCGAGGGCAAGGACTACGTGGTGAAGGACGGCGACGTCATCGAGTTCCGGTTCAACGTCTGACGCCGAGCACCCGAGCCGACTCGGGACGCACCGGTCCGGCGCAGGCCCGAACCACCGCCCTCGACGCCGCCGGCCCGGCCCGCCCTGCGACCCGGTCACCCGTGACAGCCACACCCGTGGTGGTGGCCGCAGCCCCCGTGGTGGTGATGGTCATGCCCACCATGGCCGTGGTGATGGCCGTGCTCGTGGTGAGGCCCGTGGCCACCGCCCGCCTCGGCCTTCACGTACCGCTGGGGGTCGGCGTCGAAGGCCCGCTTGCACCCGGGGCCGCAGAAGTAGTAGGTCTTCCCCTCATACTGCGACGTGAACTTCGCCGTGCTCTCGTCGACGTCCATCCCGCAGGGAAGACACCGTGCCATCGCTCGAACCCCTCCCGTCCTGGCCGTGGCGCCCGGAGGGCGCCCGCCTCTCGCTGAAGCGGAACCGCCGCAGCCTCAACGCATTGGAGACCACCGACACCGAGCTGAAGGCCATGGCCGCACCGGCCAGCACCGGCGACAGGAAGCCGGCCGCCGCCACCGGGATGCCGATGGTGTTGTAGAAGAAGGCCCAGAAGAGGTTCTGGCGGACGTTGCGGATGGTGGCCCGGCTGAGCCGGATGCTGTCGACGACGCCCATCAGGTCGCCGCGCATCAGGGTGATGTCGGCCGACTCGATCGCCACGTCGGCGCCGGTGCCGATGGCGAACCCCACGTCGGCCGTCGCGAGCGCCGGTGCGTCGTTGATGCCGTCGCCCACCATGCCGACGACCTTGCCCCGGGCCTGCAGCTCCTTGACCTTGTCGGCCTTCTGCTGCGGGAGCACCTCGGCGAACGTGTGCGCCTCGTCGATGCCCACCTGGCGGGCGATGGCCGCGGCCGTGCGGCGGTTGTCGCCGGTGAGCATGTAGACCTCGATGCCCATCCGCTGGAGCTCCCGGATGGCCTCCGCCGAGCCCTCCTTGACCGTGTCGGCCACGGCCACCACGCCCAGCACGCGCCCGTCGACGGCCACGATCATGGCCGTCTTGCCCTGCTCCTCCAGGCGCGCCACGTGCGGCTCGGCCTGGCTGACGTCGATGCCGCGTGCGGCGAACAGCCGCCGGTTGCCGACCAGCACCTGCCGGCCGGACACCTCCGCCCTCACGCCGTGGCCGGGGATGGCCTCGAAGCCGGCCAGCGGCTCCAGCTTCAGCCCTCGGTCGCGGGCCGCCTGGACGATGGCCTGGCCGAGCGGGTGCTCGGACCCTGCCTCCGCCGAGGCTGCCATGCGGAGCACCTCGAGCGCCGCTCGCTGATTGCCGTCGTCGCTCGAATCCAGCGCCACGACGTCGGTCAGCACCGGCTCACCGCGGGTGATGGTGCCGGTCTTGTCGAGGATGACGGCGTTGAGCTTGTGGGCCATCTCCAGGTACTCGCCGCCCTTGATCAGGATGCCGCGCTCCGCGCCCTTGCCGGTGCCCACCATGATGGACGTCGGCGTCGCCAGGCCCATGGCGCACGGGCATGCGATGACCAGCACCGCCACGAAGTTCACCAGCGCCCGGGTGAAATCGCCCGGATCCGCCCACAGGTACCAGATGAAGAACGTCAGCGTCGCCACCGCGATGACGGCCGGGACGAAGTAGGCCGAGACCTTGTCGGCGTAGCGCTGGATGGGGGCCTTTCGGCCCTGGGCCTCCTCGACGATGCGGATGATCTGGGCCAGGGCCGTCTCCTTGCCCACCCGGGTCGCCTCGAAGACGAACCGGCCCGTCTTGTTGAGGGTGGCGCCGATGACGATGTCGCCGGGGCCCTTGTCGACCGGGAGGCTCTCGCCCGTCAGCATCGACTCGTCGACGGCCGAGTAGCCCTCCACCACCACCCCGTCGACGGGGATCTTCTCCCCCGGCCGTACCACGATGCGGTCGCCCACCTCGACCTGTTGGACGGGCACCTCGACCTCGGCCCCGTCACGCAGCACCCGGGCCGTCTTGGGCTGCAGGCCCATCAGCTTGCGGATGGCCTCGCTGGTGCGGCCCTTGGCCACCGCCTCGAGGTACTTGCCCAGGATGATGAGCGTGATGATGATGGCGCTCGTCTCGAAGTAGACGTGGTGCGCGCCCGGCACCAACGGCCCGGCCAGGGCGATGACCAGGCTGTAGAGGTACGCGGCCGTTGTGCCCATGGCGACCAGCACCGACATGTTGGCGCTGCGGTTCCTCAGGGTGTGGTAGCTGTCCCGGTAAAACTGCCAGCCGGCCACGAACTGCACCGGCGTCGCCATGGCCAGCTGGAACCAGGCATTGAAGAAGATGTCGGGCAGCGCACGCCCCAGGGCCGGGATGAGCTCGCCCAACATGTAGAGCAAGAGCGGCGCAGAGAACAGGGCCGAGAGCACCAGCATGCGCCGCTGGTGGCGGATCTCTCGCTCCCGGGCCTCCTTCTCCCGATCGGTCGCCTGCTCGGCCGGCAACGCCCGGTAGCCCTGGCCCTCGACGGTGCGGATCACCTCGTCGTCGGTCAGTTCGCCCACGTACTCGACCGTCGCGGTCTCGGTGGCGAAGTTGACCGTGGCCCGCACCACGGCCGGGAGGCGGCTGAGCGCCTTCTCGATGCGCTGGGCGCAGGAGGCGCAACTCATGCCCTGGATGCGGTACCGCCGCTCCGCCGTCCGCACCTGGTAGCCGAGAGCCTGGATCGCCTGTACCAATTCGGGCGCCCGCACCCGACCGGGCTCGAACTCGACGACCGCCTTCTCCAGCGCGAAGTTGACCGTGGCGTGCCTCACGCCCTCGGTCCGCTGCAGCTTGCGCTCGATGCGGGCCGCGCACGAAGCACACGTCATGCCCCCGATGTCGAGGGTGGCGCGGACCGACCCTGCGTCACGGGGCTCGACAGCCGTCTTGGGCCTGGCATCCGTCATGCGCGGGCCTCCGTTCGCAGATACCCCATGAGGGTATCGTCCCGGCGCATTCTACGTCGGGCCGTTTCAGCTGTCAATGGGGTCCCCAAACGCGCCCTTGCCTAGCAGCCAGGGGCTGGTAGAGTGGAATTGGTAGCGAGCCTGGTCCAGGTGGCGGGCACGCATGCTGCGGGGCGTCACCATCGTCGACAGCGCCGGCGTGGTGAGGCATCAGGCCCGGCTCGTGGACGCGTACGGGCCCTACCTCGTGACGACCAAGCCACCCGCCGCATCGTATCGCTACTTCATGCCACTCCGGGCCCTGCCAGCCCTGGCGCGCCAGCTGGGGCGCGCACGAGAGACCGCGCTCTTCCTGGGGGCCGGCGACTTCCATCACCTCACGGCCGCCATGGCCCTGGCATGGAGCGAGGGCCTCGACAGCACTGGGAGCCGCCCGATGGCCCTGGTCGTCTTCGATGCCCACCCGGACTGGAGCACACCCCCTCCTGGCTACATCCATTGCGGTTCGTGGCTGCCGGAGGTGCTGGCCATGCCCCACGTGGGGGCCGTGGCACTGGTGGGGGTGGGCCCGCTCGGCTCGCAAGGGCTCCTCGCCCCCCGGTTGCTGCAGGCCGTGGCGCCAGCAGCTCGGGAGGGACGCCTGCGAGTCTACCCGGCGCTGCAGGAGACCGCGGACGAGCTGGCGTCGGCCCTCCCCTGGCCCCGGGAGGTGACGGCCCTGGAGGCAGGCCTCGAGGCGGCCATCGACGACCTGGTGGCCTTCCTCGGCGATGCCGCGGTGTACATCTCCGTCGACAAGGACGTGGTGCGGGGCGAGGAACTCCCGGGGCGGTGGAGCGGCGGCCTGTTGGCGGCGCGCGACCTGCTGCGGACGATCGAGGCGCTGACCACGCGCTTGGGCGACACCCGCCTCGTGGGTCTCGACATCTGCGGCGAGTACGAGCCGCGCCTGCCGCTACCGGCGCACGATCCCGTGGTCGCCATCCACGAGGCCTTCAACTTGCACCTGCTGGAGCTGGTGCTGGCACGACGTGCCCCGGGCCATCCGACCGGGCCTCAGCTGGCAGCGGCCTGACCGCCCGCGGCGACCTCCGCCGGCGCTGCCTCCCCCCGGCGCACCCTCAGCATGAGCCCGAAGGCCACGGCCATCGCGGCCGCCGCCGCCGGAAACATGACGCCCCGGCCCAGGGTGTCCATCAACCAACCGAAGACGGGTGGCGCCACGATGGCGGCCAGGGTGGAGAAGAGGTAGTAGAGCCCCGTGTAGGCGCCTACGCGGCTGGGGGTGGTGGCGTCGACCACCATGGGGTAGGAGTTGATGTTGACCAGGGCCCAGGAGAGACCGGCCCCCAGCAGTGCCACCCGCAGCCCCATCCCCGGCCCCACGCCCGCCATGACGAGCATCATGGCCGTCAGCCCGGCCAGCCCCAGCAGGATGGTGCGGCGTCGTCCCACGGCCGTGGCGATGATGCCCGACGGGATGGAAAAGACCAGGAAGGCCAGCGGGAAGAAGCCCAGGACGAAGGACGCGTCGGCGGGCTGCATCCCCCACACCTCCACCCCGTACAGCGTGAAGAGCGCCTCGACCCCGCTCCAGCCGATGAACCAGCAGAAGATGGCCAGCAGCAGGTGGAGGGTGCTGCGATCCGGATCGCGCCGGACCTCCGCCAGCGCCCGCAGGATGCCACCTCCGGCTTCGCCCGCTGCCGGCGGCGCCCCGCTCGCCGGCTCCTCGGTGGGCCGGGGTTCGCGGATGGTGCGCAGCAGAATGGCCAGGACGACCAGCATCAGCGCCGATGTCGCGACGAAGGGAAGCGCCGGGTCGATCCGGTACAACGACGAGAAGCCGAAGAGGGCCACCAGGGCCCCCAGGCCCCCCATGAAGTTGATGATGCCGTTGGCCTTGCTGCGCAGCGGCGACGGGGTGATGTCCGGCATGAGCGCGACGGCCGGAGCCCGAAACGTGGCCATCGCCACGTTCATGACGACGAGGCTTCCCAGCATCCACGCCAGCGACCGGCGCACCAGCGGGATGAGCCCGAAGAACACCGCAGCCACGGGGATGCCCGCCGCCAGAAACGGCATGCGCCGCCCGATGCGGGTCCAGGTGCGGTCGCTCAGGGCGCCCACGTAGGGCTGTAGGGTCACTGCCGCGATGTTGTCGAAGGTCATGATGGCGCCGATGAGCGCGGTGCGGTAGGGCGCGTCCCCCAGGAGTTCGCCCAAGAAGACGGGCACGTAGGCGTTGTAGATCGACCAGGTCAGCGTGATGACCAAGAAGCCCAGGCCCAGGATGAACAGCTTGCCGTAGTGGAACTGCACTCCTTCACGCTCACCCTTCCAGCAGCCGCCGGACGGCCGCCGGGTCGTTGGTGATGACGGCATCGACGCCGCACTCGACCACTCGGCGCACGTCATCGGGCGCATCCACGGTCCACGTGTTGACGGCGAGACCTGCCTCGTGTGCCCCCGCCACCAGCTCGGGGAAGACGGCATAGTGGGGCGGGTGGATCGCGTCCGCCGGCACGCGGCGAGCGTACACCCACGGGTCCACAAGGCCTTCGATGTACAGCACCCCCGTACGGGCCCGGGGCTCGATCTGCTTCACCGTCCGCAGGGAGAAGTGGTTGAACGACGAGATGATGCAGCGATCCAGCACGCCGAAGCGGCGAAGCGTCTCGATGACCCTGGCCTCCAGACCGGGGTAGAGGACGCGGCCGCTCTTGAGTTCGACGTTGATGAGCCTGAAGGCGGAGCCGACAGCCTCGAGGACCTCCGCCAGCGTCGGGATGCGTTGACCGGCGAACCGGGGCGAGAACCACGCCCCCGCGTCCAGGGCCTTGAGCTCGGCGAGGGTCATGGCGTGCACCCACCCCTGGCCGTCGGTGGTGCGATCCACCCGATCGTCGTGGATGACGACCACCTCGCCGTCCCGGCTCAGGTGGACGTCCAGCTCGATCCCGTCCGCCCCCGACTCCACCGCGAGACGAAAGGCGGCCAGGGTATTCTCGGGGGCGTGGGCCGAGGCGCCCCGGTGGGCCAGCACCAGGGGCCGAGCCCGCGGCGAGATAGAGACGGCAGGGGAGTCCATCGCGTCATCCCCTCACGCGGCGACTCGTTGGGTCAGGCGGGCCACGGCCTGACGACTCGGGATTCGACCGGGTGGCAGTCCCTTCCTTTCAGCCCTACGGCACTGCGTGTGCCCACCAGACGGCCGGGCATCCGGGGCCCGGGGGCGCCCGCCGCGTATTACGCTGGCAAGGCCAGCGCTGGCTGACGGCAGGCGCCGCCGCGTCTCGGCGCCGGACCTTGCCGGCCTTTCGCCGCCCGGCTAGGATCGGGGAGCATTCGTTCGGCCGGGGTGGACAGGCGTGTTGCAGAGCGAATCCTGGCTGGTCGGACTCCTCTTCGCCGCGACGGTGGCCGGCATCCTGTGGCGGCCGCGCGGGATCCACGAAGCCTGGGTCGCGGGCGCCGGCGCCGCCCTCATGCTGTTGCTCGGAGCGGTGTCGCCGGCGGCAGCCGCGGCGGTCCTTCGGGAGACCGCGCCGGTGCTGGCCTTCCTGGCCGGGGTGCTGGTGGTGGCCGCCGTGGCCGAGCGGGCCGGGGTCTTCACGTGGGCCGCCCTCTGGACGGCTCGCCTGGCCGGCAGCAGCCTGCGGCGGCTCTTCGTGGCCAGCTACCTCTTGGGTTCGGCGGTGACCATCCTCTTCAGCCTCGACACCACCGCCGTGGTGCTGGCGCCGGTCGTCTTCCGGTTGGTGCAGCAGGCGGGGGCCGACCCCGTGCCCTTCGCCTTCCTCTCCGTCTACGTGGCCAACGTCACGTCGCTGTTGCTGCCGGTCAGCAACCTGACCAACCTTCTCGTCCAGGCACGCTACGAGTTGCCGTTCTGGGAGTTCGCGCGGGTCATGGCGTTGCCCGCCTTGCTGGCCGGGGCGGTCAACCTGGGGTTGCTGTACGCCGTCTTCCGACGCCGCCTCCAGGGCCGCCTGGACACCCAGGCGCTCGAGGTGCAGGTGCGGGCGCTCAGCCGCTCTCCCTTCCTGCGCTGGAGCCTGGGCATCTCGGCGGGGACCATCCTGGGCTTCGGCGTAGCCGGATGGGTGGGCGTCCCCCTCTGGCCGGTGGCGGTCGCCGGCGGCATCGCTTCGGCCGTCCTGGCCCTGCGCCGGCGTGAGGTGATGCCCAGCTTCTTCGTGCGGGGCGTGGCCTGGGCCGTCATCCCGTTCGTGGTGGGGCTCTTCGTCGTCATCGAGGGCTTCCGCACCAGCGGCGCCGGCAGGGACCTGGTGGCGGCCGCCCTCACCCCGCGTGCGGCGGCCGAGACCCTCAGCGGCCCCTCCGCCAGCCGGCCGACCGACCCTTGGGCGACGCTGGAATCGCTGGGGCGATTCGTCGCGCTCACGGCGCTCGGCAGCAACCTGGTCAACAACATCCCGATGACGCTCCTGGGCATGGGCGCGCTGGAGGCGCAAGCCGCCATCGACGCCGGCGGAGAGGGAGCCCTGGGCGGACTTGCGCCCTACGCACTCCTGCTGGGCGTCAACATCGGCCCGCTGCTGACGGTGGTGGGGTCGTTGGCCACCATCCTCTCCCTCACCCTGCTGCGGCAACGGGGGGTCGAGGTCGGCGGATGGCAGTACCTGCGCATGGGATTGCTCGTGATGCCGCCCACGCTGGCGGCTGCCACCCTCGGGCTCATGCTGCAGCTACGCTGAGGCCGGCGGGGAGGAGAGGGTCGTCGACGGCCCGGCTCCTGGCAACCACAGTCGGTGGCCCCGAAGCCGGGTGGGCGGACCAGGGCGAAGTTGGACGACGAAGCATGGGCCACCGCTTCTGCCAGGCGGCACTCGTCGCGGCGAGGGGCGTCCGGCCACACGTCGACCCCCACGACCTCGGCATGGCGACGGAGGTAATCGATGTGCCAGCGAACACGTCCGACCCCCCGGACGTGGGGCATTGCCCCCTCCCACCTGCCTCAGGTAGTGAAGGAGGATTTTCAACCCGCTCGAAGTGCAAGTCACTCGGATTGGCTTTGTGGGGGGAGCGAGGGTGTCGAGTACGTCGGAAGCGTTTCAGGCCATCCATGACCAGTATCTGTCGGTCGTTGAACACGCTTACCGCACGGGAGAGACGGATCCGGTGCTCCCGTTCCTCGGGCCGGGGTACCACGGGTACTACGGCATGCCCGACCAGGACCGGGCCGACTACTTTGACACGGCCAGCGCCATCGAGGGCATGCAGCAGACCGCCAAGCAGTTGCCCGGGGTTCGGGCGGGGTGCGTCAACCGCATCATCCGCATGCCGTCAGAAACCAGTGCGGTCGTCTTCTACGAGAAACCCATGGTCTTCGGGGACAAGACCATTTCGGCTTTCGTGATCGAGGTTTGGCGCCGGATTGATGGGAAGTGGGTGCTCGTGCGCGAGACGGTCGAGCATCTGTGACGCGCACACCATGGTGGTGCCGAGGCCATCATCTTCTCCAGCCTCGGCACCACCGCGGTGGTGCTCACGCCCGTGGTCTTGCGCGTGGTGCAGCAGCTGGGACGGCCCCGCTCCCGTTCGGGTTCTTGTTGGTATACGTGGCCAACGTCACGTCGATCCTGTTGCCGGTGAGCAACCTGTCGACCTCGTGAAGGTCGAAGATCGACAGTTCACCTCGGAGCCCATGCTCTTCAAAACAGGCTGGAAGCTGGATCGAATGTCCCCGAAAGCCACTATCTGCAACTGCCCGGATAACCCGAGGGCTCCACTCATCGAATCCGCTTAGAATGCTCTCCAAAACGTCCTATGTCTCCCCTGCCCTCGAGCCCGCTGACGACCGAGTGGATGAAGCCGACAAGTACAAGCAATCGCTCCCGGCTCTTGACGAACTCTGCGTGTGCATTACGAGGCAGGCACTAGTGGTCCGCTGCCACCGGTTGGCGGTGTCGTCTGGTGCCTCCTCGGGAAGCCGTACACAACGCACATCTTCCAGCGTGAACCGTCCTCGCCGCGCGCCCAGCCCACCCCACACTTGCCTCAACGGGCACGTTCGGACGTGATTGCCGAGGCCACATGGCGCATGCCAGCCGCCGGAAGGCGTGCCCGAATCCGGGCACACGAGGAAATGCATCCGCCCGCCAAGGATTCGGGGCGTGCACGTGGTATCCTACTGGTGGCCGGGGGCGAGGGAGGGTTTCGTGCGCCCCAGGGCTGGCCGTGCGACGGCATCATGTTGCAGCGACGGGAGGAGAGGTTGAT
>DATCKA010000044.1:0-48045 GCA_036562495.1 Limnochordales bacterium
CGCATGCCTGCCGGATCCTATGGGCCAGACGCACCCTCGCGCCTCCGTCTCTCCGGTGGCAGAAGGCGACTCGTCACCCGCCCGTGACGCGTGGATCCGGAGGCGGCCCCGCCACCACCGGCACGTCCACCAGGGCAGGCCCACCGCACCCCAGCGCGGCCCGCAGGACATCGGGCAGTTGCCCAGCGGCTTCCACCCGCCAGGCCCGCAGCCCGCTGGCTTCGGCCAGCTTCACCAGATCCACGGCGGGTACCCGCGTGGCCTCGCTGGCGAGGCCGGCCTTGTCCATGCGATTCTTCTCCATGGCAAGCCAGCCGTTGTCGGCCACCACCACCGTGACGGGTACGCCGAGCTGGGCCACCGTCGAGAGCTCACCGGCCGACATGGCCAGCCCGCCGTCTCCCACCAGTGCCACCACCTGGCGCCCTTCCGAGCACAGCGCGGCGGCAATGGCGGCCGGTATGCCGAATCCCATGCTCCGCCAGGTGCCCGAGAAGAGGACCCGGTGCTGCTCGCCCCGGAAGAACTGGCCGAACCACAAGACGTGGTCGCCGACGTCCAGCACCACCACGGCGTCGGGTGCGATGGCCTGCTCCAGCTCCGTGACCAGGTAGCCGGGGGAGACCGGTGGGCCGCCGGCCCGGCGGAGAGGAGCCACGCGCGCTTCCCAGTCTCGCCGCAGCGCCTGCGCCTGGCTCAGCCAGTCGGGGCGGGACGCCGGCTCGACCGCTTCGAGCAGGGTGGGCAGCACGGCGGCGGCGTCCCCCACGATGCCCCAGGCCACCTCGGCGTCGCGCCCGACGTTGCCGGGGCGCACGTCGATCTGGACGATGGGCAGATCCAGGGGCACATGGCCATGCGGCCACCAGGTGGTGCCGACGACCAGAGCCATGTCCGCCTGCTGCAGGAGCCGGTGGGAGGCCGCACTCCCGGCCGCGCCGTAGCCCCCTACCACGAGCGGGTGGTGGCCGGGCACGACGCCGATGCCACCCAGGCTGCGGACGATCGGGGCCTGCCAACGCTCCGCCAGCGCGATGAGAGCCTCACGGGCGGTCCTGGCGCCGTGGCCGCAGACGATGACCGGGCGGGCCGACTGCCCCATCCGATGCGCGGCCCCCCTCACCACGTCGATGGCGGGGTGGTGACGTGCGCCCAGGTAGGGTTCCTCCTGGCGGACGGGTGCCTTCACCTCGGCGCGCCACAGGTCCATCGGGACGCTGAGGTGGGCCGCCGTGCCCTCGCCGAGCATGGCTCGCCACGCCAACGGCAGGACTGCAGGGAGGGCCTCGGGCGCGGCGACCAGCTGCGAGAAGCCCACTACGCTGGAGAAGAGGCGCTGTTGATCGAAGTACTGCTTCTGGTCCGTGCCGATCCGGCTTCGAGCCGACTGCCCGGTGATGGCCAGCACCGGCACCTGATCCAGGGCCGCGTCGGCCAGGCCGTTGAGCAGGTTGACGGCCCCGGGCCCCGTGGTGGCCGTGCAGCAGGCAGGCCGGCCCGAGAGCTTGGCCTCGGCCGAGGCCATGAAGGCGGCGGAAGCCTCATGACGCACGGCGACGAAACACGGGCCGCCCGCCTTCTCGAGAGCGTCGACGAAGTCGAGGATGGCGTCGCCAACGAGGCCGTAGACTCGCTGCACGCCCCAGACCCGCAGTTGCTCGACCAGGTACTGCGCGACGTTCATGCCTCAACGCGAGGCCCCGTCGAGCGAAGCCCCGTCGGTCGGCACCGCAGCACGCACCAGCGTGCCGTCGTGTTGCGGTGTCACAAGAGGCAGCTGCTCCTCGGGCGCACAGCCGGCCCAAGCCACCTGCAGGGCCCGCGCCAGCTCCAGATCCGTGCAGACCAGGTCGGACCGGTCGAGTTGCGCCAGATCCGTCTTGCCCAGCGCGTAGGCCAGCAGCTTCATCTCCTCGACGCAGGACTTGAGAAACTTGGCCAGGTGCTCGGCGGCGGGCTCCACATCCAGGTCTTCGTCGAACTTCCCGAGGTAGAGCAAGAGCTGCGGAGCCGGCTCGAAGGGCAGCGCCTTCTGGAACTGAGCCTGCCCCAGGGCCATCAAGGCGATGGTGCCGATGTACACGGCATCCGCCCCGAGGGCCATGGCCTTGGCGAATTGCCCTGGCGTGACCAGCCCTCCCGACGCGATGACGCTGATATCGCGACGCACGCCCCGGCGCTCCAGGTGGCGGACGGTGCGGGCGAGCGCGTAGATGGTGGGAAGGCCGAGGTCGTCCTCGAGGATGGTGGCGCCGCCGTGCGTCCCCGCCTCGGCTCCATCCACGACCACGTAGTCGACTCCGGCCTCGATGGCGATGTCGAGCTCCCGTTCCTGCCAGTGCGTGGCGGCGAACTTCAGCCCCACGGGGACACCGTAGCGCTGGCGCAGCTGCTTCACCAGCCGTACGAAATCGTCCGGGCTGTCCACCCCGGGCAGGCGGGTGTGGATCGGGGCGCTCTCGCCGGGCTGGATGCCGTAGAGCTCGCGCAGGTATTCGCCGATCTGCGTGCCGCTCGACCCCTGCGGCGCTGCACCCTGGGCGCCCTGGCCGAGCTGGATCTCGATGGCGTCCAGCTGGGAGAGCGACTCGTGGTCGTTCATCCATCCGCCGCGGTTGTACTGGCCGATGAACTTGCGGGCTGCGGCTCGTTCCGCGGGCACGAGCGGCGCTTCCCCCGAGTTGGTGGCGGTGCCGGCCATGGTGGCCGCCCGCGCCAGGGCGATCTTGGCCTTGAGGCTCAAAGCCGAGCCGAAGGACATCCCCGAGATGAGGATGGGGATCTCGAGGAGGAGGGGCCGGCGGGCCCGGGGGCCGATGACGGTCTCCGTGGCGATCTCGACGCCGTCCGGCGTGGGCATGCGAGAGAGCGCCACGGGGTTAAACAGGAGCTTCCGCCAGGGCGACAGGACGATGGGGCTTCCCAGGGGACGTTCGATGGGCTTGCCGCTCTCGGCCCGCAGGGAGGCCTCGACGACGGCCCGCAGGCCCACCTTCTGGAAGATGGTCACCATCGAGAAGATGTTTTCGGTGTAGGGGTCCTGGAACATCCGGCGCAGGGCGTGGTCCACCAGGCCGTCGAAGAAGCGCCGGGTGAGATGAGCGAACACGTCGCACCAGGCCTCCTCAGCACTTCACGGGCGCAGCTCGGGATGCTTGGCCTGCGCCTGCTCCCACCGGATGCGCTCCTGCTCGATGGCCTGCTGTCCCGCCGTCGGCGTGACGTACCAGCCTCGCTGGTGCATCACGTGAAACAACTCGGCATGCAGGTCCTCCGTTTCGGCGTGCAGCCGGTGAAGCGCCTCACGAAGCGGCTTGTTGGCCGACTCCAGCTCGGCTCGCACGTAGGCGGCGGCCAGTTGCTTCTCGTGCGCCAGCATGTCCGACGCACGGTCACGGTCGCTGAGCTGGGGGGTTCGCGCCATCGATCCGGCCTCCTCACGGAAGTCCGCCGAGAGAGCGGAGCTGGTCGACGAGATGCTCCAGGTGCTGCTGGTGCACGGTCGCCGCGCGCTCGAACAGCGACTTCAGCTGCTCATCCTGCACTTCGTAGCCGTAGGCGCGGTACTTCTTCACCGCGAGTTCTTCGGAGCCCAGGAGCTCCCGTAGCTGGAGCAGTTCCATGTGGGTGAGCTGTTCCAACGCGGTGCACCTCCGCCCGGCGACTGCACGGATAGGGTGCCCTGGTTCGAGGGCGTCCCCAGGCGAGCGGCGGAGGGGGTTGGTGGGAGCGCCGGAGGACGCTAGAATCCCTGCTCGAGGTCCCACACCATCATCATGCTGCGAAACATCTCCTCCGCCTGTCGCCGCTGCCCCAGGAGCGCCCGGCAGCGGGCCTCCTCGGGTCGGGCCCCCATCGCGACGAACTCGGACAGCGCCTCGGAGAAGTCGCCGAGCCCAAGGCGGACCTCGTGGTCGACATGCACGACTTCAGCTACAGCCTTCCGGCCTCCGTGCCCGCGGGCAAGCAGGTGTGGAAGGTGACCAGTCCCGGCCGGCGCGACCCGCCTCCGCCGCGCGGATGGCCTGACGCCGTCCGACCGATGCGCTTGCCGGGCGACCATCTCCCGGAGGAAAGCGGCTGCGCGTGGTCAATGACCGCACCCCATGGACGCAGCGGGGGCGAAGCGGAGGCGATGGCGATCGGCTACCAGGCATTGCTGACGCGACTCACCCAATGGGCCAGGACGCAGGAGGACATCCGGCTCGCGCTCGTGGTGGGCTCGCGAGCGCGGGTCGACCACCCGGCCGACGAGTACTCGGACCTCGACGTCGTGCTCGTCACGACGCTTCCCCAACGCTATCTCTCGACGGCCGACTGGGTAGCGGACTTGGGTTCCGTCTGGCTCACGTTCGTCGAGCCGACGGCTCAGGGCGGACTGGAGGAGCGCCGGGTGCTCTTCGAGGGCGGCCTGGACGTGGACTTCACGGTGATGCCCTACCACCTAGCCCGGGCAATGGCAGAGGGCGGGCTGCCTCGGCAACTCGCGGCGGTCGTCCGGCGCGGGGTGCGCGTGCTGGTCGACAAGGAGGGGATCGGCGAGCGCCTCCTGGCATCGCCTGCTCCTGCCCCCACCCCACGTCCACCGACCGCCGCGGAGTTCTCCGAGGTCGTCAGCGACTTCTGGTATCACGCCGTCTGGACGGCCAAGAAGCTGCGACGGGGAGAGCTGTGGGTCGCGAAGGCGTGCTGCGACGGGTACATGAAGCGCCTGCTGCTACGCATGATCGAGTGGCACGCCCGCGCGACCCGAGGATGGGACCTCGACACGTGGCACGACGGGCGGTTCCTGGAGCGGTGGGCGGATTCTCGAGTCCCCGAGGCCCTTCGCGCGGCGTTCGGCCGTTACGACCCAGACGACCTTGGCCGGGCCTTGGTGGCGACCGCCGATCTGTTCCGCTGGCTGGCAATGGAGACCGCCACGTCGTTGGGTCACCCCTATCCAGCCCTCGCGGACAGCCGCGCGATGCAAACCGTGGCGACCCTCCTTTGGAACTCCCCGCAACCCCCCAACGAGCCTGCGCAGCCTGCCAGTGACGACCCATCCAGGTCACCTTCCGCGTGGCACCCCGACCAGGATGGCCAGCGGACCGGCGAGCAGTAGCCACATGGCGTTGGCCAGGCCCAGTTGGCTCGATGCGGCTCCGAGCGCCACGGGAAGCAACCCGCCCAGCATGCCGGACAGGGTCGACAGGGTCGCGGCTGCCCCGCTCTGCCCGGGCAACGCCTCGTACAACTTGGCCATCAAGACGGGATACCAGCCGGAGGTCAACACCCCCAGGACGCCCACGACCATGAGCTTGGCCTCGAGGTGAGGGACCATGAGGAACAGCGGGAAGAGCAGCATGGCGAGCGCCGCGCTCCCACGCAGGTACACGACACCCCGGACGCGCTCCAGCAGGCCAACCAGTGCAGCCGACCCTGCGAGACCCGCACCCGTCAAGACGGCCACGGCCAGGCCCGCGGCTGCCTCGGCGGCGCGGGCCACCTCGACGAGGTAGAGGGCCAGGAAACTCCTGAACACGTCCAGCATGAGGTCCGCCAGCTCCAGCAGCAGGAGCCAGCGCACGACCCCGCGCCGCGACGCTGCCAACGTGCGCCGGAGTCCCTCCCGAAACCCCGGCCGGTCACCACCGGGCCTCTCCGCCAGGCCGCCGGACAAGAGTGAACCGGGTGACCGGAACTGCCCCGCGAGTTGGAGAGCCACCAGGGCACCGGTGGCCAGGATGGCCAGGGCCACGAACGCAGGACGCCATCCCCATCCGGCGGCCAGAGAGGCTCCCACCAGCGCGGGCCCTGCCAGATTGCCCAGCCAGCCTGCCAGCGCCCAGCGGGCCATGTTTTGCTCGCGTCGCGAAGGCTCGAGGTCCATCAGCGCGGTCTGCGACAGGCTGACGAACGCGCCCGATGCGGGACCCAGCACGGCGAGGGCGAAGGCCAGCGGCCCGAACCCCGGCGCGCTCCCTACCACGCTGAGAGCCAGGCAGAACGCGACGCCTCCTCCCAGGATGAGAGCACGGCGCCATCCGATGTCGGCCAGTATGCCCAACGGCAACTCGACCACGTTGCCAGCCACACGAGATATCCCGAGGAGTAGACCGATCTGCCCGTACGTCAGGGCAAGATCCGTTCGAATGGCAGGCCACGCCGCGCTCAGGACGCCGTCGAGCAGCTCGTCGACCAGCTCGACGGCAAGGAATGCAACGATGACCGCCGAGGCCCGTCGCGCGCTCGGCGTCGCAATCTCTCTCACGCTCGCATCGCTCCTCCGCCCTGATTCCCTGGCTCACAACTGTCCGGACTTCACGGCTCGCACGGCCACCGCTTGCCGCGTGCATGCCGGCGAGCGACCAGGGAGCACGGGCGGGGGGATCGAGGTGAGCCATATTCCCCGGACGACTATCCGGGTTGGGCGTCACCGCCGCCGAGACGTCACGGCCACTCCCCCTTCCACGACGCTGGGCCGTCTGTCAGGGTGACGACCGCAGCGCAAGCCCAAGGATAACGTAAGGTTCACCGCCGGGAGCCGTCGTGGGCGCCAGCGCAGCGACCACGGCACGGCCCCCTCGCGCACCGCTCGTCGTGACGAGGGTGCCATCGGCTGTTCGGCATGCCCGAGCCGGCTCCTTCCGCGCTGGCGAAGGCTGGATGCGTCGGCTGCACCGAGGCCCGGGAGGGGTGGGAGGGGGAGCGGAGGAGAAGGGGGGCGCAAACGAGAATGATGGTCGCCACCATAAGCTGACGGTGGATGAGAAGTGTCGAGCGGCTTCGCATTTTGTAACCGCTATCATACCCTTCCCCGGACTCGACGAAGCCGGGCTGCAAAGGGTCATCGGGTCGGGTGAGCGTCATGGCGGGCCAGGCGCTGGTGCGCCGGTATGACAGGGAATTCGCCCTGGTGTACGGCTCCTTCGGCTGGGCGGCGACCGCCGCCCTGGGAGCCGCGCTCGTACTGGCCCCGCTGTGGCTGCAAGGCTACTTCCTCTACGTCGCCTCGCTGATCGGCACCAACGTCGTGGTGGTGGTCGGCCTCGACCTGCTGGTGGGATTCGCCGGTCAGATCTCGCTGGGCCAGGCGGGCTTCGTCGCCGTCGGGGCCTACGCGACAGCGCTCCTGTCGGCCAGGGCGGGCGTGCCGTTTTGGTTGGCGCTCCCCACAGGCGCCCTGCTGGCGGGGGTGGTCGGCTGGCTCGTGGGGCTGCCCGCCCTGCGGCTCAAGGGCCCGTATCTCGCCATCGCGACCATGGGTTTCGGCATCGCTGTCCAGCAGGTCCTCATCAACTGGCCCCTGGTCTCGGGCGGCCGATCGGGCCTGATGGTGCCGGCCCCTCGCATGGGCCCGTGGAGCCTGGCCTCAGACACGGCCCGCTACTACGTGGTGCTGGCGGTGGCGTCGGCGCTGGTGATGGCAGCCTACAACATCCGCCGCTCCTACGTGGGTCGGGCCTGGATGGCCCTGCGCGACAGCGATCTGGCGGCCCAGACCAACGGCGTGGACCTGACCCGTTACAAGACGCTGGCCTTCGCCGTCAGCGCCGCCTACGCCGGGGCGGCCGGCGGCCTGACGAGCCTGGTGCTGGGCTACCTCGAGCCCAACCTCTTCAGCTTCCTGGAGTCCATCTACTACCTGGCCATGGCAGTGGTGGGAGGCCTCGGCACCGTCTCCGGTCCCATCTTAGGCGCGGCGTTGCTGACCGCCCTGCCGCAGCTGGCCAGCCGCACACGGGAGTACCTGCCGGTGCTGTACGGGGCGGTGGTGCTGGCGGTGATGGCCATCGAGCCGTGGGGCCTGTACGGGCGGTGGCTGCGCATCAAGCGGTACTTCAAGACCTGGCCTCTGTGAGGCGGAAAGGCGGCCATGGATCTGCTCCTGCAATATGCGGTCAACGGCCTGGCCACCGGCAGCCTGTATGCGCTGGTGGCGCTGGGCATCGTCGTGCTGTACCGCACGGCCCGCGTCCTCAACTTCGCGCACGGTGACCTGGCGGCCCTTGGGACGCTCGTCGCCTACACCGCCCTCACCGGCGTACGGCTTCCCTTCTCGCTGGCAGCGATGACCGGGCTGGCCGGGGCGGCTGCCGTCGGCGCGCTCTTCTATGCGGGGCTGGTGCGCCACGCTCGTGAGGCCGCGCCCCTCAGCCAGTCGATCATGACCATGGGCCTGGCGTTGCTGTTGGGCGGGCTGGCCGCCGTGGGCTGGGGTACCGACATCAAGGCCATGCCCTTCCCGCTGTCCGCCACCGCCGTCTGGCGGTTGGGCGGCCTCGTGGTGAGCCAGCTCCACGCAGGAGCCACGGCCGTCGCGGCGGTGTTGATGGCGGGGCTGTACCTCCTGGTGCAGCACACTCGCTGGGGCCTCTTGATGCGGGCCCTGTCGGAGAACCCCGTCGCTGCTCGACTCCTGGGGGTCCGCTCGGATCGGATCCTGGCCGCCACGTGGGCGCTCTCCGCGGCTCTGGGAGCCGCCGCCGGGCTCCTGCTGGCGCCGGCGACCCTGGTCGACCCCTTCTTCATGCTCAACCCGTTTCTCAAGGGATTCGCGGCGGCGGTGATGGGCGGGCTCGACAGCCCGCCGGGTGCCGTCGTCGGGGGGGTGGTGCTCGGCGTCCTGGAGAGCCTCCTGGCCGGCTACGTGTCGGTGGCCTTCAAGTCGACCCTGGCCTTCTTGCTCATCGTCATGGTGTTGATGGCCCGTCCCGAGGGCCTCTTGGGGCGAGAGTTCCAACGGCGGGTCTGATAGCCCCGCCGCATGAAGACGTCAGGAGGTGACGAGAGGCGTGCAGGCAAAGCAGCGGATGGGGAGGTCGCCCATGTTGGGGCGTGGCGGGGACGCGCACAGGGCCATGGGCGGGGCAGGCTGGCGAGCCGTTTGGGTGGCGGCAGTTGCCCTTGCCGCGCTGCTGACGGGTGGCCCGGCGCACGCGGCCGAGCGCGGAGTCTCGGCCAACGAGGTGGTCATCGGCACATCGACCCCCCTCTCGGGCCCTGCCGCCCCGTGGGGTGCCACAGCCCTGGGTGCCGAGGCCTACCTGGCCCACATCAACGACCAGGGAGGCATCCACGGGCGTCGCATCCGCTTGGAGATCCGGGACGACGCCTACCTGCCGCCTCGCGCCGTGGCCAACGTGCGCGAGCTGGTGGACCGGGTGGGCGTCTTCGCCTTGGTCGGGCTCATCGGGACCGCCAACGCGCTGGCGGTGCGCGACTACGTGGTGGCCAACCAGGTGCTCTGGATCACGCCCGCCATCGACGCGCAGGTCTGGGTGGGCTACCCCCACACCCGCCACCTCTTCGTCACCTACCCCAACTACCTGCAGGAGGCCATCATCCTGGGCCGCTACGCCATCGACGAGTTGGGGGCCCGTTCGCTGGCGGTCTTCTATCAAAACGACGACTACGGCAAGACCGGGCTGGCCGGCGTCCAGCAGGCGGTCGAGGCCAGCGGCGGCCAAGCGCGCCTGGTGGCCGCCGTGCCCTACGAGCTGACCGAGACGGACCTGAGTGGCCATGCGCTGCGATTGCGCCAGTCTGGGGCCGAGGCGCTGGTGCTCTATGCGACGCCTCGCCACGGGGCCATGATCGCGGCGGAGATCGCCAAGATCGGCTACCGGCCCCACCGGCTGGCCACCTTCACCCTGGCCGACCCGGTGATGGCCACGCTGGCGGGGCCCGCGTGGGAAGGCACCATCGTGGCGGGCTTCTTCGACTTCCCCGGCACCAACCCCAAGGTCGACCGGGTGCTCTCCATCATCACCGAGCGCCGGCCTGACCTGGCTGCGACGCCGTTCAACGCCCTGGCGGGCGTCGCCTTCCTGGAGCCGCTGCTGGAGGGCCTGCGGCGAGCCGGCCCCGATCTGACCCGCGAGCGCTTCGTCCAGGCGATGGAGACCTTGCAGGGGTGGGATGGCGAGCTGCTCCAGGGCGTCACCTTCGGTCCGGGGCGGCGCCAGGGGCTGCAGGCCATCTTCCTGGCCCAGTACCGAAACGGTCAACCCGTGCGGCTGACGGACTGGATCCCGTACCCCGTGGAGTTTTGAGGGGACCCAGAAGGGGCCGGGCTGGCAGGGACCTGGCGGGGGCGGAGAGCTCGATGGGAGCGGGCAACGGGGAGCGGCGCGGGGCGGCGCTGACGGTGGAGGAGGTCAGCCTGCGCTTCGGCGGGCTGCAGGCGCTGACCGGGGTCAGCCTGCAGGTGGCGCCGGGCGAGCTGGTCTCCATCATCGGCCCCAACGGTGCCGGCAAGACGTCGCTGTTCAACTGCATCACCGGGTTCTACCGTCCCCAGCAGGGACGCATCCGGCTCGACGGGCAGGATCTGGTCGGCCTCTCGCCGGACCGCATCGCGGCCCTGGGCGTGGCACGGACCTTCCAAAACGTCGAGCTCTTCCGCCACATGACGGCGCTCGACAACCTGCTGCTGGGGCGCCACCGCCACTATCGGGCCGGTCTGGCGCGGGTGGTACTGGCCGCCCCGGGGTGGCGGCGCGAGGAGGTGGCCCAGCGGGAGCGGGTCGAGGCCATCATGGACCTGCTGGACATCCAGGTCGCGCGCCACCAGCGGGTGGCCGACCTGCCGTACGGGCTGCAAAAGCTGGTCGAGCTGGGGCGAGCGCTGGCCGGCGAGCCGCGCTTGCTCCTGCTGGATGAGCCGTCGGCCGGCATGACCGCGGAGGAGAAGGCGGAGTTTCTCTTCAAGCTGGAGGACGTGCGCTCCGAAATGGGCGTCACCATCATCCTGGTGGAGCATGACCTGGGCATGGTGATGCAGATTTCGGAGCGCGTCATCGTGCTGGACCGCGGCCGGGTCATCGCCGAGGGGCCGCCCCGGGAGGTGCAGGTGCATCCCGCCGTCATCGCCGCCTACATCGGCGGCGACGGCGAGCCCGGCGGCGGGGCCGCGTCGGGCACCCCGGCCGTCGCCGCTCCGGTGCCGGACCCGGCTCCCTCCCCGGAGCCCGCTACCCGGCCGCTGCTGGAATTGCGCAACGTCGAGACCGCCTACGAGGGACGGGTCACCGTGTTGCGCGGCATCTCGCTGGCGGTCCCGGCGGGCTCCATCGTCGCCGTGCTCGGCCGCAACGGCGCCGGCAAGACCACCCTGTTGCGCACCATCAGCGGCCTCATCGAAGACCAGCCCGAGAAGGGCGAGGTGCACTTCGACGGCCGTCCCATCACCCGCTGGCAGCCCGAGGACGTGGCCGCAGCCGGCATCGCCCACGTCCCCGAGGGTCGGGGGATCTTCGACGAGCTGACCGTCGAGGAGAACCTGGACGTGGCCGATCGGGGGCGGCGAGACGCGGGACGGAGGGAGTGGGTGCTGAGGCTCTTCCCGGTGCTGGCCCAGCGGCAGCGCCAGCTGGCCGGGACCCTCTCGGGGGGCGAGCAGCAGATGCTGGCCATCGCCCGCGCCCTCCTGGCCCGGCCGAGGCTGCTGATGCTCGACGAACCGTCGACGGGCCTGGCGCCTGCGGTGACCCGGGAGATCTTCAGGGTGCTCGAGGAGGTGCGCCGCGACGGCACCGCGGTGCTCCTGGTCGAGCAAAACGCCCGCTTGGCGCTGCAGGTGGCCGACTACGGGTACGTCCTCGAGCACGGCCGCATCGTGCTGGAGGGCACGGCCCGAGAGCTGCAGGACAACCCCCACGTCCAGGAGCTGTACCTGGGCCTCTCCACGGATCCCACCCCCAAGGGCTGGCGCCGCTACCGCAAGCGGCGCCGGTGGAGCTGAAGCCGCCGAGCACCCCGTCGGTCACAACCGACGCAGGGAGCATGCGATCGGCCAGTCACGAGCGTCGCCGGTCTGCTGCGGCTCAGCCGCCGGCCCGGGGAGCAGGCGGGCGACTGGGTCGGTTCACCGTCCAGTCCCGCGACGGGGCCGGCGCGTACGTGGGAGGGTCCGGCGAGTGGGAGGCCTACGTGAGCATCCAACAAGACGCTGGCGAGCCGGCCGTGCGTATCATGCTACAGGTATCTCACACTGAGGCACGGTGAGGCCGAGGGCCAGATGCGACCGTCGCCGCCGTAGCACATCCCGCCCAAGTGCGACCTTCGCACCCTTCCTCCCTCCAACCGGAGGCGCCCGGCGCCTTTCGGAGAACCGGGCTACGCGAAGGGAGCGTGGGATCCGTGCCGGTGCGACGTCGCATGCCCGAGGTGGCCACCTTCTCCATCGTGGCGTTCGATCCGGCCACAGAGAGCCTCGGGGTGGCGGTGCAGTCCAAGTTCCTGGCGGTCGGAGCCGTCGTGCCGTGGGCGCGAGCCGGAGTCGGCGCGATCGCGACCCAGGCGCTGGCCAACACCGGGTACGGGCCGAGAGGGCTCGAGCTGCTGGCGCAGGGGCTTAGCCCGGAGGAGGTGGCGCGGCGGCTCGTGGCCGAGGACGAGGGGCGGGAGGACCGCCAGTTCGGCATCGTCGATGCTCGCGGCCGCAGCGCTGCCTTCACCGGGAGCCGCTGCTTCGAGTGGGCCGGCCACGTGACGGGGCCCGGCTTCGCCGTGCAGGGCAACATCCTGGCGGGGCCGGCCGTCGTCGAGGCCATGGCCGACGCCTACCAGCGCACGACAGGGGACCTGGCCTCGCGCCTCTTGGCCGCACTCCACGCCGGCCAGAAGGCGGGCGGCGACCGCCGCGGCCGGCAATCCGCCGCCATCCTCATCGTTCGGGAGCAGGGCGGGTACGGGGGCTTCAACGACCGCTACATGGACCTGCGGGTCGACGATCATCCCGATCCCATCGGGGAACTGGAGCGGCTGGTCGGACTCTTCCGTCTCTACTTCGAAAGGCAGCCCGAGCCCGACCTGGTGCCGCTCGAAGGCTCTGTGCTGGCCGAGGTGCAGCAGGCTCTGGTGGTGCTGGGGCATCTCTCCCACGCGTCGGGTCGCCTCGACGACGCGACTCGGGAGGCGCTGGCGGTCTGGCACGGCATGGAGAACTTCGAAGAGCGCCTGCACTCGGGTGACGTCATCGAGCGGGTGGTGCTCGACTACCTGCGTCGGCAGGCAAGAGCGGCGGGGCGCCCCTAGCGCGGGGGTCGCCCCGCCCGCGGCTGAGCGGCTCATCGGTACAGCGCCTCGATCGTCTCGCGGAACTTGGCCATCACGGCCGCCCGCTTCACCTTGAGGGTGGGGGTCACCTCGCCGTCCTCGTGATACAGCCGCTTGGGCAGGATGGCGAAGCGCTTCACCTGCTCGGGGGTGGACAGCGTGCGGTTGACCCGGTCCACCTCCTGCTGGATCAGCCGGTGGACCTCGGGGCGAGCCGCAAGGTCGCTGTAGGTGGTGAAGGGGATGCGCTGGTCCAGGGCGAAGCGGGTGACGTTTTCCTCGTCTATCACGATGAGGGCCACCAGGTAGCGGCGCCCGTCGCCGATGACGACGGCGTCGTGGATGTAGGGGCTGGCCTTCAGCTTGTTCTCGATCGACTGAGGTGCGACGTTCTTGCCGCCCGCCGTGATGAAGAGGTCCTTCTTGCGGTCCGTGACGCGAAGGAACCCGTCCTCGTCGAACTTCCCCACATCGCCCGAATGCAGCCATCCGTCTCGCAGGGCGGCGGCCGTCGCCTCGGGGTCCTTGAAGTAGCCGACGAAGACGTTGGGGCCCCGCACCAGGATCTCCCCGTCCTCGGCCAGCCTCACCTCGACGCCCGGCAGGGGCCGGCCCACCGTGCCCAGTCGGATCTCGTCGCCCTGGTGGATGGTGGTGGGGCCGCTGCCCTCGGTCTGGCCGTAGACCTCGCGGATGGGGACGCCGATGCCGTGGAAGTACTCGAGCACCTCCGGGGCGATGGGGGCGGCGCCCGAGATGGCCAGCCTCACCCGATCGAGACCCAGGCGGCGCTTGAGGGGATGGAGCACCAGTGCGTGGGCCGCCGCGTAGGCCGTGCGCACCGCGTGGCGGGCGAGGGTCGCCCTCCAGGCCGGCGTCGCATGCACCGCCCGACGGGGCTCGAGCCGGAGACGGGCATCGGCACGACCGACCCGGACGGCCAGCCGGTAAGCCATGCGCTTGAAGGGGTCGGCCTCCCGCATGTGCAGCTCCACCTGGGAGTGGATCTTCTCCCAGATGCGGGGCACCGCGAAGAGGATGGTGGGGGAGACCTCGCGCAGATTGGCCAGCACGGTGTCGGTGTTCTCCACGAAGTGGACGGTGACGCCCCACCGGATGGCGAGATAGACCGAGACCATCCGCTCGGCGATGTGGGAGAGCGGCAGGAAGCTCAGCACCTCGTCCGCCTCGGCGACGGGGTTGGCGCGCGCGAGCGCCTCGGCGGTCCACAGGAGGTTGCGGTGGGTGAGCATGGCGCCCTTGGGAGGGCCCGTGGTGCCGGATGTGTAGATGATGAGGGCCACGTCGTCGAGCCCGATGCGGCTCGTCCGGGCCTCGAGCCACGCGGGCTCGGCCCGTTGGGCCTCCTGCCCCAGGTGGAGCAACTCGTCCCAGAAGATGACCCGGGGATGGCTGAACCGCCGCAGCCCCTTGCGATCCATGACCACGACCCGGTGGAGGTGGGGCAGCCGGTCCCACACCTCCAGCACCTTGTCGAGCTGCTCCTCTCCCTCCACCACGTAGACACGGGCCTCGCTGTGGCCGAGCACGTAGCCCACCTGCTCGGCGCTGGAGGTGGGGTAGACGCCGACGCTGATGCCGCCGCAGGCCAGGACGCCGAGGTCGGTGTACAGCCACTCCGGCCGGTTCTCGCCGACGATGCCGACCCGGTCCCCCGGCTCCACGCCGAGTCGCCCGAGCCCGTAGGCCACCCGGCGCACGGTCTGCCCGTACTGGGCCCAGCTCACCTCTTGCCAGATGCCGAGGCGCTTGTGGCGCAGCGCGACGCGCCGGCCGAGCCGATCCGCCTGATGGAAGAAGAGGGCAGGCACGCTCGCGAACGACACCTCGCCCGTGCCGCCGTCGTGGCCGTCTCGTGCCGGGGACACGTCGACGAGCGGCCGAGCGGCGAGCTCGGCTTGGGCGGACGGGACGCTCCTGGCCGCCGCGGCCCTGCTGTGAGGCACGAGGGGCATGCGGGTGGTCGTCTCCCCCTTGCCCCTCATGATACTAGTAAGCGCTTACATCATGCAATCTCGGCCGAAGGCCCGGCCGGTCAAAACATCCCCTTGCGGGCCAGCCACCAGGCCACGCCGCCCATGAGGCCCGCCGTCATCACCAGGATGATGACGAAGGCGAGGGGGCTCCCCTGCATGGGCAGGGGCACGTTCATCCCGAAGAAGCTGGCGATGATGGTAGGCAGCGCCAGCACGATGGTGACCGACGTGAGGAACTTCATCACGATGTTGAGGTTGTTGGAGATGATGGAGGCGAAGGCGTCCATGGTCGTGGTCAGGATGGTCGTGTAGATGTCCGCCATCTCGATGGCCTGGCGGTTTTCGGTGATGACGTCCTCCAAGAGGTCCCGATCCTCGTCGTACAGCCTCAGCACCGTCGGGGAGACGACGTCCCGGTCCAGGGTGGCCTGCGGGCTGGCCTCCCTGCGCAGGTGCAGGCGCATCAGCTTGTCCATCACGATCTGGTTGGCCCGGAGGGCCGTCGTGAAGTAGGTCAGGCTCTTGCTGAGCTCCAGCAGGCGGATGAGCTCCTCGTTTCGCATGGAGCGGTGGAGCTTGCGCTCGATCTCGTCGGTGAGCCGCTCGATCTGGCGCAGGTAGCGCAGGAAGAGCACCGCGGTGTGATACAGCACCTGCAGCAAGAACATGGTCCGCTTGGCGGTGTGGATCCGGGGAGGCTGCAGCAGGGACTGGAAGACCTCGTTGGGCTCCAGGCAGACGGTCACCAGGTGAGCGGTCGTGACGATGACGGCGACGGGCAGTGTCTCGAACTGGGTGAACGCCTCGCGATGGCGGAGTACGGGGCAGCGCAGCAGAATGAGGACCCGTTGCCCCTCGACCTCGAGGCGCGGTTGCTCCTCTGCGTCAAGGGCGGCTCGCAGGAAGTCCTCCGGGATGTCCAGCGCCTGCGAGACGCGCGCGAGCTCCTGGTCGCTGGGGGCCACCAGGTGCACCCAGGAGTTGCGCTCGGCGATGTCCTCCGTCGGACGCAGGACCCCTTCTCGGGTGACGTGGGCCTGGATCATTCATGTCCACCACCGCCTTCTCGAAGCGTGCGCCCCCGACGTCGGGCCATGCTGGCCCCACATGCTTCGGCCCGCGACGGGTCGACCCCTTGTCAGAGACTGTCACGATCGCTGCCGGAGATCCCGGATCCGGCCCTGCGCGCGGGCCAGCAGATCCCGCAATTGCGTCAGGCCCCGATCGCCCCTCAGCAGGGCCGACTCCCCCTGGATGTACAGCTCGGCGCGCTGCGCCCCATCCGGGCGCCTGGAGAAGATGACGATCAGGTCCGGGACCGGGCTGTAGAGCATCGTCACCTCGTCGCGGCCGTCGACCTCGGCCCGTCGCGGCGGCTGCACCATGCGGGCGAGGGCCTGGGCGAGCCGGTCCAGCTCGGATTCGGGCACGAGCGCGACCGCTTCGAAGCCGCCAGGCGCCGCAGGCGGCAACCGCAGCTCCACGCTAAACCGGGGCATCTCGCCCTCCACCTGGAGCCGCAGCAACCGCACCGAGACCGCCCGCCCCGCCTCCTCCTCGAGACTCACCTCGCCGATGGCCCAGTAGTCCGCGACGGCTAACGCTCCGATGGGTACCTCGTAGGCGGGCAGCGACAACTCCTGAGCGATCGCCACCGGGCATGGCCCCGTCACCGCCAGTGCCCACAACAACCCAAGCCCCGCCAGGCCCCGCCAGGCAAGGGAGCTAGCATCCTTCGTCACGCGCACCGGCACCCTGATCCCCACGCCCCTCGCCACCCTCCGCCCCCCATGCGGCTCGCGTCAGCAAACGGCCTTCCCGGGCCACTTTAACACGTCCCCGCGAGGTTGCAAGAGGAAAGGACCCGGTCGACTGCTGTCCACGGGGGCGACGGCCTTCCCCCGTCACACGGGCCGGTGCGCTATCATGTCCCGGGACATGATGCCGAAGGGGAGCACACGATGACGACCTCTCGCAAGCGGTGGCGCATCGCCCTCGTCGCGGCCGCCTTCGCGCTCGGGCTGGCGGGGGCGGCGATCTGGGGCTATGGCCGGCAGTCCCCCCAATTCCGGGGGATGGTGGTCTCGCCCCCCTATCCGGCCGCTGACTTCGTGTTGACCGATCAGCACGGCCAGCCGTTCCAGCTGGCGGCCCAGCGCGGGCGCCCGGTGCTGGTCTTCTTCGGGTACACCTTCTGCCCCGACGTCTGTCCCGGCACCATGGTGCAGTACAAGGCCGTCCGGCAAGCGCTCGGCCCGGATGCCGATCGGGTGGGGTTGGTCTTCGTGACGGTGGATCCTGAGCGAGACACGCCGGAGCGCCTGCGAGAGTACGTCGACCACTTCGATGCGGGCATCGTGGGGCTGACTGGGTCGCCGGCGACCATCGAGGAGATCACGGCACGGTGGGGCGTCTTTGCCGAGAAGGTCCCGGTGCCTGGATCGGCGACGGGCTACCTGGTCAACCACACCGCCGCCCTGTACCTCGTGGGGCCGGATGGGATGGTGCGGGTCATCCACCCGTACGGCACCCCCACGGGGGACGTTGTCCACGACGTGCGGCTGCTGTTGCGCCAGTCGGCAGGCTCCGCCCCGCCCCGCGTGCTGGTCGAGGACGCCTGGGCCCGGCCGGCGGCCGCCGGCGGCACCAGCGCCGTCTACATGAGGCTGGTCAATCCCACGCAGGGCTCCGATCGGCTCCTCGAGGTGAGGACGGACGTGGCGCGGGCGGCGGAGATCCACGAGACGCGCATGGACGGTGACGTCATGCGCATGGAGCCGGTAGACGCCGTGGAGGTGCCGGCGAGGGGGCAGGCGGTGTTGCGGCCCGGAGGGCTGCACATCATGCTGGTCGGCCTGGAGAAGAGCCTGGAGCAGGGGGACCGGGTGCCCGTCGTGTTGCGCTTCGAGAGGGCGGGCGAGCTGCCGATCGACGTGCCGATACGCCAGCAGGCGCCCTGAAGGACCCGGGGCGCGACACGCCTAACCGCTTGCTCGGTCAAGGGACGCGAAAGGAGCAGGGCGGATGATCCTGGTCTTGCGCATCCTGTTCTACGTGCAGCTGCTGCTGGGAGCGGGGCGCTTCATGGGGCTGATCCGCAACGAGCGGGTCTGGGAGACGCACTTCACCCTGGCCCTCGTCATCGCTGTGCTGGCGTTGGTCGCCTTCCGGGGACGTGCCCAAGAGCAGGCGCCCGGTCTGGTGACGGCCGCCCGCCTCACGCCGCTGCTCCCCCTGGCGACGGGGCTGGCCATCTTCTCAGGGGCCGCTGGAGGGCGCAGCTTCGTCTTGCTGCACATCCTGCTCGCTCTGACGTCTCTCTCCATCATCGAGATGACGTCGGCCCGGCTGCGCAAGGCGGATGCCAGCACCAAGGCGGGGTGAAGGCCCATGTCATCGCCCCGGTCGGCACCCAGGCGACTGCTGACCTCGCGGGACCTGCTGGCGATGCGCTTCGCCGGCGACGTCCAGATCTCGCCCGACGGGCGACGCGTCGCCTGGGTGGAGCGCTGGATCGACCCGGAGCACGACACCTACCGCTCGCGCATCATGGTGGCGCCGCTGGATGGGTCCTCCCCGCCGATGGCCTTCACGGCCGGGACGGCCCAGGACAAGGCGCCGCGCTGGTCTCCCGACGGACGATGGCTGGCCTTCCTGTCCAACCGGGCCGGCGCTGCGGAGGCAGGGGCGACGCGGGCGGACCACGCCCCTGGCGCGGCCGGAGCAGCGGCGCCACCCTTCCAGCTCTACGTGATGCCCGCCTTCGGCGGGGAGGCGCGACCTCTCACCCAGCTGAAGTATGGTGCCGGCACGCCCCTGTGGTCGCCCGACAGCCGGCGGATCGCCTTCATCGCACCCATCGACCCGGCTCGCGGGATCGAGCGTCTGGGCGACGAGGACCCCACCGACAAGGACCCCTACCTGCGGTACAACCGGGACGTCAAGGTGATCACCCGCCTCCGTCACAAGGAGGACGGCATCGGCTTCCTCGACAACCGGCGATGGCATCTGCTGCTGGTGGCCGTCGAGCCGGAGGGCAGCGAGAGCCCTGCCGTGGTGGCCTTGACGAGCGGTGCCTTCGACATCCGCTCGGCCGACTGGGCACCCGACGGGGAGCACCTGGCGGTCGTGACCAACCCGGATCCCGAGGCCGACTACCAGCGCTGGACCGACGTCTACCTGGTGCCGGCCGCCGTCTCGTCGCCCGTGACGCCGGCGGTGCGATTGACGGCATCGGACCTGCGGGTCACGGGGGTGCGCTTCTCGCCCGACGGGCGGCGCATCGCCTACACGGCGCACGACCTGGTCCACGACTTCTACAGCAACCACCATCTCTTCGTGCAAGACGCCGCCCAGGGGGGGCAGCGGGTCTGCCTGACCCGGGCCGACGACCTGACCGTGGGCAACGAGGTGCTGCACGACGTGGCGGGCGACGCCGGGCGCTCCTTCGTCTGGAGCGCCGACGCCTCGGCCATCTATGCCACGGTGAGCCGCCGCGGGGCGGTGGATCTCTTCCGGTTTGAGGCGTCGGGTGACGTTGCCGCTGCCCGCCCGCTGACCGAGGGGCCCCACGTGGTGCACGACTTCGACGTGCATGGCCCGACGGGGCGGGTGGCGCTGTTGCTCATCGACGAGGTCTCGCCCGGCGACGTGTGGGCCGGGCACCTGGACGGGACACGGGTCGCCGACCTGCGCCGCCTGTCGGCCACCAACGAATGGCTCGAGGATGTGCAGCTGGTGCGGCCCGAACGGTTCGAGTTTCGGTCCGACGACGGCACGCCCCTCGAGGGATGGGTGATGCGGCCGGCGTCCTTCGAGCCCGGGCGGCGCTACCCCGCGGTGCTGCAGATCCACGGTGGCCCCATGGCGATGTACGGGTACGCCTTCTTCTTCGAGTTTCAGTTGCTGGCCGCCAAAGGCTACGCCGTCTTCTACACCAACCCCCGGGGCAGCCAGGGATACGGCCAGGACTTCTGCGCGGCCATCCGGGGCCAGTGGGGCGACAAGGACTACCGCGACGTCATGGCCCTGGTCGACGAGGTGGTACGGCGGTTCGACTTCATCGACCCCGACCGGTTGGGGGTGGCCGGCGGCAGCTACGGCGGCTTCATGACCAACTGGATCATCGGCCATACCGACCGGTTCAAAGCCGCGGTCACGATGCGGAGCGTCACCAACGAGTACAGCTTCTTCGGCACGAGCGACATCGGCTACCTGGACCTCTACGACCTGCGGGTGGCACCCTGGCAGCGCCCCGAGGCCTATCTGAGCATGTCGCCCATCCACTTCGCCGACCGCATCCAGACCCCGACGCTCATCATCCACTCGGAGCAGGACCTGCGCTGCCCCATCGAGCAGGCCGAGCAGCTCTTCGTGGCGCTCAAGGTGCGCAAGGTACCGACGGAGTTCGTACGGTTCGCGGGGGAGAGCCACGGTCTCAGTCGCAGCGGCAAGCCGTGGCACCGGGTCTTCCGATTGGACCGCATCGTCGACTGGTTTGACCGGTACCTCAAGGGCTGAGGCATACCGACCGCCGGCCACCCGTAAAGTGGGAGGGGCGAGGCCTGGGGTGGTACACCGTCACTCGCCCCGACGGAGGGATGGCTGTGGCCGGTCGGCCCCTCCTCATCGGCGCCGTACGCCTGCGCGCGCTCGTGCTGGCCTCGCTGGCCGTCGCCGGAGTGGCGGTGGCGCTCGCGCTGATGCGCCAGTCGCCTGCGAAGATGCCTCAGGCCGTGGCGAAGGTGCAGGGCGGGCCGCTGGCGCCCCGGCTGCGAGCCGAGGTGGTCTTCCGGGCCGTGCCGGGAGGCGTGGAGGTGAGCGTCGAGGCCGAGGGCCTGCCGCCGTACCTGGCGGGAGACCCCCCGATAGGGCCCAACGGCTTTCACCTCCATGAGGTCGGCGACTGCACGGTGGGCGACCCGACCGAGCCCTTCCTGGCAGCGGGCGGCCACTACAATCCCGACGGGCAGCGCCACGGCAACCACGCCGGCGACTTCCCCGTGCTCTTCTCCAACGCCGGCGTCGCCCGGATGCGCTTCTTCACGGACCGCCTCCGCATCGACGACGTCGTCGGCCGGGCTGTCGTCATCCACGAAAACCCCGACGACTACCGCACCGATCCAGCCGGCAACTCGGGGCGCCGCCTGGGCTGCGGCGTCGTGACGAAAGCGGGACCTCAGTAGCAGGGCTGACCTGCCTTCCATATGGATGAGGCGTCGAACGACCGTCTCGGAAGGCAGGGTGTGCAGCGTGGCCGAAGGACCCGTCGCGACCCGGGCCGAGCTGGCAGAGGTGGCGGATCGCTTGGAATCGGCCTCTCCCGAGGCGATCCTGACCTGGGCCCTGGCGACCTACGGGCAGGGGATATGCCTGGCCTGCAGCTTCGGCGCCGAGGACATGGTGCTCCTGGACATGGTGGCCCGCATCCGCCCCGGAGTGGACGTCTTCTACCTCGATACGGGGCTCTTGTTCGACGAGACCTACCGGCTCATCCAGCGTGTAGCCGAGACCTACCCCGGGCGGATCATCCGGGTGGAGCCGGTCGTGAGCCTGGAAAGGCAGACGGCCGAGTACGGCCCTGAGCTGTGGAGCCGCGACCCCGACCGATGCTGTGCCCTGCGCAAGGTGGAGCCGCTGCAGCGGTTCTTGCAGGGGTACCGCGCCTGGATCACCGGCTTGCGGCGACAGCAATCGCCCACCCGGGCCGGCATCAGGCCGGTGGAATGGGACCAGCGCTTCGGGCTCGTCAAGGTCAACCCGCTGTTTCGCTGGACCCGTGACGAGGTCTGGGGCTACATCCGCGAACATGGCGTCCCTTACAACCCTCTGCACGACCGCGGCTACCCCAGCATCGGCTGCTGGCCGTGCACCACCGCCGTGGCACCGGGGGAGGACGAGCGGGCCGGGCGATGGCGTGGCCATCAAAAGACCGAGTGCGGGCTGCATGGGGCTCGGGGGGGCTGAGCCGTGTCGCTCGTCACCCCGTACGGAGGGCGGCTCGTGGACCGCACGGTCTCGGGGGTGAAGGCCGCTGCGCTGCGGGACGCGGCGCGCCACCTGCCGCGGCTGCCCCTCTCCGCCATCGAAGAGGCCGATCTCCGGCTCATCGCGTGCGGCGCCTACAGCCCGCTGGAGGGCTTCATGGATCGGGAGACGTACGCCTGCGTGTTGAGCCGGATGACGCTTCCCTCCGGCCTGCCGTGGACCGTGCCCGTCGTGCTGCGTGTCGATCCCGCTCAGGCCCGTCGGCTCGTCCCGGGCGAGCGAGTGCTGCTCTATGCGGCCGGGCCGGGTTCCAACGGGCACGACTCGCTGGGTGACGGCCGGCCCGGAGCGGGCATCAGGGCCCTCGGCGTGCTGGAGGTCCAGGACGTCTTCCCCGCCGACCCGCTGGCAGAGGCTCGGGCCGTCTACGGCACCGATTCGTCCCAGCATCCTGGCGTCGCCCGGCTTCTCGCCTCCCCGGGATGGTGCGTCGGGGGGCCGGTCGAGGTGTGGGCGACGCCGCTGTTGCCACCCTGGTCGCTGACGCCGGCGGAGACCCGCGCCTACTTCGAGGCCATGGGTTGGAGCCGGGTGGTGGGCTTCCAGACCCGCAACCCGGTGCACCGCGGCCACGAGTACCTGCAGAAGTGCGCGCTCGAGATGGTGGACGGCCTCCTGCTCCATCCGCTGGTGGGGCCGACCCGGGAAGAGGACCTGCCTGCGGAGATCCGGTGGCGGGCCTACGAGATCCTGGTGCACCACTACTACCCGCCCGACCGGGTGCTCCTGTCGGGCTTCGCGGCCGCCATGCGCTACGCGGGGCCCCGGGAGGCCGTCTTCCACGCGGTGGTGCGGCGCAACTTCGGGTGCAGTCACTTCGTGGTCGGCCGGGATCACGCCGGAGTCGGCTCGTTTTACGGGCCGTTCGACGCTCAGCACATCTTCGACCGCTTCGACCCGGGCCTGCTGGGCGTGGAGATCCTGCGATTCGGGGCCGCGTCTTACTGCCGACGCTGCCAGGCGATGGTGACCGACAAGACCTGTCCTCACTCGCCGGAGAGCCGGATCTCTCTGAGCGGCACCGAGCTCCGCCGCTGCCTGCGGGACGGCGAGGGCCTGCCCCCCGAGCTGGCTCGGCCGGAGGTGGCTGCCTTCCTTCTCCGCCTCGCGCGAAAGAGGGCTTGACCGATCCGGGGCCGAATGAAAGGATCCCGGGTCGGGAAGCTTCGACGGGCATCCGACAATCTCAAACGCGGGGAAGGGGTGCTTCAGCCCGTGAGAGGGGTCGTTCGCGTGCTCGCCCTGGTGGCCATGGCTGCCGTGCTGGCCGCGACGCCGGTCGCCGCCGGCACCATCCGGGTGGGCCAGATCACCGACGTCGGCGGGATCGATGACAAGAGCTTCAACGCGACGGCGTGGCTCGGCATCCAGAGGGCCATCGAGGAGCTGGGCATCGAGGGCCGCTACCTGGAGTCCCAGCAGCAGACGGACTACATCAAGAATATCCAGGAGTTCGTCACGCAGAAGTATGACCTGATCGTCACGGTCGGCTTCCTGCTCGGCGATGCGACCAAGGAGATGGCTGAGCGGCATCCCGACCGCAAGTTCGCCATCCTGGACTTCAACTACGAGCCGCCGCTTCCCAACGTCCTGGGCATGGTCTTCGCGACCGACGAGGCCGCCTTCCTGGCGGGCTACGTGGCCGCGGGCATGACCAAGACCGGCACGGTCGCCACGTTCGGCGGCCTCCCCATCCCCCCGGTCACCATCTTCATGGAGGGCTTCGAGGCCGGTGTCAAGTACTACAACCAGGTCAAGGGGACCCGGGTGCGGCTCCTCGGCTGGAATAGCCAGACCCAGCGCGGCGTCTTCGCCGGCAACTTCGAGAGCACCGACGACGGCCGGCGGATCGCCGAGTCCTTCTTCGACGAGGGCGCTGACATCGTGATGCCCGTGGCGGGGCCTGTCGGGCTCGGCTCGGCGGCGGCCGCACGGGATCGCGGCGCCATGATCATCGGCGTCGACACCGACTGGTACGTCAGCGCGCCCGAGTTCGGCAGCACCTATCTGACCAGCGTGGTCAAGCGGATGGACGTCGCGGTCTACGACGCCATCAAGATGGTGCTGGAGGGCCGGTTCAAGGGCGGCACCTACGTGGGCACCCTGGCCAACGGCGGCGTCGACATCGCCCCGTTCCATGAGTACGAGGACAAGGTGCCGGCCTGGCTCAAGGCCGAGGTGGAGCAGATCCGCCAGAAGATCATCAACGGCGAGATCGACATCCGCGCCATCCTCGCCGGACGCTGATGACTGAGAGCAGGGAGGCCGGCTACGGGAGACGAGCTCCCGAGCCGGCTCTCCCGCGTCCGAGGCGGATGCGAGCCGTGCGGGACGGAGCAGCTTCGTGAGTACACCGCTGTTGCAGCTGCGGGGCATCGTCAAGCGCTTCCCCGGCGTCGTGGCCAACGACGGGGTCGACCTGGACCTCTACCCGGGCGAGATTGTGGCCTTGCTGGGCGAAAACGGGGCCGGAAAGACGACCTTGATGAACATCGTCTACGGACTGCTCCGGCCCGACGCCGGCGAGATCCGGGTGGAGGGGCGGCCGGTCGTCTTCCGCGGCCCGGCGGATGCCATGGCTGCCGGGATCGGGATGGTCCACCAGCACTTCATGCTGGTCCCGGTCATGACGGTGGCCGAGAATGTCGTGCTGGGCGCAGAGCCCGTACGGGGCCACTTCATGGTGGACCTCGCCCGGGCGGCACGAGACGTAGAGGCCATCTCCCGGCGGTTTCGCTTCGAGGTGGATCCGAAGGCTCGGGTCGGCGACCTGCCCGTCGGCGTCCAGCAGCGGGTCGAGATCATCAAGGTCCTCTACCGACGTGCACGCGTCCTCATCCTGGACGAGCCCACCGCGGTCCTGACCCCCCAGGAGGTGGACGAGCTCTTCCACATCCTGCGCGGTCTGACCCAGGCGGGGCACGCCGTGGTCTTCATCACCCACAAGCTGAAGGAGGCCCTCGCCATCGCCGATCGCATCGTGGTGCTGCGGCAGGGGCGCGTGGTGGGCGCGACCACCCCCGCCCAGACCAACGAGGCCGAGCTGGCGGCCATGATGGTGGGGCGGGGGATCTCGCTGGAGCTCGACAAGGCCCCGGCCCGGGCGCAGGAGCCGGCGCTCGAGGTCGAGGGGCTTTGGGTCGTCGACGACCGGGGCCTGCCTGCGGTGCGAGGCGTAGACCTCCAGGTCCGGGCCGGGGAGATCGTCGGCATCGCAGGCGTGCAGGGCAACGGCCAGACCGAGCTGATGGAGGCCCTGATGGGCCTGCGGCCCATCGCTGCCGGGCACGTGCGGGTGCTGGGGCAGCCCCTGACGCGCTTGAACGTGCGTCAACTCACGGAGATGGGGGTCGCCTACATCCCCGAAGACCGGCAGCGCGACGGCCTCATCCTGCCGTTCCCCGTTTACGAAAACCTCTTCCTCAACAGGTACTATCGACCCCCTGCGGCCCGGCGGGGGATGCTGCGGCTCGACGTTATGCGTAGCAAGGCCGAAGAGCTGGTGCGGACCTTCGACATCCGCGCGGCCTCGGTCGACGTCCCGGTGGGCACGCTCTCGGGCGGCAACCAGCAAAAGGTGATCATCGCCCGGGAGTTCTCTCGCCCCCTGAGGCTCCTGCTGGCCTCGCAACCGACGCGGGGACTCGACGTCGGCTCGGTGGAGTACATCCACCGGCGCATCCTCGAGCGGCGTGACGAGGGTGCCGCCGTCCTCCTGGTCTCGACCGAGCTGGAGGAGATCATGGCCCTGAGCGACAGGATCGCGGTCATGTACAGGGGCCGCATCGTGGCGCTGGAGGAGCGGGAGCGCTTCGACCGGCATCGGCTGGGCCTCTTGATGGCGGGGAGCGCGGCATGAGCGAGCGGATCCGGGCGATGGGACGGGCGGCGGCCATCCCCCTGCTGGCGGTCGCCACAGGGCTGGTGGCCGGGGCTCTCATCGTGGTGGTCACCGATGTGGAGGTCATCCGGGCCTGGGGGCGGGCGTGGCAAGGTCCGGGCCACGCGCTGGCGGTCACGTGGCACAGCATCGCCACGGCCTACCGTGCCCTCTACGAAGGGTCGCTTGGTTCGGCCTACGCCATCTCCGAGAGCCTGGTGACTGCCACCCCGTACATCTTCGCCGGGCTGGCGGTAGCCCTGGGCTTCCGGGCAGGGCTCTTCAACATCGGGGTCGAGGGCCAGCTCTTCATGGGTGCGCTGGCCTCGGTGTGGGTCGGATACTCGGTCAAGGGCCTGGGGGCCTGGCTTCACCTGCCTCTGGCCCTACTGGCGGGCGCGGCGGCCGGTGCGGCCTGGGCGGCTATCCCGGGCTACCTCAAGGCCCGCACGGGGGCCCACGAGGTCGTCAACACCATCATGATGAACTACATCGCCTTTCGTCTCAGCGATTGGCTGCTCAACGGCCCCATGAAGCGCCCCGGTCCGGGCGGCACGCCCGGCTTCGTCCCCATCAGCCCGGAGGTGCTGCCGACCGCGTACCTGCCGCGGCTGTTCGAGCCGCCCCTGCGCTTTCACGCCGGCTTCTTCCTGGCGCTGGCCCTGGCGGTTGGGGTCTGGTGGCTGTTGTGGCGCACGCCGCTGGGCTTCGAGATGCGCAGCGTGGGAGCCAACCCCAACGCTGCCCGGACGGCAGGCATGGCCGTCGGCCGCACCTATGTGGTGGCCATGGCCTTGAGCGGCGCGCTGGCGGGCTTAGCGGGGGCCAACCAGGTGCTGGGCGTCGACCGATGGCTCGGCCAGGGCTTCTCGCCGGGCTACGGCTTCGACAGCATCGCTCTGGCACTGCTGGGCGGCAGCCACCCGGCGGGCGTCGTGCTCGCCTCGCTGCTCTTCGGCACGCTGCGGAGCGGAGCCACCCGCATGCAGTCGGTGGCGGGCATCCCCATTGACATCATCACCATCCTGCAGGCCCTGATCCTGGCCTTCGTCGCCGCACCGGCCCTGGTGCGGGCGCTGTACCGGATGCGGGGCGAGACGGCTGCCGGGCCGGTGCTGACGAGGGGATGGGGCAAAGGATGATCGGCTTGCGGGGACGACCCCACTTGGGGGCCGGCGCAGGGGCGACGGGTGCCGCGGCCCTGGAGCAGACGCTAGCCGTGCCCGCCTTCCGGCGGAGCCCGGCGCCCGCGGTGGTGGGCCTCGTCCTGGCGGTGGCCATCGTGGTGCTGTTTGGCCTTGGCACCCCGTGGGACGAGGTCTCGGTCTTCGGGCTCAACGCGGGCCTGAGGTCGGCATGGCAGTTGCCCGACCTGGTCGTGCCTTCGGCGCTGGGCATCTATCTGGCGGCTTTGCTGGCCGGCGCGGTCGGGGCCGCCTACCTCCGATGGCCCCGTCTCAAGGGCGGTACCACCGTCGCGCTCTCCGTCACGGCCCTGGTCGTGGCCTTCCTGATCTGGGCAGTGCAGGGGCAGTCGCTCAATTTGGTGGGCATGCTGCGCAGCACGCTCCTGCGGGCGACCCCTATCACCCTGGGCGCCCTGAGCGGGGTGCTGTGCGAGCGGGCGGGGGTCATCAACATCGCCATCGAGGGCATGATGCTGACCAGCGCCCTGACGGCCGTGGTCACCGCCAGCGTGACGGGGAGCCTCATGGTGGGCATGGTCGTGGCCGTGTTGACGGGCGCGCTGCTGGCCCTGGTGCATGGGGTTCTCTCCATCCGCTACCGGGTCGACCAGATCGTCAGCGGCACCGTCATCAACATCTTCGCCACGGGTCTCACCAGCTACCTGTCGGCACGTTTTTTGGAGAGGTTCGCGTACCTCAACCGCTCCGGCACCCTGCCGGTGGTGGCCATCCCCGGCCTGGCCGACATCCCCATCATCGGGCCAGCCCTCTTCGAGCAGAGCGTCATCGTCTACGTGATGCTGGCCCTGGTCATCGCGGTGCACGTGCTGCTCTTCAAGTCCCGTTTCGGGCTCCGGATGCGGGCGGTGGGCGAGCACCCCCGCGCGGCCGACACGCTGGGCATCGACGTCTGGCGCGTCCGCTACCTCAGCGTGTTGCTGGGCGGCATGGTGGCCGGCATCGGCGGCGCCTACTTCACCATCGGCTCGGTGGGGCGCTTCGATGAGGTGATGACGGGCGGGCGAGGGTTCATCGGCCTGGCTGCCATGATCTTCGGAAACTGGACACCGGGTGGCGCGTTTGCGTCTTCGCTCATCTTCGGCTTCGCGGACTCCCTGCAGATCCGGATGCAGATCCTGCAGACGCCCATCCCGTCGGAGTTCTTGCTGATGGCTCCGTACGTGGCCACCATCGTGGCGCTGTCGGGGGTCGTCGGACGTGTGACGCCGCCGGCGGCTGACGGCCAGCCCTACGAGAAGTAGCGGCGGCGGGGCGACTGGCAGGTACGGAAACAACTCACGGCCATACTCACCTCCGACCCGGCCCAAGACTAGAGCCGGTGAAGGAGGTGACCAGTCCATGGCCTTGGGGCAGAAGCGCAACCGCCCGCTGGTGCTGGACGCGGCCCGCAGCCTGCAGCAGTTCAAGTACGAGGTGGCCAACGACCTGGGCGTCCAGGTGCCTCAGTCCGATTACTGGGGTGACATGCCGTCCCGGGTGACCGGTGCCGTCGGGGGGCACATGGTGCGCCGGATGATCGCCGCAGCCGAGCAGGCCCTGATCGAGCAGGCGGCGTCCGGTGTCCGGGCTGGGTTCCAGCAGGCCCTGCAGGTCCCCAACCCCCTCAGCGTCCAAAACCCGGCGCAGCCCACGCAGACCACTCGCTGAGGTCGCGCCGGCCTCGACGTCCTGCTAGGGCGCAGCCCCCGCCGGGTCCGCCGGCGGGGCGGCTGCGCGTCCGGGCAGGGAAACGTTAGCTTCTCCCCCCGGCATGGAGAGGAGGATGGGCCCGGGCGGCGAACCATCCAGGGCACCCCCACGACAGCGGAGGAGCCGGGGACGTGGAGGACCCTGGTGCAGAGGACCAGGGGCGAGAGGTCTCTGACATGACGGCACGGGAAGCCGTGCCGGCGCGCCAAGGGGCCCCCGCCACCCAGGTGGGTCGCGCGGCGTCCCACCCGGGCACGGCGTGGGTGGTCCTGGCGGCCGGCATGGGCACGCGCATGCGATCCAGCCACCCCAAGGTGCTTCACCGCCTTTGCGGCCGGCCCATGGGTGCGTTCTTCCTGGAGGAGGCACGTCGCTGGCAGCCCGGCCAGGTGGTGGTCGTCACGGGCCACCAGGCTGCCAGGGTCGAGCAGGAGCTGGGCGCATGGGCCCAGCGGCTCGGGGTGGCGATAAGCTTCGTTCGCCAGGAGCCCCAGCGGGGCACCGGCGATGCGGTGCGGTGGGCGATGACGGCGCTGGCTCCTGGAGTGGACGAGGTGGCGGTCTCCTATGCGGACGTGCCGCTGCTGTCGGCGGGGACCATGGTCGAGCTGGTGGCGCAGAGGCGGCGGCACGACGCGGCGCTGGCCATCCTGACGGCGGTGCTCGACGATCCGACGGGGTACGGCCGGGTGCTGCGCGCGCCGGACGAGCCCGATCGCGTGACGGGGGTCGTGGAGGAACGGGATGCCTCCCCCGAGCAGCGAGCCATCCGGGAGGCCAACGTCGGGGTCTACGCGTTTCGCCGCGACGCCCTCGAAGCCGCGCTCAAGGCACTGCGCCCCGACAACGCGCAAGGCGAGTACTACCTCACGGACACCGTGGGCTGGCTCGCCTCCCGGGGCGAGCGGGTGGTGGCCGTGCCGGTCGCCGACCCCCTGGAGGTGACGGGGGTCAACGACCGGCGCCAGTTGCGCGAGCTCGAACGGGCCGTGTGCCAGCGGGTGGCTGAGCGACTGCTGGCGTCGGGGGTCACGCTGCGGGGTGGAGTCGCGCCGCTACTGGATCCGTGGGTGGAGGTGGGCCCGGACAGCGTGATCGACGCCACCGCGTCGCTGTTGGGGACCACTCGGGTGGGGCGGGGTTGCGAGATTGGGCCAGGGGCCGTCCTGGTAGACTGTGAGCTGGGAGACGACGTGAGCGTCGAAGGCGTGCGCCTCGTGGCGTGCAAAGTGGGTAGCGGGGCCACCATCGGCCCTGGCGCTTGGATTCCCCCCGGCAGTGTCATCGCGGCGGGCGCCCGCATCGGGAGCGGGGCGCACCGATGGGCCCATGAAAGAGGGGGTCTTTGAGGGGATGTCAGAAGGTGCCAGCCTGGTGCCCCGGTCGGACCACCATCACAAGCGCCTTCGCATCTTCACCGGCAACGCCAATCCGCAGCTGGCGCGGGACGTGGCGGCCTGCCTGGGTATGGAGCTGGGCGCGGCGCACATCGGACGCTTCCGCGACGGCGAGGTCTACGTCCGGATCCTCGAGAGCGTGCGGGGGGCCCACGTCTTCATCATCCAGCCCACCTTTCCACCTGCCGACAACCTGATGGAACTGCTGGTGATGGTGGACGCGATGAAGCGGGCCTCGGCCGCCGAGGTGGCGGCGGTCATCCCCTACTACGGCTACGCCCGCCAGGATCGCAAGATGCAGGCACGGGATCCCATCTCGGCCAAGCTGGTGGCCAATTTGCTGGTGGCCGCCGGCGCGGACCGGGTCCTGACCATCGACCTGCATGCCGGTCAGATCCAGGGCTTCTTCGACATCCCGGTGGACAACCTCAAGGCCCTGCCCATCCTGGCCGATTACTTCGCCTCGTTGCACTTGCCGTCGCCCGTGGTGGTGGCGCCCGACGTGGGGGGCGTGGGGCGGGCCCGTGAGCTGGCCGAAAGGCTCGGTTGCGGGCTGGCCATCTGCGACAAGCGCCGCCCCGAGCCCAACGTCGCCGAGGTGATGCACGTCATCGGCGACGTGGAGGGGCACACGGCCATCCTCGTGGATGATATCATCGACACCGGCGGTACCCTCGCGCAGGCAGCCGCGGCCCTGATCGAAGAGGGCGCGCGGGCGGTCTACGCGTGCTCGACGCATGGCGTCTTCTCTCCCGGCGCGGCCGAGCGGCTGGCCCGCGCCCCCATCGTCGAGCTGGTGGTGACCGACACCATACCGGTGGCAGGCCGGTTCGCCTTCGATCGGTTGCGGGTCCTGTCGGTGGCCCCGTTGCTGGCCGAGGCGATCCGCAGCATCTTCAACGAGGAGTCCGTGAGCCGGCTCTTTGCCAAACCGGCCCCTGCAGGAGAGCGAGCGGAGGTGCGATAGGTGGCTGACGAACTCCAGATCGCCGTAGCGACTCGTGAGACGACCGGCAAGGGTGCGGCACGCAAGCTCCGTCGCCAGGGCTGGGTGCCCGGCAGCCTCTACGGGCCTTCGGTCTCCCGGCCGGTACGGGTGCGCCGCAGCGAGCTCGAGCGACTTCTCAAGGTGCCCGGCGCCCGTACCCGCCTGGTGCGGCTCGTGCTGCAGGATGGCGAGTCGACGGGCGAGAGCTACTCGGTCTTGATCAAGGAGGTCCAGCGGGACCCGGTGGCGCTGGAGCCGCTGCACGTCGACTTCTACGCGGTGCCGATGGACCGCCCGGTGCGGGCCACGGTGCCGGTCCTGCTGGAGGGCGTGGAGGAGCTGGAGCGGCGGGGCCTGGTGCCCGCAGTCGGGGAGCGAGAGGTGGAGGTGGAGTGCCTGCCCACCGCCATCCCGCGCTTCTTCACGCTCGATGTCGCTGGGCTCGAGGATGGCGACTCGCTCACCGTGGCCGATCTCCAGGTGCCCGAGGGCGTGCTGGTCCTGACCGACCCGGAGACGATCCTGGTCTCCGCTGTCGCCGCCCAGGAGCAGGCCGAGGAAGTGGCGGCGGCGCCTGCTGCCACCCCTGCGGAGCCTGAGCGCATCACCCGGACCCGCAAGGCCGCCGAAGAGGAAGAGGAGGCCGAGTAGACACCTCGCCCGATGGGGGGCGGCTGGACGCGACGCGAGGGTGCCAGCGCGTATCGCCTGGTGGTGGGGCTCGGCAACCCGGGTGAGCGCTACCAGGCGACGCGGCACAATGCGGGCTTCCGCGCGCTGGACCACCTGGTGCGGCGGCTCGACGGGTACGGCCCCGTCGAGATGTGCCGTGCCAGGGTGTTGCGCGCCCACGCCGACGGCATCGAGTGGATCCTGGCCTACCCGCTCACTTACATGAACGCAAGCGGCGAGGCGGTCGCCTGCCTCGTGCGCCGGCTGTCGCTGCATCTCGACGAGATCCTCGTCATCTACGACGACATGGCTCTTCCCCCCGGCCGCATACGGGTACGGGGCAAGGGGTCCAGCGGCGCACACAAGGGCATGCAGTCCATCATCGATCACCTGGGCACCGATCGCATCGCCCGCGTGCGCATCGGCATCGGGGAGCCGCCGCCGGGCGTGGCCGGAGCGGAGTGGGTCCTGGAGGTGCCGGACCCCGAGCAGGCAGCCCGGATCAACGAGGCGGCGCGCCTCGCGGCCGAGGCCGCGGAGGTGTGGGGGCGGCTGGGTATCGAAGCCGCGATGAACCGCTTCAACGCGATGACGGCCGCATCGGACGGAGGGCGGCCGGAGACGACTTGAGATGGAGCGAGGCCCGGCAGGGCGCCTCGTCCCGCCTGCCGGGCCGAGGACCACGAGAGCGAGATAGCGACTGCCGACCGTGCCCCCGGGGGCGGGGGCCGGCCGGCTTCGAGCGCGTCGAGGGGTGACCACATGCGGCTGACCGGACTCGTGGATCTGGTAAGAGGCCTCGATACGGTCCAGGATCTGGCTCAGGCTATCCTCCGGGGCCCCACCAAGCGCCTGGTCGTGGGCGCCGAGGGTTCCCAGCGCAGCGCCTTCGTCGCCGCGCTCTTCGCCGAGCTGGCCAGCCGACCGGAGGGGCCGAGGCCCATCCTGATCGTGGTCCCCCACCGTCAGGCGGCGGAGCGGTGGTACGAGGACCTGCAACCCCTGGTGGGGGAGGAGCGGGTCGGCTACTTCCCGTCGCTGGAGACGCTGCCCCACGAGGAGGTCACGCCGTCGATCGAGCTGTTGGGGCGGCGGGTCGACGCGCTGATGCGCCTGGCCGGCGTGGGCCGCCCGCCCTCCGTGGTCGTCGTCGAGGCGGTCGCCGCCACAGAGCGGATCATCCCCCCGGAGGTGCTTCGTGAGTTCGTCCAGCCGCTCTCGGTGGGGCAGCGCGTCGATCTCCAGGTCGTGGCGCGCCGCCTCAGCGCCGCCGGCTACGAGCGGCGAGCCAAGGTAGAAGGGCCGGGACAGATGAGCGTGAGGGGGGACATCCTCGACGTCTTCCCCCCCGACCGCGAGCAGGCCCTTCGCATCGAGTGGTTCGGTGACGAGATCGAGTCCATCCGGATCCTCGACGTGGACAGCCAGCGTTCGTTTGGGCAGCTGCAACAGGCCGTGGTCGCCCCCGCCCGGGAGCTCCTGCTGACGGAGGAGGCCCTGCTGCGGGGCATGGAGGCCATCGAGTCGAGTGCCCGCCGCCAGGCCAACCGGCTGCGTTCGGCGGGGCGCCGGCAGGAGGCGCGCCGTCTGGAGGAGCGCATCGCCGCGCACCTGGAGCGTCTGTCACAGACCGGCCACGTGGAGGGAGCCGACCAGTATCGCCCCCTCTTCTACCCCGAGGCTCCGCTCCTTCCGGCCTTCATGCCGTCAGGGGTGGTCATCCTCGACGAGCCGGCCCGTCTCAAGGAGCGCATCCAGACAGCCTGGACCGAGTGGGGGTCGCTCTTCGAGGGCCTGCTCGAGCGTGGGCGGGTGCTCCCGGAGGAGGCGGGCTGCTTCGGCTGGTGGGACGATCTGGTGGAGGCCAGCCGCCGTCACCCCATGCTCCTGCTCTCCCTGCTGGCCAGGCGGGTGGAGGGCGTGGAGGTCGATGGCATCCACCAGATCAACGGCCGCTCCGCCGACCCGTTCCACGGCAACTGGCAGCTCCTGGCCGACGAGCTGCGGGCCCGTCAGAAGGAGCGATACCGGGTCCTCTTGACGTTGCAGACGGACAGCCGCGCCGAGCGGGCGCGTGAAGCCCTCCTCAACGAGTCGGTCCTGGCTGTCGTGGCCGACCGGGTCGACGGTCAGCTAAAGCCCGGCAACGTGGTCGTGGTGCCGGCGCGGTTGACCTCGGGGTTCGAGTGGGATGACCTGCGCCTGGTGGTCCTGACCGACACGGAGGTCTTCGGCAAGCAGGCCCGGCCCCGGCGCGCCCGCACGGCCCCGCGCCAGGAGGCAGGTGCCCGCATCACCGACTACCTGGAGCTGCGAGACGGCGACTACGTGGTGCACGTCAACCACGGCATCGGTCGCTACCGCGGCGTCAAGACCATGGAGGTGGGCGGGGTCCGCCGGGATTACCTGGTGGTGGAGTACGCCGGGGAGGACCGGCTCTACGTCCCGACGGACCAGGTGCACCTGCTCCAGCGCTACATCGGCAGCGACGACGCGCCGCCCAAGCTCAACAAGCTGGGAGGGGTCGAGTGGGCCCGGGTCAAGAAGCGCGTCCGCGAGTCGGTCCGGGAGATGGCGGAGTCCCTGCTGAAGCTCTACGCGGAGCGGCAGGCCCAGCCTGGACACGCCTTCCCCCCGGACACGCCGTGGCAGAAGGAGTTCGAGGACGCCTTCCCCTTCGAGGAGACGCCGGATCAGCTTCGCGCCGTCGAGGAGGTCAAGGCCGACATGGAGCGGCCCCGGCCCATGGATAGGCTCCTCGTCGGCGACGTCGGTTACGGCAAGACCGAGGTGGCCATGCGGGCGGCTTTCAAGGCGGTGGCCGACGGACGCCAGGTCGCGGTGCTGGTGCCCACCACCATCCTGGCCCAGCAGCACCACCGGACCTTCACCGAGCGCATGGCGCGCTACCCCATCCGCATCGAGATGCTGTCGCGTTTCCAGACGTCGGCCGAGCAGGCCAGGGTGCTCGATGGCCTCCGCACCGGCGCCGTCGACATCGTCATCGGCACCCACCGCCTGCTCTCCAAGGATGTGCAGTTCAAGAACCTGGGTCTCGTGATCGTCGATGAGGAGCAGCGCTTCGGGGTGGCGCAGAAGGAGCGGCTCAAGGAGTTGCGCCGCACGGTGGACGTGTTGACCATGACGGCCACGCCCATCCCCCGCACCCTCCACATGGCCCTGTCGGGGCTGCGCGACATGAGCATCATCGAGACTCCCCCAGAAGGCCGCTACCCCGTGCGAACCTATGTCGTAGAGTACCAGGACGACCTGATCCGGGACGCCATCCTTCGGGAGATCGGGCGGGGCGGCCAGGTCTACTTCGTCTACAACCGTGTCCAGAGCATCGATCGCATGGCCGCCCACCTCGGCCAGCTGGTGCCCGACGCCCGCATCGCGGTGGCTCATGGCCAGATGGACGAGGAGCACCTGGAGAAGGTCATGCTGGAGTTCTTGAATCGTGAGCATGACGTGCTGGTGTGTACCACCATCATCGAAGCGGGCATGGACATCGGCAACGTCAACACGCTCATCGTCTACGACGCGGATCGCTTCGGCCTGGCACAGCTCTACCAGCTCAGGGGCCGGGTCGGCCGCAGCAACCGGGTCGCGTATGCGTACTTCACCTATCGCCGGGAGAAGGTGCTGAGCGAGGACGCCGAGCGGCGCCTCCAGGCCATCAAGGAGTTCACCGACCTGGGCTCGGGGTTCAAGATCGCCATGCGGGACCTGGAGATCCGGGGGGCCGGCAACCTCCTGGGCCCCGAGCAGCACGGGCACATCGCGGCGGTCGGCTTTCAACTCTACTGCCGGCTGCTGGAGGAGGCGATCAACGAGGTCAAGGGGCAGGTGGTGCAGAAGCCGCCGGAGCCCACGCTGGACCTGCCGGTCGACGCCTACCTGCCCGATGAGTACGTGCCCGACACGGCCCAGAAGGTGGAGCTGTACCGGCGCATCGCCGTGGCCTCGTCGGCCGAGGAGCTGGATTCGCTGGCCGAGGAGATGGAGGACCGCTTCGGGCGGATGCCGACCGCCGTCCACAATCTGCTGCAGGTGGCGCGGCTCAAGATGGTGGCCCAGGAGGCGGGAGTGGGCTCCATCAGCATGGAGCGGGATCAGGTCATGATCAAGGCGTGGCCCGGGCTCTACCTCCCGGCTGACGCCCTCGCCCGGGCAGCCGCGGAGTTGCGTGGTCGAGTCATATACCGTCCGGGACGGACCGATACGGTTTGGCTGCGTCGAATGGGATTGAGTGACGGGCAATTGCTGGAGGCGTTGCATCAACTGCTCCAATGCATCCGGGACGCGTGGACGGGCACGCCCGGGTCTCGGCAAGAGGTAGCGGGCGCGCGAAGGAGCCAATAGCCCCCAGTGGCGTCAGGCCAGGACTGGCAAGCCTGGCCCCGCCGTATAGGCGAGATCCAGCCGCCGTATACTACGGCCGGGCAGGGAAAGAAACTCGAGGCAACTTCCTCGATTCTTCGTCCGCCATGTCGGGATCGGGCCCTGCGGCGGAGTCGGACGGGCCCGATGTGGAGGGGTGCTAAGTGAAGGCAACGGGGATCGTCCGACGCATCGACGACCTCGGACGTGTCGTCATCCCTAAGGAGATCCGTCGCACCCTGCGAATCCGCGAGGGAGATCCGCTGGAGATCTTCGTCGACCGCGAGGGCGAGGTCATCCTGAAGAAGTACTCGCCCATCGGCGAACTGGGAGAGTTTGCCCAGGAGTACGCCGACTCCCTCTACGAGACCACGGGCCACGTGGCCATCATCACCGACCGGGACGCGGTGGTCGCGGTGGCCGGCGCCCCCAAGAAGCAATGGATGGACAAGCCCGTCACCCCAGCCGTCGAGCGGGTGATGGAGGGCCGCAAGCCGGTGCTCTTCCCCAGGCCGGGGGAGAGCCGCACCGCCCCCGACGGGGAAGAAGAGGAGCGCTGGGACTTCACCTCCATGGTGGTCGCGCCCATCGTCGCCGAGGGGGATCCCATCGGGGCCGTCATCCTCGGCACCCGGGAGCCCGACAAGAAGGTGGGCGAGCTGGAGTTGAAGCTGGCCGAGACGGCGGCTGGCTTTCTGGCCAAGCAGATGGAGCAGTGAGCAGGTCGTCGCCCGGGTGCCGCCTACCGGCCCGCTAGCGGCGCGGCACCCGGTAGGGGTCGTCGGGCGTGACGGGGATGGCCACCTCTACCACCTCCTCGCCCGGCTTGACCAATCCGAGCACCGAACGGGCCCTCGACTCGATGGCCTCCGGGGTGGAGGCCTGGCCGAGGGCCTCTTCGATCGCGCGGTTGGCCTGTCGCTGGGCCTCGAGGGCTCGCTCCAGGGCTCGCAGCTCCTGGTGGAGCCGCCACGTCTTCCATGCGACGCCCGCGAACGAGGCCAGCGCTCCGAGCAGCACCAGGACGAGGATGCGTCTCAGAGCCGTGGGGGTCAGGCGGTAGCGCCGGCCTCTCCAGTCGATGACCAACTCGAAGGCCTCCCTACCTTGCGAGGCCCGGACGCAGCGGCCGGTACGCCCGGTGCGGGGGCTTCCTTCGAGTCGGGGCCGACCATTCCCTGCTGGACAGCCTCTCTAACGCACCCCCCACGGGCGGCTGCGACGCGCCAGCCACCACCAGGTCCCGGCCACGGCGCGCAGCACGGAGCGGACCCCCGTCCCGGTCACCCAGACCAGGCGCACCACACGCGGGCTCAGGGTGAGCCGGTAGCCGGCCACGCCTGCCACCAGGCCGATCAGGGTGCTCGCCTGGAGCTGGGCCCCGTCCGCGACCAGCAGCAGGGCGAAGGCGATGGGCCCCAGCATCGAGACGAAGAGCAGGTCCGACACGACGAGGAGCTCGTAGCGCCGCAGCCCGATCACGGCGCGGCCGGCCGCGTAGAGGTCCCAGAGCAACGCCAGGGCGACGCCCACCAGCGCGACGCGACCAGCCGCGGCCAGCTGGCTCGCAACCGAAAGCATCACGGCTGCATCCAACCCCCAATCCCACGAGACGCTCCCCAGGCTATGGGGGGCCGGGGCGGGGGGTGACGGTCAGCGGACCAGGCGGCTCAAGAACCCCCGTGCCTTTCGGGCCGGTGACTCCTGAGCGTACTCCAGGCTGTGGATGGTCCCGTTGATGCCCATGGTGCCCGCCTCGACGTCGAGGGCCAGGATCTGCATCCCCTCGCCTCGCACCACCAGGACGCCGGCGTCGGTGTGGAGCACCATCAGGTCCTCGTCGAAGCTCTCGACGCTGACGATGCCCTGCAGCTCCAACTGCTGGCGCCCCCGGAGGGCCAGTTGATGGCGGACGACCTGGGCCGGCGTCTGCCCCCGTTCGGCCCGTTCGGCCACCGGTGCGCACCTCCGGGGGCATGTATATGCCGGGACGTCACCAGAGTTTTTCGATGCGGGTGCCCGGGTAGAAGGTCTGGACGATGGCCTGGGGCGAGCGCCCCTGGCGGGCCATCAGCAGCGCGTCCCACTGGCTGAGCCCCACGCCATGGCCGGAGCCCGTGCCCGCCATCACCAGCCGGCCCTCGCCGAACTGGAAGGTGGAGACGAGGGTGGAGCGCATCCGGTTGGCCCCCACCGCCAGCCGGAACTCGTTGCCCGTCAGCGTCCGGCGCCCCGACTCCCCGATCACCTCCACACTGGTGATCCGCTGGGTGGGGCCGCGCGCGGCGACGCGGACCTGCTGGATGGTCCCCACTTGGACGCCGGCCGAGGCCAGCGCCTGACGCAGCTCCGACTCGGTCAACTCGACCCGCCACGACTTGAACTGGTCCGGCACCAGAGGGTTGTCGGGGAGCTTGACGGGACGCAGGTAGGGCTCGTCGACCCCCTCCAGCCCCAGCCCCTCCTGCGGCGTGGTGGTTTGGCCGCCGCTGTACGCGTGGAACCAGGCGCGCACGTACCGTCCGTCATGCGTCAGCACCTGACCGCGCGTGGCGTCGACCGCCCGGCGGATGACGTCGGTGATGTTGTCCGGGTTGTACGCCTGGGCCTCTTCGGGATCGGTGGAGAGGTCCGTGCCGTGCTGCGACCGGGTCCCACCCTTGGCCATGAACTCCAGCGTGAACGTGCGTGCCAGGATGGCCTGGGCGGCGTAGGCGCTCTCGGGCCAGTTGGGCCACATCTCGCCGGCCACGACGCCGGCCACGTACTCCTCGATGGGCAACTCCTTGCGTTCGCCCGTCTCCTTGACGAAGAGGGAGACGGTGGGCTCGCGGTCGAACCGCTGGACCCTGGCAGCGGGTGGAAGCGACCCGGAGTCGGAACGCTTCCCGGGAAAGCCTGACAGGTAGAAGAAGAGACCCGCGGCGACGAGCAGGCCGAGGGTCGTCAGCATGGCGGCGCGTCGTCTCGACCTCATCGATGGTGGTGCCCCTCTCCGGCGAGCCTGGCAAGCTGCCCTGCGGCCCTTAGTCTGGCGTGGGCGGGGGCATCGTTACTCGCTCGCGGGGAGCCTTGTGGACGGGCGGCGCCGGGACTAAGATGACCAGGACGGGAGGATGGCCGGGCGATGCGGATCGTCGTGGTCGGGCTCGGACCCGGGCCGGCGGACCTGTTGACGGTGCGGGCGGAGCGGATCCTGCGGAGGGCGACGCGCCTGTTCTTGCGTACGCGCCACCACCCCATGGCCGAGACGTTGCGAGCATGGGGGGTGTCGTTCGACACCTTCGACGGGTACTACGAGACCCACCCCACCTTCGAGGAGGTCTACCGGGCCATGGCGACGCGGCTGCTGGAAGAGGCCAGGCAGGCGGCCGACGAGCCCGTCGTCTACGCCGTGCCGGGCCACCCGACCGTCGCCGAGCGCAGCGTCGCCGTCCTGGTGGAGATGATCCGGCAGGAGGGTGGGGGGATAGAGCTCGAGCTGGTACCCAGCCCGAGCAGCGTCGAAGCCGTCTGGTCCGCGCTGGGGATCGACCCCATGTCGGCCGGTGTGGCCCTGCTCGACGCGCACCAGCTGGCCGCGTCCGCCGGCGCGGACGCCGAGCTGCCGCCGCCGTCCGGCGCGGCCTGGGAGCGCCGGCGCGGCTACCTGGTGCTCCAGCTCGACTCCAAGATCGTGGCGGCCCAGGTCAAGGCGATGCTGGGGCGCAGCCGGGGCGACGAGCAGCTCGTCGCCCTGGTACGGGGTGCCGGCACGGAGCGGGCCGAGGTGCGATGGTTGCCCCTGCATGCCATCGATCGCCTCTCGACCTACGACCACGAGACGAGCCTCTACGTGCCGCCGGCCGACGATCCCGAGGCCGCCGGCGCCGGCGAGGGCATCGAGGCGCTGGTCCGCATCATGGCGCGCTTGAGGGCGCCGGACGGCTGTCCGTGGGACCGTCGTCAGACACCCGAGAGCCTGCGTCGCTATATCCTCGAGGAGGCTTACGAGGTCTGCGAGGCCATCGAGTCGGGTGACGCCGAGGCGCTGCGGGAAGAGTTGGGGGATCTCCTGCTGCAGGTGCTCTTCCAGGCGCAGATCGCCGACGAGGAGGGACGCTTCGACCTGGCGGGGGTCGAGCGAGCCCTGAGGGAGAAGCTGGTGCGCCGCCATCCGCACGTCTTCGGCGAAGCCCGCGTCAAGGACGCGGCCGAGGTCTTGCAGCGGTGGGAGGCCATCAAGCAGGAGGAACGGCGCCAGGAGCGCCAGCGGACAGGGGGCGGGGGCAAGGGAGAGGAGCGTCCCAGCCTGATGGCGGGCGTCACGACGGGGCTGCCGTCGCTGGCCTTCGCCGAGGCCGTCCAGCGGCGGGCGGCGTCGGTGGGGTTCGAGTGGCCCGACATCGCCGGTGCCGGGCGCAAGGCGATGGAGGAGGCCCGCGAGCTCCGACAGGCCTGGGCCGAGCAGGACCGCGAGGCGGTGCATCGCGAGATGGGCGACCTCCTCTTCGCCCTCGTCAATGTGGCTCGATACATGCGGGTCGACCCGGAGCTCGCTTTGCGCGACGCCACCCGACGGTTCATGGCTCGGTTTAGGCGCATCGAGAGCCTGGCCGAGCAGGCGGGCCGATCCCTCTCCGAGATGAGCCTGGACGAGATGGATGCGCTCTGGGAGAGGGCCAAGGCGGAGGGTCAAGGGGGATCGGGCCAAGCCGTCTCGAACGATGGCGAGAAACGCGGCAGTTAATCGATTCCATACGGCGCAGAGCCCGTATTGACAGGCATTTTGGCGTCTCATATAATCGGGTTGCCCGTGTAGACCCTTGCGGGCGATGTCAAACGACGGGGAGGATCAGCCTCACGCATGGCCGTTGAGGTCGGCAGCATCGTAGAGGGGAAGGTCACCGGAATCACCCATTTCGGTGCGTTCGTGGAGCTGCCTGGCGGTCAGACTGGACTCGTTCACATCTCGGAGATCGCGGACACCTACGTTCGGGATGTACGGGACTACCTGACGGAAAACCAGGTGGTCAAGGTCAAGGTCATCAACGTGGCCAACGGCAGGATCGGGCTCTCCATCCGGCAGGTCTACGGTCCTCCGCAGCGCTCCGGTGGTCGGCCACCCCGCGGACGCAACACCTCCTTCGAGGAGAAGCTGGCACGGTTTTTGAAGGAGAGCGAGCAGCGGCAGCAGGATCTCAAGCGCAGCGTGGAGTCCAAGCGGGGCGGTCGTGGCAGCCGCCGGTCGTGAGAGGCTTACCTGCGAAAGACCCGTGAGCTGAGCGTCGAGCGTGTCATCCAAGAGACGGAGGGCGGTCGGGGATTCACCCGGCCGCCTTTTACGTCGGTCGCAGGCCTGGCCGATGAAGACGGTGGGGATGCTGACGAGGGGAGCGAGCATGGTCACGGCGGGTGCGTGGAAGCCTTGGTGGGAGTCTCCCAGCGACTCCGATCGGGCGGCCGTCTGGACCCAACTGGGCCGCCGCCCGCAGGGCATGGTGGCGGTGGCGGCCCGGTGCCGATTCGGGCGGCCGACGGTGGTGGTGACCGCGCCGGTCGTCGATGGGCCGGGAGGTCGGCCGGAGCCCTTTCCCACCACGTTTTGGCTGACCTGTCCCTATCTGGTCGACGCCGTCAGCCGCCTCGAGTCGACGGGGTGGATCGCCCGGATTTCCCAGGAAATCAAGGCGGACGGCGCCGCCCGGGAGGCGCTGCGGGCAGCCCACGAGGGCGCGGCCCGGCTGCGATCGTCTCTGCTCAGCGGGGAGATGGCGCGGCGGCTCGAGAGCCTCTCTCCGGCCGCTGTCGAGAGGTTGACCCAGGTGGGGGTGGCTGGCAGCCGCCAGTGGGAGGCGGTCAAGTGCCTCCACGCGCATCTGGCCGATCACCTGGGGCGCTCCGACAACCCGGTGGGGCGGCGCGTGGCGGCCTTGTTGGCGGAGCGGGGCGTCTCGCTCAGCGGCTCGCCGGCGTGCGCCAGCGAAGACGGGCGGCCATCGGGCCATAGCCGCTGCTTGCAGGGCGATGCCCCCGCTCCTTACAATCGAGGTGACCTCTCCGACGCTCGAGCGTGACGCTGGCTGTGCCGGGGTGGCGAAACGGCAGACGCGGGGGACTTAAAATCCTCTGGGCCGGCGAGGCCCGTGCGGGTTCGAATCCCGCTCCCGGCACCATCGCCCCACGGCAATCTCGGCTCTCGCCTCTCGGGGGGACGGCGGTGCTCTCTCAGTCCAAGGAAGATTACCTGGCCGCGATCTACCGTGCCCAGCAGGATGGCGAGAGGGGCTCGACCGGCGCCATCGCAGCCCGGCTCGGGGTGTCGGCGGCCTCGGCGACGGCGATGTTTCAACGCCTGGCCGCCGAAGGCCTGGTGGAGTACCGGGAGTACGCCGGGGTGACCCTCACCCCTGAGGGCGAGCGCCTGGCTCTCGACGTCATCCGCCGTCATCGCTTGGCCGAGCGCTTCTTGACCGACGTGCTGGAGATCCCGTGGGACCGGGTGGACGCCATGGCCCACCGGATGGAGCACGCGCTCCCCAAGGAGGTCATCGAGGGCTTCGACCGTTTGCTGGGGGGGCCGTCGACCTGCCCCCATGGCTACCCGATCCCGACCCCCGACGGTCGGGTCGCCGACGTGTCGGTGAAGCCCCTGGCCGAGATGCAGCCCGGGGAGTCCGCATCGGTGGTCAGGGTGCGCGAGGACGACCCGGAGCTGCTGCGCTACCTGCGGGAGTGCGGCCTCGTACCGGGAGCACGGGTAGAGGTGACGGCCACCCACCCCTTCGAGGAGCCCATCCACCTCAAGGTGGACGGCAGCGAGCGGGTCGTCGGCCATCGGGTCGCCCAGGCCGTCTACGTGGCGACGGGCCCGGCTTGACGGGACGCTCCGGAGGGTGTATATGTAAAGGGTGCCTGCCGGTCCTCGACGGGCCGGGCGGCGGACGACGCGGGGTGGAGCAGCCTGGTAGCTCGTCGGGCTCATAACCCGAAGGTTGCAGGTTCGAATCCTGCCCCCGCAACCAACCTGGCGGCGTAGCTCAGTTGGTCAGAGCACGCGGTTCATACCCGCGGAGTCGCTGGTTCGAGTCCAGCCGCCGCTACCATCAGGGTCGAGGAGCCGTCCGGCACGGCACAGGATGAGCCGGCAGGCGTGTCGGTGCGCCAGTAGCTCAATTGGTAGAGCAGCGGACTCTTAATCCGCGGGTTCGGGGTTCGAGTCCCTGCTGGCGCACCACTTCTTTTTTCTCCACGAGCTCCGCGCATTCGACGCCTCTCCTCGATTTCCCGTGCGATGCCACCGCCTCTACCCCCAGGACGCACCCATCCCACGTCGAAGAGGCTGGGGTGTGGGAGAGGGGGAGGACTTCGCGTGCTTCGGAGAACGCTGGGTGTGGCACTGGCGAGCGCTCTGGCGCTGGCCGTGGTGCTGGCGCCGCAGGCAGCGGCCCAGGGCTCCGCGTGGAGCTGGCACCTGAGCGCGGGCGCCGTCTCGGCGGACCGGATCGGCTTCACGGGGGCGGTGTGGGCTGGCTCGCCCGCCTTCGAAGAGCTCTTCATCCGAGCCGGGATGACCGCTATCGAGGACCGCACGGTCCTGGAGGGCGGCGTCGTGTATCTGCTCACGCCGGTCGCACCCGACCTCGTCACCCGCTTCCCCGCCCTGGACCCCTACGTAGCCGCCATGCTGACCCACGAGAGCGGCGAGGGCGTGGGGCTGTACGCTGGAGTCGGCGGGACCTACCGGCTGGCTCCACGCACCTGGGGGTGGGGCGAGCTGCGCTTGGGCCAGGGGCTGGGCATCGTGGTCGGTCTCGGCGTCAGCTTCTGAGCCCGACGTCAGGGCTCCGGGGCCCTTATCCGGCCGGGCCTGCCCCGCACGGGGCGGGCCCGCCCTGTCTCTCGCCACTCATGTCGCGCTGGTCGCTCCCCTCGGCCGTCAGGATAAACTGTACCAACCAGGAGGGGAGGTCGCCCCCGATGAGCGCGACGCCCACGGCACGGCGCCCCAATCGTCTCATCGACAGCACGAGCCCCTACCTCCGGCAGCACGCCTATCAGCCGGTCGACTGGTATCCCTGGGGGCCCGAGGCCTTGCAACGGGCCGTCCAGGAGGATCGCCCCATCTTGCTCAGCGTGGGCTACAGCGCCTGTCACTGGTGTCACGTGATGGCCCACGAGTCTTTCGAGGATCCCGCACTGGCGCGCCGGATGAACGACCTCTTCGTCTGCATCAAGGTCGACCGCGAGGAGCGACCCGACATCGACCAGGTCTACCAGACGGCCTGCCAGATCCTGACGGGCCAGGGGGGATGGCCCCTCACGGTCTTCCTGACCCCGGACCTGCTGCCCTACTACGCCGGGACCTACTTTCCACCGGGGCCGCGTCTGGGGCGGCCCGGCTTCGCCCAGGTGCTGGAGGCCTGCGCCCGCGCCTACCGGGAGCGCAGGGATGAAGTGCGTCGGCAGGCTCAGCGGCTGGCCCAGGCGGTCCAGGAGGTGCTGGACCCGAGAGCCGCCCTGGCGGAGCGGCGTGCTGCCGGCGACGCCGAGCCCGGGCTCGGGAGCCAGGCGCTGGTGGCCGCCGCAGACGCGCTGCTCCAGCAGGCGGACGCCGAGGCCGGGGGCTTCGGTGGGGCCCCTAAGTTTCCCCACGCGACGGGCCTGGCGTTGCTGGAGCGGGTGGCCTGGCGGTTCGGGCACGCCGCGGCTCGGGAGCATCTGGTGCTCACCCTGGAGCGCATGGCGCTGGGCGGCCTCTTCGACCACGTGGGGGGCGGGTTCCACCGCTACACGGTGGACCGATGGTGGCAGGTGCCCCACTTCGAGAAGATGCTCTACGACAACGCCCTGCTGGTCCCGCTCTACGTGAGGGCGGGGCTGGGGCAGCGGCCGGACCTGTTGCGGGTGGCGGCCTCCACGCTGGACTTCATGCTGGAGGTGATGCGCCTGCCGGACGGGGGCTTCGCCTGCTCCCTCGACGCCGACTCCCCCGGCCCGGACGGCAGTCCGGAGGAGGGCTACTACTATCGCTGGAGCCCGGAGCAGGTGCATGAGGCGGTGGGCGATGCGGCCCTGGCCGAGGAGCTGTGCAGAGCCTTCGGCATCGGCGCGGCCGCCGGCGATGCCCTCGAGCGGCGGGCGCAAGATGGCCCGCCGGGATGGAGCGACGAGGCCCTCAGCGTGGTCGGCCACGCGCCAGGGATGCCTCGACCGGACTTCGCCCGACTGCACGAGGCCCTGGCACGCATGAAGGCCTACCGTGACCGGCACCGGAGGCCGCCGGCCCGTGACGACAAGGTGCTCACCGGCTGGCACGCCCTGGCCATCTCGGCCCTGGTGGCGGGGTGGCAGGGCGGCATCGGCGAGGAGCCGGAGCGGTACCGGCAGGCAGCCGAGGCCGCGTGGGAGTTTTTGTGCGAGCGGCTGCGGGACGGGGCGCATGGCCTGCTTCACTTGCCGGCGGACCACGACCGCGTGGTGCCGGCCTTCGCCGACGACTACGCCTTCGCGATCCACGCGGCGCTGGATCTCTTCCGTTGCAGCCAAGAGCGCCGGTACCTGGAGGAGGCCGCTCGATTGGCCGAGCAGGCCGAGCGGCGGTTTGCCCGGGAGGGTGCGTACCTCTCCAGCTCGGAGGCCCACGGATCGCCCCTGGCTCGGTCGGTCGACATCTGGGACCAGGCCACGCCGTCGCCCAACGCCGCGATGGCCTCTGCCCACGCTCGCCTCGCGGCCTGCCTCGACGACCCGACGCACCTGGAGCGGGGCCTGCGGGTGATCGAGATGGCATGGCCGGTCATGCGCCAGCACGTCTCGGGGACGGCCGGGCTCTGGTGCGCTCTCGACGACCTGGACGGAGGGCTGGCCCTCGTCAGCGTGCAGGCACCTCGCGTGGAGGCAGTGCGGGACGAGCTGCGGCGGCTCCTCGCGCTGCCGCACCCGGCCCTGGACGTGCGCTGGGTGCTCGACCCTGGCGAGGTGCGCTGGCAGCTATGCCTCGGCACCCGCTGCCTGGCGCCCGAGCGCGACAGCTCCGCGCTGCTGCCCTGGCTGGGACCGCGACCGGGTGAGACGGGGGACCGGGCCTAGGAGCGGTGGCCTAGCGGCGGCAGAGACCGGCGGTACAGCTCGGCCAGCTCCTCGGGGGTCGACTCCCGCGGGTTGTTGGCCACCGCGCCCTTCATGGAGCGCAGCGTGTCGTCGACCAGCACCGGCACGTCCGCGTCCTGTACCCCCAGGTCCTGCAGGCCCCAGGTGGCGCCGGTCTCCTGCAAGAGACGCTCGACGGCGACGATGGCGAGTCGCGCGGCCTCCTGGACGGGAAGGCCTGCGACGTCCTGGCCGAGCAGCTCGGCGATGCGGGCGAAGCGTTCCGGGCGGGTCGGCAGGTTGAAGGCCATGACGGCCGGCGCCAGCGCGGCGAGCCCCTCGCCGTGGACGGCGCCATGGCGCCCGCTCACCGGGTGCTCCAGGGCGTGGATGAGACCCACGCCGGCCTGGTCGATGGCGATGCCGGCCAGCGTATCTGCGACGGCCATCCCTGCCCGGGCCTCCATGTCCGAGCCGTCTCTGACCGCCCGGACCAGGTAGCGGCGCACCAGACGCATGCCCTCCTCGGCCAGCATGTCGCTGAAGGGCGAGGCCCGCCGCCCCACGTAGGGCTCGATGCACTGGAAGAGGACGTCGAGGCCGGTGGCCCGGGTGACCGCGGCAGGCATGGAGGCCAGCAGCTCCACGTCGACCACCGCCTCCTTGGGGTACATCAGGGGGTGCCAGATCCCCAGCTTCTCCCGCCCCTCGGGGTGCGTGATGACGGCGGTGGCGTTGACGTGACTGCCCGTGCCGGACGTCGTCGGCACGGCCAGGACGGGCAGGGCCGCGGTCGGGCGTCGCCGCGTGGGCCCGTGGATGGGGGCGTACTCCCAGGCGGTCCCACCGCTAACGGCCAGGACGGCGATGAGCTTGGCCGTGTCCATGGCGCTGCCGCCGCCCAGGCCGATGATCACCTCGGCCCCGACCTCGCGGGCGTGGCGGGCCCCCTCATCGACGGCGGAGGCCTCGGGGTTGGGCGTCACCCGGTCCCACACCTCGACCTCCAGGCCGGCCTGCCGAAGGGAGCTGACCACCCGGTCGAGGGCCCCCGTGCGGCGCGCCGCATGCCGCCCGGTCACCACCAGGGCCCGGGCGCCGTACGGGCGGGCCAGCTCGCCCACCCGTTGCACGGCCCCGGGCTCCATGTGGACGCGGACGGGCGCGTGAAAGGAGACCGGTCGTTGCCAGTCCAGCGCCCTGTCCACCATCTCGCCTGCGTGCACCCCCGCCCCGTCACAACCCGAGGCTGGCCGTCACCGAGAGCCCCAGCGAGCGCGCCTCGGCGCCCTTGCCGATCTCTTGCAGGTCCACCGCCCGGATGGTGAGGCCGGAACCGCCCAGGCCCAGCCCCAGGGAGGCGTAGAGCCGCCACGGGGCCTCGGCCCCAGCGCCTAGCGCGGAGTCACGGGCCGTCCCCAGGGTGGCGCGCAGCACACCGAGGACGTTGACGCTGGCCTCCGCTTGGAGCCGGTCGACGGGATCGGCCGTGCCGATGCCGATGCGGGAGAAGTACCCGCTCAGCTCCAGCAACCCCATGGCCAGCGGCCGCACGTGCACTCCCAGCAGCGCGACGTCGGGCAGGCGCAGGACGTCGACGCCGTCCTGGGGTTTCCAGGCGTCCGGCCAGCTGTCGAGGCTGGCCTTGGAGACGGTGGTCTGCTCGAGG
>DATCKA010000019.1:0-23390 GCA_036562495.1 Limnochordales bacterium
CGTGCCGTCGCCAGATCCAGGCTGCGATAACCGCGGCGGTCTTGCCGGCTCCTGTCGGTACGTTGAGCACTACCGGCAAGGCTGACTCAGTAGCCAGTTGCCTCTGATAGGGGAACGGATCTCTTGAGGTGCCAGCGGCGATAGAGAATAGACTATCGAACCGTGCGCCGAGCATGATGACGTTAGCCACCTCCTCGGCCCCGACCGCCTGACCGTGGGACGTCCGTTGGTAAGGGTTGCAGGCATAAGGCTAGATCCCTGCTGTCACCGGTTGAAGGACAACTCTGGCGTGAAGTCGATCTCCTCTGAGTTGAGGACTGTACGCCTCGTGCCCTTCACCTCCAGGCATTTCCTCGAGGCGTAGCGAACTTGCCGTGGGGGAGGGTGAGCGTGGCAATGGACGCCGCCGGCGAGCGCCTTGTAAGCCGTGTCGAGCGCCTGCGAGCCCTGGAGCAGGCGCTGCTCATCGCGGGGGATCGGGGGGTGCGCCCTGCGGAGCTGGCCCAGCGCCTGGGAGTGCGCCGCCAGACCATCTACCGTGACCTGCAGGCGCTGGCCGACACCGACGTCCCGCTCTGGAACCCCGCCCGTGGCCGCTGGGCTGTGCGCCAGGAGCAGTACGTGGGCACGGTGCGCCTCTCCATCCACGAGGCGGTGGCCCTCTTCTTCGCTGCCCGCCTGCTGGCGCGCATGGCCGACGAGCACAACCCCCACGCCATCAGCGCCCTGGAGAAGCTGGCGTTGCGCTTTCCCGAACCGGTGCGGGAGCAGGCGATGCGAGCCGCCGCCTTGCTGGAGCGCCGCCCCCGCAACCGGGAGTTCGTGCAGGCCCTGGAGTGCCTCACCCTCGGCTGGATCGAGCGGCGCAAGGTGCGGGTCCTCTACCGCTCGGCCCGAGGCCGCCAGCGCCATCCCTACGTGCTGCACCCGTACTTCCTCGAGCCGACGGCGCCCGGGATGGCCGTCTACGTGCTGGCCTACGAGGAGTCGTACTTTCGCCAGTTCGTCACGCTCAAGCTGGAGCGCATGAGTCAGGCCACCCTGCTGGACGAGCGCTTCCCCGAACGGGACTTCGACCCCGTGGGGGCCTTGCAGAACGCCTGGGGCATCATGTGGTCGTCGTCGCCGGTGACGGTGCGGCTACGCTTCAGCCCGACGGTGAGCCGGCGGGTGCGGGAGAGCCAGTGGCACCTCTCCCAGCAGATAGAGGAGGCGCCCGACGGCTCCTGCATCCTCACCCTGCGCATCGGCCACACCCTGGAGATCCTGCCCTGGATCCGCTCCTGGGGCCGCGACTGCGAGGTACTGGAGCCGCCCGAGTTGCGTGAGCAGCTCGCCCAGGAGTACGAAGCCGCCGCGCGGCTCTACCGCGCGGCGGCTTCGGCCGAGCCGGTGATGTCCGCCTCGATGGGCGCCAGCCCATCGGGCCCGTAGCGGCCCCTTGGCCATCACCCTCGCTTGTAGGCGATGCCCGTGCCTCCCGTGGGATAGCGCCAGATCACGTTGCCGCTGGTGCAGGCGATGCGGCACGTGCCGCACTCCAGGCAGTTTTCGTAGGCGATGCGCATGTGGTCGTCTTCCCACTGGTAGACCGCCGCCGGGCAGAAGTACAGGCACGGCCGCTGGCAGCTCTTGCAGCGAGCCGGATCGGCCAGCGAGATGTGAGAACCGCGGTCGGCCCGGTAGCGGATGGTAAAGAGCTTCTTCTCGACTGCTGCCCGACTGGTCATCCCCGCACCCCCCGCAGCGCATCCCAGGCCAGCCGCATGGTGCCGCGCCACCCGCCGGCCGCCCTGACCACGTGGCGCAGTGCCTCCGCCTCGGCCTGGCGCTTGGGCGTGCCGTCCACGAGGAAGTAGCGGTACGCCGCCTCGTTGACCGCGCCCACCAGGTGGTCGAAGAGACGCTCGCCACCCCACCGGCGCAGCATGTCCGGCAGACGCCGGATCTTGCGCAGATCCTGGCCGATGGCCGACTGGCGCACCCGGCGGTCGTACTCCATGAGCCGCCGGGCGCTCAGGTCGCCGGCCCGCTTGGCCTCCACGATCACCTGGCCGGCCATCTGGCCGGAGAGCATGGCCAGGTTGCTGCCCTCGCGGTTGACGAAGTTGACCAGGCCGGCCGCGTCCCCGCACAGCACCCAGCCGTCGCCGGCCAGCCGCGGCACGGCGTGCCAGCCACCCTCGGGGATCATGTGGGCCGAGTACTCCACCGTCTCCGCGCCGTGCAGGAGCTTGCGCAGCATGGGATGCTGCTTGACCGACTCCAGCAGCTCGTAGGGCGTGATGGGCCGGCGCAGCAGGTCGTCGACCATGACCCCGATGCCCAGCGAGAGGGTCTCCTTGTTGGTGTAGAGGAAGCCGAGACCCGTCAGGCCCCGCGAGGTGGCCCCCAGGAACTCGATGGTGACGCCCTCGTTGCTCTCCAGGTTGAAGCGGTCCTCGATCTTCTCCTTGGGCAGCGCCAGCACTTCCTTGACCGCCAGGCTCACCTGATGGGGCTTCCACCGGGGGATTCCGAGCTTCTCCCGCAGCAGGGAGTTGACGCCGTCGGCGATGACCACCACGTCGGCGTACAGCTCGCCCTCGTCCCGGTCCACCAGCACGCCCGTCACCCGGCCCGTCGCCGGATCCCGCAGCAGATCGATGACGGTGGTCTGGTAGACCGGCAGGGCGCCGGCGGCCTTGGCCTTGCCCGCCAGCCAGGGGTCGAATCGGGCCCGAAAGGCCGTCCAGGCGTTGGGCGGGTCCATGAAGCGGGCGTGCCGGTGCCCGATGGTGACCATCGACTCGGGCCCCAGCAGCCAGTAGCGCTGCTCGGTCACCACCCGCTCGACGGGGAAGCCGCTCTCCTTCCACGCCCCCTCGCCCAGGAGGGCCTCCAGGGCGTGGCGGTAGAGGACGCCGCCGAACATGTTTTTGGCGCCGGGGAACTCGCCCCGCTCCACCATCACGACGGAGAGGCCCTGCGAGGCCATGGTGTACGCGGCCGCGGCTCCCGCGGGCCCCGCGCCCACCACGACCGCGTCGAAACGCTCCGTGCTCATCGCCTGCCATCCTCCCCCGCTGCGGCCGAGACCAGCGGCCCTCGCCCGGCCCGGGCCTCCTCGATGAGGGCCGGGACCACCTCGTACAGGTCGCCCACGATGGCCACATCGGCGGCCTGGAGGATGGGCGCCTGGGGGTCCTTGTCGATGGCCACGATGACCTCGCTGCCGGTCATGCCCACGAGGTGCTGCACGGCGCCGCTGATGCCGCACGCCACGTACAGCTTGGGCCTCACCGTGTGGCCCGTCTGGCCGATCTGGTGCTCGTGGCCGATCCAGCCGGCCTCCACCGCCGGACGGCTGGCGCCCACCACGCCGCCCAGCACCTCGGCCAGCTCACCCAGCAGGCGAAAGCCGTGAGGGCCGCCCAGCCCTCGGCCTCCCGCCACGATGACCCGGGCCTCGTCGAGGCGGACGGAGCGGGCATGGCGCTCGATGCGCACCACCCGGGCGGCGATGCGCGACTCGTCGAGATCGACCGCCAGCTCCCGGATCTCGCCCGGACGGGTGGGGTCGGGCTCCAGCGCCTCGAAGACGCCGGGCCGCGCCGTCGCCATCTGGGGGCGGTGGCGCTTGCAGAGGATGGTGGCCATCAGCTTCTCGCTGAAGGCCGGCCGGCTGGCCAGCAGCAGCCGCGAAGGAGGCGGCTCGACGTCGAGCATGGTGCAGTCGGCCGTCAACCCCGTCGGCACCCGCGTGGCGATGGCGCCCGCCAGGTCGCGCCCCGTGTACGTGGCGCCGACCAGCACGATCTCGGGCCGGTACGTGCGGATCACGTGCAACGTGACGTCGCTGTAGGGCTGGGTGCGGTAGACCGCCAGGCTCGGGTGATCGGCCAGGTAGACGACGTCGGCGCCGTAGGCGATGGCCTGCTCGGCCACGTGCCGCACCTGGTGCCCCATGACCAGGGCCATGACAGGGCAGCCGGGCAGCTTCTCGGCCATGCGGCGAGCCTGGCCCAAGAGCTGCCAGCTCACGGCGCGAGGCTCGCCGTCGTGCTGCTCGACGACGACGAGGATGCCCTCCCACCGCTCGGCGCCGCTGGCGTCGCCGGAGGCCGCAGCGTCAGCGGGCCGGCCATCGGGAGGCGTCTGGTGAGGTCGGGAGTCGGCGGTCACGCGTGATGCACCTCCGTTTGGGCCCGGGCCACCCAGCCCAGCTTCTCCGGTAGACGCCGCTCCACCAGGGCCTGCCACGCGGCGCGGGCGGCCTCCTGGGGCGTCTTGCCCTCGATGCGCAGCCCGGCGCGCCGGATGGGCTCGGGCACCCAGGCCTTGCCGACCACCGTCGGCGAGCCCTTGAGGCCGATCTGCGAGCGGTCGATGTCGGGGAAGTCCTGCACCGTCCAGACCACGGGTTTGTAGCGCACCGCCCGCAACACCTGGGGCAGGGAGGCCCGGCGCACCTCGTTGAGCGTCTCCATGACGGTCAGCACCGCGGGAAGCCGGGTCTCCACCACCTGCACGCCGTCCTCCAGGCGTCGGCGCACCCGGATGCGGCGGGCGTCGGGGTCGATGTCCTCGATGGCCTCGACGTAGGTGAGCTGCTCGTAGCCCAGCCGGGACGCCAGCCCCGGTCCCACCTGGCCGGTGTCGCCGTCGATGGTCTGCTTGCCGCAGAGCACCAGATCGACCTCGCCCCACTGCTGGCTCGCCTTGCGCACGGCCTGGCTGAGCACGTACGAGGTGGCCAGCGTATCCGCTCCGGCGAAGGCTCGGTCGCTCACCAGCACACCCTCGTCGGCGCCCAGGGCGATGCACTCCTCCAACGCGCTGGCGGCCATCATGGGACCCATGGTGATGGCGGTCACCCGCGTGCCGGGGAAGCGCTCCTTGAGGCGCACCGCTTCCTCGACGCCGTGGAGGTCGTAGGGGTTGACGATGGAGGGGACACCCTCCCGGATGAGGGTGCCGGTCTTGGCGTCGATGCGGATCTCCCGGCTGTCGGGGACCTGCTTGATACAGACGACGATGTGCAGCGCGCACCCCTCCTTGCCGGGGCTCGGCGGCCGGGTGTCCGTACCGGTGACCGTGCCCGCGTTCACAATCTCGACTCTACGATAGCACAACCTGCGCGCTGCGTCTCGTGAGAGCCTTCATGGGCTTTCATAACCAACCTTGCGGGGCGCCTAGACCCCGGGTGCTCCCTGACCTGCCGGGTTGGTCTCGGCTCGGGCCCCCTTTACCAGGTCCCGGTAGAGCCAGATGGCGGTCAGCGCGGCCGAACCGAGGTCGGCCAGCGGCAAGCTCCACCAGATGCCCGCCAGCCCCCACAGCCGCGGCAGCACCAGCAGGAGCGGCATGAGCAGCAGCAACTGCCGGGAAAGCGTCAGCACCGTCGCCTGGCGCGGCTTGCCCGTGGCCTGGAAGTAGCTGGACCCGATCACCTGGAAGCCCACCACGGGCAGCGCCAGGAAGGCGATCGCGATGGTCTGCGTCCCCATGGCCACCAGCGCCTCGTCGCCCTTGCCGAAGAGCGCCACCAGCGCCTCGGGCCACAGGCGGGTGACGACGTAGCCTGCCGTGACGACGATCGTGGCCCAGAGGCTGGCCAGCCCCAGAGCTCTGTGCACCCGACGCCGCTGGCCTGCCCCGTGGTTGTAGCTGATGATGGGCCCGGCGGCCTGGGCGATGCCCACCACGGGCATGAAGAGGAAGGCGACCAGGCTGAAGACCACCCCCATGGCGGCGATGGCCAGATCGCCCCCGTACAGGGCCAGGCTGCGGTTGAGGATGGTCTGTTGCACGCTGCCGACCAGCTGCAGCATGAACTGGGGCACGCCGAGCGCCACGATGGCCCGGCACGTCGGGACGTCCACCGCCAGGTGCGCGGCCTGCAGCTTCAGCACGCTGCGGCCTGACAGGTAGTAGTGCAGGGCCCAGGCCGCGGAGAGGGCCTGGGCGATGACCGTCGCGATGGCCGCCCCCTCGATGCCCATCCCCAGTGGGAAGATGAAGAGGTAGTCGAGTACCACGTTGCTGACGGCCCCGACCAGGTTGATGGTCATGGCCAGCAAGGGCTGGCCCTCGGCCCGGATCAGGTGGCTGAGACCGAAGCCCAGCGTCATGAAGACGCTGCCCGGAAGGATGATGCGCAGGTAGCGCACGGCGTACGGCAACACGGCCTCCGTCGCGCCTAGCGCCACCAGCAGCGGCCGAAGCCAGATCAGTGCCAGGGCGGAGGCGGTGAGGCTGGTGGCCACCAGCAGGACCATCGCGTTGCCGGCGACCCGCGCGGCCTCCTCATGCCGGCGCTCGCCCAGGCGGATGGAGACCAGGGCCGTGGCCCCGACGCCGACCAGCACGGGCAGGGCCATCATGAGGATCATGACCGGGAAGCCCACGGTGGTGGCCGCGATGGCCAGGGTGCCCACACCCCGTCCCACGAAGATGCGGTCCACCACGTTGTACAGGGCGTTGACCACCATGCCGGTGATGGCGGGCACCGCGAAGCGCCACAAAAGACGCCCCACCGGCAATGTCTCCATCTCGACGAGACGAGCTGGCTTCGAGGCCGTTACCGACGGCTCCACCTGATGTGCACTTCCTTACGGTCGGGGAATCGGCGGTCAGGGAGCGGCGGACGGCTCAGGACGACGCGGCCGTCCGTGCCTGCAGCTGCTCGCGGGCCTCCGCGATGCGGCGACGGGCGAGCTCGCAGTACTCCGGCTCGATGTCGTAGCCCACCCAGTGCCGGCCGGTCTCGAGGGCGGCCACGCAGGTGGTACCCGAGCCGCAGAAGGGATCCAGCACCACGTCGCCCACGTAGCTGTAGAGCTGGATGACGCGACGGGCCAGCGCCACCGGAAACGGCGCCGGGTGCCCGACACGCCGGGCGGACTCGGCCGGTATCTCCCAGACCGACAACGTGGCGGCCATAAACTCGTCGGCCGGGATGTCGGACTGTCCCCGGTCGGGGCGGGCGTACGCCTCCTTGGCGAAGACCAGCAGGTACTCGTGCACGTCTCGCAGGCGCGGCGCGCGGGGCGACCGGTAGGTGCCCCAGGCGCAGCTGCCGCTGGCTCCCGAGGCTTTGCGCCAGATGATCTCGCCCATGGGCAGGAAGCCCAGGGCCGTGTGGATGGCGTACGCGTAAGCATGCAAGGGGACGTACGGCTTGCGCCCCAGGTTGGCCACGTTGAAGACGTAGCGGCCCCCGGGCTTGAGCACGCGGTAGACCTCGGCACCCACCCGGGCCAGGAGCCCCAGGTACTGCTCCAGCGTCAGGTCGGCGTCGTAGGTCTTGCCGGCGTTGTAGGGCGGTGAGGTGAAGGCCAGCGCCACGGTGCCGTCGGGGATCTCCTCCATGGCCTCGGCGGTGTGGCAGTAGATCCGATCCGCCCAGCTCTCCAGGGGGTGCGGCTCGACGGGGCGCGACTTGACGCCCTCGGCCAGCGCGACGGCCAGGGCAAAGGTGGAGGAGAGATCCACCTGCTCGAACATGCGGCGCGCGTAAAAGGCGCTGGCGTCATGTCCCTCCCTGCGCGACACGCCAAAGGACGAGGTACGGGTGCCCAATCGCCACACCTTCCCCGAGCATCCAGGCTCCTAGCATTCGCAAGCGGGCAGGGCACTCCTGCCCATTCCCTCGTTGACGCGAGGGGCCCCCCGTGCTAGCATTCGCTGACGGCCTGCGCCACAGGCAGGATGCCGATAGGCTTCGACACGAGGAGGTGGGGTCGGTGGAGTACACGCTGCTCGACGGCACGGGCATTCGCGTCAGCCGGGTCGCCCTGGGCACCTGGGCCATCGGCGGGTGGCTGTGGGGCGGCACCGACGTGGGCGACGCGGTGCGGGCCATCCATGAGGCGCTGGACCTGGGGATCAACACCATCGACACGGCGCCCGTCTACGGCTTCGGGCTGTCGGAGGAGATCGTGGCCAGGGCCCTGCAGGAGAAGCGGGTGCCCCGGGACCAGGTCGTCATCGCCACCAAGTGCGGCATGGAGTGGGACGACAAGGAGAACGTCTGGCGCAACTCTCGCCCCGAGCGCATCCGCAAGGAGATCGAGGACAGCCTGCGCCGGCTCAAGACGGACTACATCGACCTCTACCAGGTGCACTGGCCCGATCCCGAGACGCCCATCGCCGAGACGGCCGCGGTGCTGGCCGAGCTGTACCGGGAGGGCAAGATCCGCGCCATCGGCGTCAGCAACTACAGCGTGGAGCAGATGGACCAGTGGCGGGCCGTGGCGCCGCTGCACTCGAGCCAGCCGCCGTACAACCTCCTGGACCGGCGCATCGAGGCCGACGTGCTGCCCTACTGCCGGGAGCACGGCATCGCCGTGCTGGCCTACAGCCCGCTGGCGAGAGGGCTGTTGACCGGCAAGTTCACCGAGGAGACGGCCAAGTTCCCGCCGGGCGACAGCCGGGCCCGGGAGGCCCGCTTCACGGGAGAGGAGCTCCGCCGCAACCTGCGACGGGTGGAGAAGCTCAAGGCCCTCGCGCAGGAGCTCGGCAAGACGGTCGCGCAGCTGGCCGTGCGGTGGGTGCTGGACCAGCCCGGTGTCACCGTCGCGCTGTGGGGCGCCCGCCGGCCGGGGCAGATCGCCGAGGCGGCCGGGGTGGCAGGCTGGGTCATCACCCCCGAGGTGCGTGAGCGCATCGAGGCCATCCTGAGCGAAGCCTGATCGTCCGAGCACGCGACGGCCCCGGGGCCAAGGCCCCGGGGCTTTCGTCTGATCGTCGTCGGGCCATTTCGCCTCTTGCGAAGGGCATCTGGCCCTTGGACATCCTCCCTCGCAGCGCCTATAATCCCTCCGGCTGAGGTTTGCACAGATTTGCGCGGTTTCGCCTGGACTCCAGGGCGCCGCGGCAGCACGGGGGGCTCTCACTTGGCGACGCAGGACGACCGCTTCCTGCGGGCGTGCCGGCGAGCGGCCGTACGCCCGACGCCGGTCTGGTTCATGCGGCAGGCCGGCCGCTACATGCCCGAGTACCGTGCCGTGAGGGCCCGCTTCAGCCTGCTCGACATCGTCCGCCGCCCCGACCTCTGCGTGGAGGTGACGCTCCAGCCCGTCCGCCGGCTGGGCGTCGACGCGGCCATCCTCTTCTCCGACATCTCGGTGCTCTTCGAGGGCCTCGGCGTCCCCTTCGAGCTGCAGGAGGGCGTCGGCCCCGTGGTGCCGCAGCCGGTGCGCACCGGCGAGGCGGTGGAGCGGCTCGACCCGGGAGGCGTGGTCGAGCGCCTGCCCTTCGTGATGGAGAGCATCCGGCTGTTGCGCCGGGAGCTCAGGGTCCCCCTCATCGGATTCGCCGGGGCGCCCTTCACCCTGGCCAGCTACCTGGTGGAGGGAGGACCGTCCCGCACGTTCGCCGAGACCAAGCGCCTCATGCACGGCGACGCGGGCCTGTGGCACGCCCTGATGGAGCGCCTGACCTCGGCGGTGGAGTCCTTCGCCCGGGCGCAGGTGGAGGCCGGGGCCCAGGCCATCCAGCTCTTCGACAGCTGGGTGGGGGCGCTGGCGCCGGCCGACTTCGACGAACGGGTGGCGCCCCATCTGCGGCGGCTCGTGGCGGCGCTGCGCCAGACGGGCGTGCCCGTCATCTATTTCGGCGTCGACACGGGCGGGCTGCTGGAGCGCATCGCGGCGCTGGGGCCCACCGTGGTGGGCCTCGACTGGCGGGTGGACCTGGGCGAGGCGTGGCGGCGCGTCGGGTACGACCGGGCGGTGCAGGGCAACCTGGATCCCTCGGTGCTGAGGGCCCCGTGGCCGGTGGTGGAGCGGCGGGCGCGCCAGGTGTTGGACGCAGCCGCCGGTCGGCCGGGACACGTCTTCAACCTGGGGCACGGGGTGCTGCCCGACACGGACCCTGCCGTGCTGGCGCGCCTGGTGGAATGGGTGCACGAGCAGACGGCGGGCGCACAGGCGCCGGGTGCCGCCCCGCCGGCGGGAGGTGCGTCATGACCGACTCAGCGTCGAGACCGACGGCAGGGCCGCAGGCCGACGGGACGTGGGGCGTGTTGTTGATGGCCTACGGCAGCCCGAGCCGTCCCGAGGAGGTCGCCCCCTATTACACCCACATCCGGGGCGGCCGGCCCCCTTCGGCGGAGTTGCTGGAAGAGCTGCAGGGGCGCTACGCGGCCATCGGCGGGCGTTCGCCGTTGCCGGAGATCACCGAGCGCCAGGCGTCGGCCCTGGAGAGGCGGCTCAACGCCGGGGGCGGCTCGTGGCGGGTCTACGTCGGGATGCGCCACTGGCAGCCCTGGATCGCGGACGCCGTGCGGCAGATGGCCGACGACGGCATCCGCCGGGCGGTGGGCCTGGCGCTGGCGCCCCACGACTCGCGCATGAGCGCCGGCGCCTACATCGAGGCCGCCGAGCGCGCCCTCGAGGCGCTGGAGCCCGAGCGCAGGCCTTCGGTGCGCTACGTGCGGAGCTGGGCGACCCACCCGCTGCTGGCCGATGCACTGGCACGGCGCCTGCAGGCCGTGCTGGAGACGGTGGGCGGCGAGCCGGTCGTGCTATTCACGGCCCACAGCCTGCCGGAGCGCATCCTGAGCTGGGACGACCCCTACCCCCGGGAGGTGGAGGCCACCTGCCGGGCCATCGTGGAGCGGGTGGGGCTCGAGCCCGGGCGGTGGCGCATCGCCTACCAGAGCCAGGGGCGCACCGCCGAGCCGTGGCTGGGGCCGACCCTGGAGTCGGCGCTGCAGGAGTGCGCGCGGTCGGGCGCCCGCGACGTCGTCGTCTGCCCGGTGGGTTTCGTGGCCGACCACCTCGAGGTGCTCTACGACATCGACATCGAGGCTCGGGCGCTGGCCGACACGCTCGGCCTGCGCCTGGAGCGCACGCCGTCCCTCAACGACGCGCCGGACTTCATCGAGGCCCTGGCCGACATCGTGATGGCCGCCGCTGCAGGGCGCGACCGGATGGCCGACGAGGAGGCGAGCGCGCTCTGATGCGGGTGGCCATCGTCGGTGGTGGGATGACGGGGCTGGCGGCCGCCTGGCGACTCGTGCGGGCCGCCCGAGCCGAGGGCCTGCCCGTCGAGCTCCACGTGCTGGAGGCCGACTCCCGGTGGGGCGGCAAGGTGCGCACGGTGCGCCTGGACGGGAGCGTCGACCCGTCGCTGGAGGGAGCCCTCGTCGAAGCCGGCCCCGACGCGATCTACGCCCCCAAGCCGTGGGCGGTGGACCTGGCGCGAGAGCTTGGCCTGGGCGACCGGATCGTGCCGGCTCGCTCGGGTCTGCGGACGACGGTGCTGCGGGGCGGGCGCCTGGTGACGCTGCCCGACGGCCTCTTCTCGCTGATGCCGTCGCGCATCGGGCCCTTCGTGCGAAGTCCCCTCATCAGCTGGCCCGGCAAGGCCCGCATGGGGCTGGAGCTGCTGGTGCCGAGGCGGCGGGACGAGGGCGACGAGTCGCTGGGGGCGTTCGTGCGGAGGCGGCTGGGGGCGGAGGCCGTGACCTACCTGGCCGAACCGCTGCTGGCCGGCATCCATGCGGCCGACCCCTGGCGGCTGAGCCTGGCGGCGACGTACCCATCGTTCCGCGAGGACGAGCGCCGTTACGGCAGCCTGGTGCGAGCCATGCTGGCTCGGCGCAGAGCCCGGGGTGGCCGGCGGGGCGCGCATGGTTCGCCCTTCGTCAGCCTGGCGGGCGGGCTCGAGGAGCTGGTGGAGGCCCTGGTGGGGGCCTTGCGGGACGAGGCCACGTTGTGGCTCCAGACCCCCGTCGTGAGGCTGTGGCCCGACGACGGCGGCTGGAGGATGGAGGCGAAGGGGGCGGGAGGGACCCCCGCCTCGTCGGACCGGGACCGGTGGGACGCCGTCATCCTGGCCGTGCCCTCCCATCGAGCGGCGGCCCTGGCCGAGCCGTGGGACGTCGAGCTGGCCGGACTGCTGCGGCGGATCCCCTTTGCCTCGACGGCGGTGGTCACGCTGGCCTACCGGCCCCAGGACGTGCCCGAGACGTCGCCGATCCGGCACGGCTCGGGGGTGCTGGTGCCGTCGGTGGAGGGGCGGCGAGAGGGGCTCGTCGCTACGGCCTGCACGTGGTTTTCGTCCAAGTGGCCCCATGCCAGCCCTCGGGGATCGGTGCTGGTGCGTTGCTTCGTAGGGCGCTTCGGCGACGACTCGGCGCTGGAGATGGACGACGAGGCGCTGGCGCGTGCGGCGGCGCTCGCCGTCGAGCGGCTGGGGGGCCTGGCGGCGCGGCCCTGCCACGTCGCGGTGCACCGGTGGCCCGCCTCCATGCCCCAGTACCAGGTGGGCCACCTCGAGACCGTGGCCGCCATCGAGCGGCGGGTGGGCCGCTGGCCCGGGCTCTTCGTCGCCGGCGCCTCGTTTAGGGGTATGGGTCTCTCCGATTGCGTGAGACAGGGCCAGCAAGCGGCAGAGGCGTGCGTGGCCTACCTGGTCGGGGTGGCGTCCCGCTCGCCCTGGCTCCTGGAGGAAAGGGTGGGGAGAGTCTCGTGAACGAGCGCTCCGACCTCTACGTCTACTTCCCCGTGTTCCAGCGGACGCGACGCTGGGGGGAGCTCTCGCCGGAGCAGCGCGAGCAGGCGGTGGCCGAGGCCCAGGGCCTGCTGCAGCAGGGCGGGGCCGTGCAGGTGCGGGGCATCTACTCCACGGCGGGCTTCCGGGCCGACGCCGACCTGATGATGTGGTGGATCTCGCCGTCGCCGGACGAGCTTCAGGCGCGGCTGGTCGCCTTCCGGAAGACCGCGCTGGGGGCCCGGTTGCGGCTGACCCACGCCTTCATGGGGCTGCACCGGCCCGCGGAGTTCAACCCGGAGCACGTGCCCGCCTTCGTGCAGGGCAAGCCGCCGCTGCGGTACCTGTGCGTCTACCCGTTCGTGCGCACTCCCGAGTGGTACCTGCTGCCGCCTCAGGAGCGGGCGGCCATGCTGCGGGAGCATGGCGAGCTGGCCAGGCCCTATCCCGACGTGCTGGCCAACACCACGTCGGCCTTCGGGCTGGGCGACTACGAGTGGGTGCTGGCCTTCGAGACCGAGGACCTGGGGCGGCTGGTCGACATGATCCGGGCGCTGCGCTCGGCCAAGGCTCGTCGCTACGTCAGCGTGGAGACGCCCTTCGTGACAGGCATCCGCAAGAGCCTGGCGGAGGCCGTGGCGGACCTGGGGTGAGGCCATTGAGCGAGTGGGTGGGGCTCAAGGAGGCGTGCCGGATCCTGGGGGTGCACGAGACCACCCTGCGGCGGTGGACGGACCAGGGGTTCATCAGCGCCTTCCGCACGCCCGGTGGCCATCGCCGCTACCTGCGCCAGGAGCTGATGGCCTTCCTCGAGCGAGGCCGCGCCCTGGCCCAGACTGCCACGAGCGAGCCGCTCGAGCAGCTGCAGCAGCGGACGCTGGCCCAGGCCCACCAGATGCTGGCCCAGCGGCTCGCCTACGAGCCGTGGACGCCTCGCTACGAACCCGTGCGGCCCTACAAGCGCGCGAACGGGCGCCGCCTCTTGGGGCTGTTGATCCAGTACGCGGCGCGGGGAGACCAGGAACAGGCCTACCTCCAGGCCGCCCGTGACATCATGAGGCAGTACGGCCAGGAGGCGCTCCAGCTGGGGCTGTCCATTCCCGAGACGGCCCGGGCCGTGCTGACCTTCCGCCAGGTCATCATGGATGCCGTCGCTCACTCGCTGGACCGCCCGCCGGCCAACGACCCGGAGGGGTGGCGGGTGATGGAGCGGGCGGGGCTCTTCTTCGACGAGCTCCTGGTGGCGACGCTGGAGGGGTACCTGCAGGGCGCTGGGAGCGGCGAGGCGCAGCCCGGGGAGGCGATGGCGTGAGCGAGCTTCGGAGCGGGCCGTCCATGTGGGGCATGGACTGGCGGACGGCGCCGCTGGAGCTGCGGGAGCGCCTGGCACTGGGCGACGCGGCGGCGGTTTCGGGCCTGCTGGAGCAACTGGCGGGGCCGGCCGTCGTGCTGGCCACCTGCCACCGGATCGAGGTCTACGTGGAGCGTCCCGAGCAACTCGGCCCGGCGCTCGAGGCCCTGGCGCGGCGCGGGGGCGTGAGCCTGGCGGCGCTGCACGCCCACGGGACCGAACGTCACGGGGAGGCGTGCGTCCGTCACCTCCTGGAGGTGGCGTCCGGGCTGCAATCGGCGGTGATGGGCGAGCCCCAGATCCTGGGGCAGGTGCGCGACGCCCTGGGCCTCGCGCGTCGCGTGCGGCCGCCGGGCCCGGTGCTGGGGACCCTCTTCGAGCGTGCGGTGCACGCCGGCAAGCGGGTGCGGACGGAGACGGCCCTGGGGAGCGCATCGCCCTCGCTGGCCCGGGAGGCGGTGCGGCGGGCCGCCGAGGGTGGGGTCGACCTGACGACGGCCCGGGTGCTCGTGGTCGGCAGCGGGGAGACGGCCATGCTGGCGGCCCGGGAGGCCGTCGCGGCGGGGGCGAGGAGCGTCCGCTTCTGCGCCCGGCGGCCCGAGCAGGCCCTGCAGGCAGCGCGGGCATTGCTGCAGCGGAGGGGCGGGGCCGAGGTGGCCCTGGATGCGGCGCCGATGGCGGCGCTGCCGGAGCTCCTGGCGCAGGCGGACCTGGTCGTCTCCGCGACGTCGGCGCCCGGTACCGTCGTGGCGGCCGCATGGCTGGTGGAGGCGGTGCGGGCGAGGGCCGCGGCGGGGGCCCCGGCCCTGTGGGTCGTCGACCTGGCCGTGCCGAGGGACGTCGAGGTGCCCGAGCCGCTGCCCGAGGGCCTTCGCCTGGTCGGCATCGACGAGGTGGCGCGGGCGGCCGACGGCCGGGCATCGGGTGGGGCGGCCGGCGAGGAGCTGGCGGCGGCCATGGCCATCGTGGGGCAGGAGACGGCCGGCTTCATGGAGTGGCTGCGGCAGCGCCAGGCGGCGCCCGCGGTGGTCGCCATGCGACGGCGTGCCGAGGCGGTGCGGGCCGAGGAGCTCGAGTGGGCGCTGAGGCGGCTCGACGGCCGGCTGGAGCCCCAGGACCGCGAGGTGCTGGAGGCCATGACCCGCCGGCTCACCAACAAGCTGTTGCACCTGCCGACCCTCTACCTCAAGCGAGTGGCCTCCGAGGCAGGGGACGAGCGCCAGGAGAAGGCGGGATGACGGGGCGATGAGCGTGACGACCCGCGTGTTGCGGGTGGCCACTCGGTCGAGCCGGCTGGCCCTGGCCCAGACGGAGGCGGTGGTCGAGCGGCTGCGGAGCTGCCTGCCGGGCGTGCGCGTGGAGATCGTGCCCATGACGACGCAGGGGGACCGGGCCGCGTGGCAGAGCGGGGCGCGGGGGGCCGATAGCGTCGGGGCGTTCGTCAAGGAGCTGGAGGTGGCCCTGCTGGAGGGGCGAGCCGACCTGGCCGTCCACAGCCTCAAGGACGTGCCGACGGACCTGCCCGAGGGCCTGGTGCTCGGGGCCTTTCCCGAGCGGGAAGACCCCCGGGACGTGCTGGTGATGCCGGCGGCGGCTGTCGGAGCCGGGCAAGGGGACGAGCGCGCCCAGACGACTGACGCCTCGGCACTGGCGATGCTGGGGACGGGGGCGCGCATCGGGACGTCGTCGCAGCGCCGGGGCGTGCAGCTTCGCCTGTTGCGCCCGGACCTGGTGGCGGTGCCGGTGCGGGGCAATGTCGAGACCCGCCTGCGGCGTCTGGACGAGGGGCAGGTCGATGCCCTGGTGCTGGCTGGCGCTGGCCTGAGGCGCCTGGGCCTGGCTCACCGTGCCACCGTGTGGTTGGGCCCCGAGGTGGTGGTGCCGGCGGCCGGGCAGGGGACGCTGGCCGTGGAATGCCGCGCCGATGACGGGGAGGTGCTCGAGGCGCTGGCGCTGCTGGACCGGCCCGAGTTGCGGGCGGCCGCCGAGGCGGAGCGGGCCTTCCTCGCCCGCACAGGGGCGGGCTGCCGCTGGCCGGTGGGCGCCTGGGCCCGGATGGTGGATGGGCAGGGGCTGGAGCTCGTGGGGTTCGTGGCAATTCCCGCGGGCGAGGTACGCGAGGGCTCGGCGGGGTGGATGGCCGTGCGAGGGCGGCGGCGCGTGTCCCTGCCCGGGGCGGTGGAGGCGGACGCCAAGGCGTGGGTCGACGCCGCCCGGCGGCTGGGGGAGTCCCTGGCCGACGAGCTGCTCCAGCGGGTGCGCTCGGGGGAGGGGACCTTCCTTGAGTCCGGGGCCGCTGGCGGGGTGTAGGGTGCTGGTGACCCGCCCCGCCCACCAGGCGGCGCCGACGGTGGCCGCGCTGGAGGCGGCGGGGGCGGCTGTGGTCGTCGAGCCGCTGATCCGTATCGAGCCCCCGGCCGATCCCGGCCCGCTTCTCGAGGCGGCGGAGGGCCTGCTCCAGGGCGCTTACGACTGGGCGGTCGTGACGAGCCCCAATGGGGCGGCCGCGCTGGCCGACGCCCTGGAGCAGGCAGCGGGAGGGCCGCCGGGGCGCGGGCCGTCGGGCGAGGACCGGGCCGGCACACGCGTACGGGCGCGGCTTTGCGCCGTGGGGCCGGGCACCCGGATGGCGCTGGAGAGCCGGGGGCTCGTGGTGCACTGCGTGCCCGAGCGTGCCGAGGGGGCCGCCGTCCCGGATGCGCTGCAACGTCTCGAACCGCTGGCAGGCCGCCGCATCCTGCTGGCCCTGGGAGACCGGGCGGACGACAGGCTGGAGGCGGCGCTGAGGGCACGTGGCGCCAGGCCCGTTCGGGTCACCGCCTACCGGACGCTGGAGGACCCTGGCGCGGCGAGACGGGCGGCGGAGCGGGTGCTTCTGGGGGCGGTCGACCTGGTGCTGGTCGCGTCGCCCAGCCAGGTGGCGGCGCTCTCCGGAGCCCTGGTGCAATCGGGCGCCGGTCGAGACGACGGCGAGATCCGGGCGGTCGCCATCGGCCCCACCACGGCCCGGGCGGCCGTCCAGGCGGGGTGGCGTGTGACGCAGGCCCGGTCGCCGGATCCGGCGGGTCTGGTGGCGGCTTGCGTGGAGGCGTGGTCCGCGACCAAGGGGAGCCCTCCCCGCCCGGCGGGGGCGGACAACGGCCGCTGAGAGCAGGGGCGGCGGGCTCCCGGAAGGCAGGGTGAGCAGGGTGCAGGGCGTGCAACGAGTCGAGCCGGCCCCCGGCGCGCGGGACATGGGGGGCGCGGCGGTCGCGCGGGAGAGGGGGGTGCGCCCCCGGCGGCTGCGGCGCACTCCGGGTCTGCGTGCCATGGTGCGGGAGACCCGCCTTTCGAGCGAGCAGCTCATCTATCCCATCTTCGTGCAGCCGGCGGGCGTGGCCCCCCAGCCAGTGGAGTCCATGCCCGGGGTGATGCGCTGGCCCGTCGACCGCGTGGACGAGCCGGCGGGTGAGGCGCTCGAGGCAGGGGTGCGGGCGGTGCTCCTCTTCGGCATCCCGCCGGCCAAGGACGCTTGGGGTAGCGGCGCCGACGATCCCGAGGGCGTGGTGCAGCAGGCCGTGCGTCGCCTCAAGGCCCGGTGGCCCGAGCTCGTGGTGGTGACGGACGTGTGCCTGTGCGAGTACACGGAGCACGGCCACTGCGGGATCCTGCGGGAGCGGCGGGGGACGATGGAGGTCGACAACGACGCGACCCTCGAGCGGCTGGCGGCCACGGCGGTCTCCCACGCCGAGGCAGGTGCCGACATCGTGGCTCCCAGCTCCATGATGGACGACCAGGTGCGGGCCATCCGCCAGGCCCTGGACGCAGCCGGCTGGGAAGACGTGGCCGTCATGGCCTACTCGGCCAAGTTCGCGTCGGCCTTCTACGGGCCGTTCCGCGAGGCCGCGGGGTCGGCGCCCGCCTTCGGGGACCGGCGGGCCTACCAGATGGACCCCGCCAACGCCCGGGAGGCCCTGCGGGAGGTGGCCCTCGACGTGGCCCAGGGCGCGGACATCGTCATGGTGAAGCCGGCCCTGGCCTACCTCGACGTGGTGCGGGCCGTCCGGGAGGCCGTGGCGCTGCCGGTCGCCGCCTACAACGTCAGCGGGGAGTACGCCATGGTGGAGGCCGCCGCCCGCCTGGGCTGGATCGACCGGCGGGCCGTGGTGCTGGAGAGCCTCACGGCCATGGCGCGGGCAGGGGCCGATCTCATCATCACCTATCACGCCGTCGAGGCGGCCCGTTGGCTGCGTGAGGGATGAGACGCATGACCGGACACAGTGAAGCGACGCAGCAGTGGTGGGAGAGGGCGCGGCGCGCCATCCCGGGCGGGGTCAACAGCCCCGTGCGGGCATTTGGCGCGGTGGGAGGCACCCCGGTCTTCATCGCGCGGGGGCAGGGGCCGTACGTCTACGACCTGGAGGGCCGCCGCTACATCGACCTCGTGCAGTCGTGGGGCGCGGTCATCCTGGGCCACGCCCACCCCGCCGTGACGGAGGCGATCAGGCGCGCGGCGGCGGACGGCACCAGCTTCGGCATGCCCACCACGGCCGAGGTGGAGCTGGCCGAGACCATCGCGGGAGCCATCCCCTCCGTGGAGATGGTGCGCCTCGTCAACTCGGGCACCGAGGCGGTCATGAGCGCCGTGCGCCTCGCGAGGGCCGTGACGGGGCGGTCCTACGTGGTCAAGTTCGAGGGGTGCTACCACGGCCACTCGGACGGCATGCTGGTGCGGGCCGGCTCGGGGGCCGCCGTCTACGGGGCGCCGCAAGGGACTTCTTCGCCGGCCTCGCCCGGCGTCAGCCCGGGGGCGGCCGGCGAGACGCTGCTCGCCCGCTACAACCACCTGTCCGACGTCGAGGCCCTCTTCGATCGGTGGGGCGACCGGATCGCCGCCGTCGTGGTGGAGCCCGTCGCGGCCAACATGGGGGTGGTCCTGCCCGAGCCGGGCTTCCTCGAGGGGTTACGGGAGCTGACGCGTCGCCACGGCAGCCTCCTCATCTTCGACGAGGTGATCACGGGCTTCAGGGTGGGCTGGAGCGGCGCCCAGGGCCGGCTCGGCGTGACACCGGATCTGACGTGCCTGGGCAAGGTCATCGGCGGCGGGCTGCCCGTGGGGGCCTACGGCGGGCCGCGGGCCCTGATGGAGCAGGTGGCCCCGGCGGGTCCCGTCTACCAGGCCGGCACGCTGTCGGGCAACCCCATCACGGTGGCGGCCGGGCTGGCGGTGCTGCGGGAGCTGGCTCGCCCGGGCGTCTACGAGCGCCTCGAGGCGTCGGGGCAGCGCCTGGCCGAGGGGCTGCGGCAGGTGGCCCGTGAGGCCGGGGTGGCCCTGTCGGTCGTGCAGATGGGAGGCCTGGTCGGCATCGCGTTCGCCGAGACGGCGCCGACGGACTTCGACTCGGCAAGGGCGGCCGATGCCGGGCGCTACGCCCGCTTCTTCCATGCCATGCTCGAGCGGGGCGTCCACCTGGCACCTGCCATGCTGGAGGCCATCTTCGTGGGGTTGGCCCACGACGAGGCCGTGGTGGACGCGGTCGTCGAGGCGGCCCGGGCCGCCCTCGTCGAGTCGGCACGGTAGGCGGCGGACAGCCCTTCAGCCCCGGCGGGGCTCCCGGTGGCCGAGCAGGGCCAGTACGGCGGTGCGCTCGGCCGGGTCTCGCTCGTAGAGGCCCCGCACCGCCATCGTGACAGCCCGGGAGCCCTCGGCACGGGCGCCCCGCATGATCATGCAGAGATGCTCCGCCTCGATCACCACGGCCACGCCCCGAGGGCGCAGCCGGGTCTCGACGGCGTCGGCGATCTGGTTGGTGAGGCGCTCCTGGACCTGCGGGCGGCGGGCGTACCCCTCCACCAGGCGCGCCAGCTTGGAGAGCCCGGTCAACCGCCCGCCGTCGGGGAGGTAGGCGATGTGGACCCTCCCCGTGAAGGGGAGCAGGTGGTGCTCGCACATGGAGTGCAGGGGGATGTCGCGCACCACCACCAGGTCCTCGGCGCCCTCCTCGTAGGTGAGGGTCAGCTCGTCGGCGGGCTCTTGGTGCACGCCTGCGAAGATCTCGACCAGCATCCGTGCCGCCCGCTCGGGCGTCTCCCGCAACCCGGGGCGGTCCGGATCCTCGCCGACGGCCTCCAGGATCTCCCGGACGGCGCGGCGGATCCGCTCGAGCCGCTGCGGATCGACGTCGGGTGCCTCGTCCATGGCAAGCCCCGCTTTCGAGGCCCGAAGGCCCGGTCTCGGGCCGGCGCCGCGCCGGCCACCGCATTGTAGCACATCACTGCCAGTGGACGTGGACGCCCCGCTGCAGCAGCTCGGCGAAGAAGGGCTCGGGCTCCGGCCCCCCTTCGGCCTCGGGGGCGAAGACGCCACGACGGGTGATGCGACCCCGCGCCATCCACAGGGCGCCAAGCGCCACGGGCACCGCCGTCAGGTCGGCCATGCGGCCCACCCCCGAGTAGATCCGCTCGACGAGTTGGCCGTCCTTGCGTCCCCGCACTCGCACCACGAAGCCCGACGCCGCCGCGCGCCTGGGCCCCAGGCGCTCGAAGACCGGCAAGAGCGGCTTGAGGATCGCGGCGAGCCGCCGACGCCGGCCATGGGTGGCCGTCAGCCCCATTCGCCCGAAGGCGACGGCCAGGGCGTTGAGGCTGGGCTCGCTGAGTCCGCCCTTGAGGCGCACCTCCTGCAGGCCCGGCACGAAGCGCGGCACCGTCACCGGTTCGGGGTGCCCCACGTGGTAGACGGTGACCGTGCCGATGGGGTCGGGGAAGGTGACCCGCTCGGGCTCCGTGCCCGCCGGCACCTCGAGCCAGCGGCCGCCCGCGAAGGTGGTGACGCGGCGGCTGAAGATGTGCATGGTGTGCAGCACCACGGCCGTGCCCTCGGAGTCGGCGCTGCTGCCGGCCCAGGCCAGGTGGGCCGACTCGACGGCGTCGAGGGTCGCGGCGGCGTGGCGCACGCAGAGGTTGGTGAGGCCGGGCGTCCACCCGAGGCCCGTCAGGATGGCGACGTCGGCCGAGCGCGCCGCCTCGTCGAGCGCCAGCACCCGGCTGGCCGCGTCGTGGTCGTCGCAGAGGCTGACGTAGTGTCGCCGGGCCTCGATGGCGGCCTGGACCAGGGGCTCCTCCAGCAGGTAAAACGGGCCGGCCGCCCCCACCGCCACGTCGTGCTCCCGCATGAGGGCCACGACGGCCGGTCGATCCAGCGCGTCGACGGCGACGGCCTCCACCCGGGCCCGCACCGACGGGTCCCGTGCCAGGAGATCCCGCACCGCCTGCACCTTGCGCTCGTTGCGATCGGCCAGGGTGACCTGCTCGACGCCGGGCGTCACGGCCAGCTCCAGGGCCGCGCGCCGCCCCATGTCGCCTGCGCCTCCCAAGACGACGAACCTCAAGTCCCACCCCTCCCACCTGCCGCTTCGCCGTGGCGCGGCCGCGCTCCTCGCCCTCGGCGTCGCACCGTTGCCCCGGTGCGGGCAGGAGCAAGTCGAAGCCCGGCGTATCCCCTGGCGAGTTGAGCCACGCATGGCAGGACGCTGGAACCGGTGGGACCACCGCCTCTTCGCGGCTCTCTACGACCTGCTCGCACCGGCGGCCGAGACGGCCTACTACGCGGCGCGACGGGCGGAGATCGCCGGCGGGGCGACGGGACGGGTGCTGGAGATCGGGGCCGGCACGGGGGCCAACTTGCCCCACTACCCGGCCGAAGCGGTGCTCGTGGCGGTCGAGCCCAACGCCCACATGCTCCGCCGCGCCCGGCGCAAGGCCGCCGGGCACGGGCGGGGGGCGACGTGGGTGCAGGCCGCGGCCGAGGCGCTGCCGTTCGCGGACGAGAGCTTCGACACGGTGGTCTCGACGCTGGTGCTCTGCTCGGTGACGGACCCCGAGGTGGCCGCCCGGGAGCTGTGGCGGGTGCTGCGGCCCGGCGGGACACTGCGGCTCGTGGAGCACGTGCGGGCCGAGGATCCGGCCCTGGCACGATGGCAGGATCGGGTGACGCCCGTCTGGCGTCTGATAGGGGCGGGGTGCCACCCCAACCGCCCGACTCTGGCCATCCTGGAGCGGGCCGGCTTCGTGACGGTGCAGGCGCGGCTCGAGCCCTTCGGGCCAGCGCCCGTGCGGCCGCACGTGGTGGCCGTGCTGCGCAAGGCGGAGGCGGACGAAGGACGTCCTGGAGGACGGGCCTCGCCTGCAGGCGAATGAGCCCCTCATGGAAACGACCGTTGCGAGCTGGCTGCAAGAGCCCGGCCCCTGGATTGGCGTGCTCGGGCAGGTGCTGTGGCGGGTTGCGCTGGCCATCGTCATCGCGGCGGGGGCCAGGATCGCCTCGGGTCTGGCCATCCGCCTCTTCGACCGGTTGCGGGCCAGCCCCCTGCGCCCGGCGCAGCGGGAAGTGCTGGGGCCGTTCTTCCGCGGCTTCATCCGTTACGCCATCTACACCGTGGCGGCCCTGCTGATCCTCAACAAGTCGCTGGGGCTCAGCACCGCCAGCCTCATCACGGCCACGGGGATCCTGGGGCTGGCCGTCAGCTTCGGGCTGCAGGGGTTCGTGCGGGACGTGGTGACGGGCATCTCGCTGTTGATGGAGGATGCCTTCGCCCCGGGGGATCTGGTGGAGATCGCCGGCCAGACGGGCGTGGTGGAGGAGATCGGGCTGCGCTCCACCCGCCTGCGGGACGCCCAGGGCGAGCTGAGGGTCATCCCCAACGGCAACATCGGACCCGTCGTCAACCACTCCAAGCGGCGCATCGCCGTCATCACGTTCTTCACGCCTGCGGGGGGCGGGGCGTTGGCGAGCGGCGATACGGCCGCGGGCGGCGGCGAGGCGACGCCGGACGGCAGGGAGCCGGCTGAGCTCGTGCGGGCCCTGGAGGGGGCCCTGCGGGGCCTGCTTGAGGAACTGTGGCGAGCGAGGGCGCTGGCCGCGAGGCTCGTCGGCGTGCAGTGGGCTCCGCTGACGGGCGCCGGCCTGGCCCTGGTGACGGTGAGGGTGTCGCTGGAGGATCTCCACCAGCGGGTGCTGGTGGAGCCGGTGCTGTTGCCGCTGGTGCGGTCGGTGGTGGCCCGACTGGGCCTCGAGGCGCACGAAGGGCGGCTCACCGTGCGCTTCGAGGGCAACGGCCCAGCCCCCGAGTGAGGCGCAAGAGGGGCCGCACAGAAGGATAGGCTCCTCCGCGTGCCGAAGCGTTCCGGTGACGGAGCAAGCCTTAGGGACGACGGAGACGGCCGGCCCTACCCCCACCGGGCTCTCCCTTGGCTGTCAGGGTAGGGCGACCGTTGCTGGTATGTGTGGTTGTACCCGCTTTCCTGATCGGGGTCGATTCTATCCTCGTATTGCCGTTACCGCGACTCCCGCCGCCGGCCCTACCCAGCAGGTGTCTTCCCGGTGGGCTTGAGGTCCTTTCATCGCGGAAACCGGGCGGGAGCCTGGTCCTGCATGCGCTAGCCAAAGGGCTTCATAGGGAGGGGATGCCGCCAGGCGTTGGCGTACGGGAAGGGGCAGATGCGATGGAGAGCGACACTGTTGGTAAGCGGTATCAAAATGCGTGCGCTTTCGCGTAGGGCCTCGAGATGAGGAGGG
>DATCKA010000054.1:0-3301 GCA_036562495.1 Limnochordales bacterium
TCGGCCCCCACCAGGGGCAGGTGGGTGGTGCGGCAGGGACCGATCGCACGGGCGGAGCCGTCCACGGACGCACCGTCCTCCCGGACGACGAGGTCGACGACGTCCTGGGCCATCTGGCGGTATGTGGTCAGCTTGCCGCCGATGATGCTCACGAAGCCCGGCTCGTGCCGCACCACCGCGTGGCGCCGGGAGATGTCGGCGGATCGCCCACCGCTGCTCACCAGGGGTCTCAAGCCGGCGTAGGCCGCCACGAGATCGCCAGGCTCGAGCTCGACGTTGAGGAAGCGCCGGGCATGGCGGAGCAGGTACGCCACGTCGTCGTCGGTCACCGGGGGCTCCTCCATGGAGCCGGTATAGGGCGTGTCGGTAGTGCCCAGGATGGCTCGTCCCTCCCAGGGCACCACGAAAGCCAGGCGCCCGTCTTCGGTCTCGGGCAGCACCAGCGCCGCGTCGCCCAGGCCGACCAGCTCCCGGGGCAGCACCAGGTGGACACCCTTGCTCAGCGTCAGCTCGATGGAGCCGCCGAAGCCGGCGAGCCGGGCCACCTCCGCGGCCCATACGCCCGCCGCGTTGACCACCCACCGGGCGCGGACACGCAGGCGCTCCCCGCTGACACGGTCCTCCACCTCGACGCCGCACACCCGGCCATCTTCGCGTACCAGGGCGGTGGCACGAGCGTAGTTGACGCAGAGGGCTCCGTGGGCCGCGGCGGTCCTGAGCACCGCTATCGTCAGGCGAGCGTCATCGGTCTGGGCATCGTAGTACAGAGAGGCCCGGCGCAAGCCGTCCCGCCGCAGGTAGGGAAAGAGGTGCAACGCCTCGGCGACGCTCACCGGCCGGTGACGCATCAGCACCATCCGGCCCGCCAGCCGGTCGTAGAGCCACAGGCCCGTGTTCATGGCCAGCGGCAGCAACGGGTGGGCGGCAGAGGGGAGCCGGATGCCGAGGGGACGCCTCAGCCCCTGGTAAAACGGCACGAGAAACGGCAGTGGACGCACCAGATGGGGCGCGTTGGCCACCAGGCGGGCCCGCTCGAGGAGGGCCTCCCGCACCAGCGAGAAGTCGAACTGGGGGAGATACCGGATGCCGCCGTGGACCAGCTTGGTCGATCGGCTGCTGGTACCGCTGGCGAAGTCGGCTTGCTCCACCAGCCCCACCCGATAACCCCGAGACGCCGCGTCCAGGGCCACCCCGGCCCCCGTGATGCCGCCACCGATGACCAGGATGTCGAGGTCACGCTCGGCCATGGCCCGAAGCGCCGAGAGGCGCTGGCTGGCCGACAGGTCGGCGTTCATCGCACCGCGCTCCCTTCGGTCGATTCCAGCAATGCCTGCATGACGGGTTGGTCCCGCCGCAGGACGAGTACGCGTCGCACGGGTACGTCCACGTGGGAGAGGGGGACGCTCAACACCCACCGTCGCTGCGCCGTCATGAGGGTGAGGGCGCCCAGGGGGATCGGGCTCCCATCGGCCCGGTAGGCGACGGCCGTGTACTCCGGTGTCGAGGGGGTCGAGCCCGAGCTTTCGGGCAGACCGATGGCCAGGATGCGCAGCTCGGCTCCGGAGCCCGTGACGCCCACACCCACGGCCGCCACGGCCCCACCGGCGCCCCCCAGGTCGACCAGGGGCGCCAGCGTGATCCGGCTGCTCGCCCCATCGCTGGATAGGGCGTATGCCAGTTGCATCATCACGTAGGGGAGACGTAGCTCCGGCTCTGCGGTGGTCGGGATGCCGGTCTGCCGCTGGCTGGCCATGACCCAGCCCAACGACAGCGTCAGAGTCACGAGGGCCAGGTAGCCCAGCACCTGCCTCGTGATCAGACGGGGAGGGCTCATACCCAAGCCTCGAGCGGAGGGGCTCATGCCGGGAGCCCTCCTCGGAAGGGGCTCGCGCCTCCGCACCGAAACGTGAGCCGGCGAGGGAGCGACATGCCCGTGGACACCCATCGACCCGGCGACCGGCGGCCTTCCTGGCTCGAGGTGGTCCGTCGCACCCGGATCATCGCCGCCGTCCGTGGCGCCGACGACCTGGCGGGCCTGGAGCGCACCGACGTCGGCGTCGTGTTCGTCCTCAACTGCACCATCTTCGAGCTGCGCGCCATCGCCCAGACGTGCCGCCACCTGGGGCGGTACACCTTCGCCCACCTGGACCTGGTGGAGGGAGTGGGCAAGGACGCCGCCGGCGTGGAGCTGCTGGCGCGGGAGGTCGGGGTGGACGGCATCATCACCACGCGCAGCGCCCTCATCCGGGACGCGCGGCGCGTGGGGCTCTTGGCCATCCAGCGAGTCTTCCTGCTGGACTCGGCGTCTCTCTCCACCGCCGTCTCCGTCGTCCGTAGCACCCGGCCCGACGCCGTGGAGATCATGCCGGCCCTCATCGTGCCCGCCATCCAGACTCGCATCCCATTTCGTGACCTGCCTCCCGTCATCGCCGGAGGGCTCGTGCAGAGCCCGGACGAGCTCCGGTACGTCCTCTCGAGCCCCGTCCTCGCGGTCTCGACCAGCGCCGCCGGGCTCTGGTCTCTGCGCCCCTGATGCCACGCTACCCTACGGCCGCACCAGGTGATCGATGCTCTCCAGCACCACGTCCGGCCGCCACGGCTCGGGCGCGGAGGCGACGAGGTCGGGGCCGGTCACGCCGGTGAGCACCAGCACGGCCGTCAGACCGGCTTGCCGCGCCATGACCATGTCCGTCTCCAGCCGGTCCCCCACCATGACCGTCTCGTGGGGCTGCGTGCCCAGCCGCGCCAGGGCAGCCTCCACGACGAGAGGTGACGGCTTGCCGGCCACCCACTCGAGCCGGCGGCCCGAGGAGGCCTCCAGCGCCGCGATGACCGCCCCGGCATCCGGCACGTCGCCGCCCTCGACGGGGCACGTGCGGTCCGGGTTGGTGGCGACGAGCCGGGCGCCACGGCGCAGCGCCTGGTGCGCGTCGTTGAGCTTCTCCCATGTGAGGGTCCGGTCGAAGGCCGCCACGACGAAGTCGACGCGCCAATCGACCGCCGACGGATCTTGTACCACGCGCACCCCGGCTCGCCGCAGCTCCTCGATGAGGGGCGGCTCGCCCAGGACGAAGGCGGTAGCACCCGGGTGTCGCGTGGCCAGGGCGCGGGCCAGCACGGCGGAGGAGTGGATGACGTCCTCGGGCGCCGTGGGGATGCCCAGTCGCGTCAGCTTGGCGGCGTAGGACTCCCGGCTCTCCAGGGGCTTGTTGGAGAGGAAGACCACCCGCCGGCCCGAGGCCCGCAGCGTGGCCACCACCCGGTCGGCTCCCGGGATCAGCCGCTCGCCCAGATAGACGGT
>DATCKA010000067.1:0-3971 GCA_036562495.1 Limnochordales bacterium
GACATGCGGGCGCTCGACGAGCTCAAGCGGACCCTCGCCCCCATGGGCTATCCCTTCGAGCCGAGATGGGGCAAGGGGACGCGGGACTTCCAGGTGGCCAACCTCTGGGTAGGCAGGCAGTACCTCGAGATGGTCTGGCTCGAGCGGCCCGACTGCCGGCCCGGCGGTACCTGACGGAGGCGGGTGGACAGGCCTGGGCGATCGAGATAGTCCCCGGCGCCGACCACTGGTTTCGGCCGGCGGACTTCTGCGAGACGGTTGTCGAGAGCCGATGGGCCGACGGGTTTTGGGACGCCTTCGACAACGAAGGCTTCTGGATGCAGGTGGACCAGCTCCGGCAGAGCCGGCCGGCGTCCGGCGCCATTCGATGCGCCTGCGGCTGTCAGCCGCGGCCTCGGGCCGCCGTCGGTCGCTCAGTCCGACGCGCGGGCCGTCTCCGGGGCCGGCTCCGGCTGGCCCGAGCCGCCACCGGAGCCTGGGCCCGCCGCCGCGCCAGTCCTGGCCGTTTGTGCCGAGGCCCTGTCCCCAAGCCGGACGTCGGGCAGCGAGAGCGTGATGGCCAGCGCCACCGCCGCGCACACCACCATCAACCCGTGCACGCCCCGCAGCGCCTGTGCCAGCGCCTCCCGGGCCGCCTCCAGGGTGGCCGGCGAGAGCGCGGCACGCTGGACCGGGTCGAGCAGATGGCTGGCGAAGGCGGCCGCGTCCGCGCTGGTGCGCACGCCGATCTCCGGCAGAGCCCGCAGGTGCGCCGCCAGGGTCCGGTTGACGGTGGCGCCCATGAGCGCCACCCACACGAGCCCACCCAGCGTCCGCACGAACTGCAGCGATGCCGTCGCCACCCCCCGCCGCTCCCAGCCGACGGCGCTCTGGACGCCCAGGATGAACGACAGCGTCGCGAGCCCCATCCCGGCCCCGATGACGAAGGTGACGCCGGCGAAGGCCACCTCGGGCAGATCCCGGTGCAGCCGCGCCAGCACCAGCAACCCCACCGAGGCCCCCGTCTGCAGCACGAGCCCCAGCGCCGCCGCCCGCCGCTGGCCGACCCGCAGGATGTAGCGGCTGGCGAAGATAGAGGCCAGCGGCCAGCCCACCGATAGCCACAGCAGCGAGGCTCCGGAGCGGGTCGCCGAGTAGCCCTGGACCCCCTGCGCCCACAGCGGCAGGAAGACCGTCGTGCCGTAGAAGACCCCGCCGATCATCAACGTGGCCAGGTTGGCCAGCCCGATGGTGGGCGTGCGAAACAGATCCAGCGGCAGCATGGGGTCGGGGTGCCGCCGCTCCTGCATGACGAAGAGGGTCAACAGCGCCGACCCGCCTCCGAGCAAGCCGAGGACGGGAGCCGAGCCCCACGGCCACGTGACCCCACCCTCGAGCAGGGCCAGCAGCACGGCCGCCGTGCCGACCGTCAGCAGGGCGGAGCCCAGGTAGTCGATGGTGGCGGCCCGCCGCGGCGCCCGTTCCTCGAGCTGCGTCAGCACCATGTAGATGGCGAGCCCGCCCAGGGGCAGGTTGATGTAGAAGAGCCACCGCCAGGAGACGTGGTCCACCACCAGCCCGCCGACCAGCGGCCCCACCAGCGCGGAGATGCCCCACACCGCCGAGAACCACGCCTGGTAGCGGGCGCGCTCCTCGGGCGAGAAGAGGTCACCGATGATGGTCTGCACGACCGGCATCACCGCTCCGGCCCCCAGGCCCTGCAGCGCCCGGAAGGCGACGAGCTGGGGCATGCTCCGGGCCAGCCCGCACAACGTCGAGCCCAGGAGGAAGAGAGTCGCCCCCACGGCGAAGGTGCGCCGCCGCCCGAAGAGGTCGGCCAGCTTGCCGTAGACGGGTACGGTGGACGTGGAGGTGAGCAGGTAGGCGGTCACAAGCCACGTCAGCATGGAGAAGCCGCCGAGCGAGCCCACGATGCGCGGCATGGCGGTGTCCACCACGGTGGCGTCGATAGCCGTGAGGAACATCGCCACCATCAGGGCGTAGACGGTCCGCATGCGCCGGTCCGGCGCCAACGTGCCACCTCCACCGCCGCCGGCGGACCACGATGTGACGCCGTGTCCGGCGACACAGGCCGGCTCGCCGGTCGGTCAACGGTGCAGTATAGCACGCGTCGTCCGGTCCAGCGGCCCAGCGTCGGGTCTACGCCCCCGTGAAGGCGGCCGTGGCGTCGCGTCGCAGGAGGACGCCGTCCGGAGGCGGAAGCTCTACGGCATCCGGCTGGGGACGAGCCCGGACGCCTCCGCCGTGCGGAGCAGCCCTTCGAGGGGACGGAGCCCATGTTTACCGCGCGGGTGGACGACGAGATCGAGTTGCGGTTGCTGGAGCTGCAGCACGCCGAGGCCATGCATCGCCTCACGGAGGCCAACCGCGCCTACCTGCGACGGTGGCTGCCCTGGGCGGAGACGGAGACCACCCTCCAGCAGACCGAGGCGTTCATTCGCCGCAGCCTGCAGCAGTTCGCCGAGGGCAACGGCTTCCAGGCCGGGATCTGGTACCGGCAGGAGCTGGCGGGCGCCATCGGCCTCCATTACGTGGACCGCCGCAATCGCCGCACGGAGATCGGCTACTGGCTGGCCGAGCACCTGCAAGGCCGAGGCATCGTGACCCGCGCCTGCCGGGCCGTCATCGACCACGCCTTCGGGCCGCTGGGGCTGCATCGGGTCGAGATCCGCTGCGCAGCCGGCAACCTCCGCAGCCGGGCCATCCCCAGGCGCCTTGGCTTCCGCGAGGAGGGCGTGTTGCGCCAGTGGATCTGGGTCGACGGCCGCTTCCACGACATGGTCATCTACGGCCTGCTCGCCTCCGAGTGGAAGCGGCAGCCGGACAGCGCCGGCCCGTCGGCCGCCTCGCTTTGAGTCGGGTACGGACGGCTTTTGTCGGGCGATCGCGCCTCCTCGACCTGAGGCCGGTCTGATCGGCACCCATCAGGCATACCACGTGCGAGCGCCCGCCTGCGGACGCCGCGGCCCGACGCGAGCAGACAGCCTGTCGTCTTTCGCCCCGGTGGCGCCCCCGATGACCTCTCACGCGTTGCCGGCCGCTGTCCCCGTGGCTACCCTCGGGCCGCGGGGGCGCACGCGCGGCCTCCCGGACCCACCGTGAAGGGGGCGAGCGCGCATGGAGAGGACGTCACGCACAGCGCAACGAGCGGTCCTGGCCCTGGTCATCGGGGTCGCCATGCTCGTCGGGCTGGCCGGGTACCCGGCCGTCGCCGGCGAACCGCCGCGCATCCCGACACCGGCCGAGGTCATCGGCTTCGAGCCCGGGACGGACCGGACCCTGGTGGACTACGGCCAGTTGATCGGCTACTACAAGGCGCTCGACGCCGCCTCGGATCGGGTGCTGCTCCAACCCGTCGGCACCAGCAGCGAGGGCCGCACGATGTACCTGCTCTTCATCTCCTCGCCGGAAAACCTGATGCGCCTCGACGCCATCAAGGCGACGCAGCAGCGGCTGGCCGACCCGCGCACCCTGGGGCCCGACGAGGCCCGCCGGCTCATCGAGAGCCAGCCCGCCGTCGTCTTCATCAACAACGCGATCCACTCGACCGAGATCGCCGCTCCGCACTTCGCCCTCCAGCTCGCCTACCACCTCGCCTCGTCGGACGATCCCGAGACGCTGCGCGTCCTGTCGGACGTCGTGCTCCTGATGAACCCGGTCAACAACCCCGACGGCCACGAGCTGGTGGTGAGGTGGTACCGGCAGACCCTGGGCACGCCCTTCGAGGGCACCAGCCCGCCGGAGCTCTACCACAAGTACGCCGGCCACGACAACAACCGCGACTGGTTCATGTTCAACCTGCAGGAGACCCGGGTGTGGGGGCCGCTCATCTTCCGCGAGTGGCTGCCCAGCATCATCTGGGACGTGCACCAGATGGGATCGGGCGGCGCCCGGTTCTTCGTGCCGCCCTTCTTCGACCCGCCCAATCCGGAGATCGACTCCACCATCCTGACCGAGATCATGCTGCTGGG
>DATCKA010000069.1:0-4362 GCA_036562495.1 Limnochordales bacterium
ATCACGTAGAGGTCCTCCCTCAAGCTGCCCAGGATGCCGACCTCAGTGGTGGGCTGCTCGCTCTTGGGGTGAAACACCTTTTCGGTGCGCAGCACCCCCAGATTCCGTCGGGTGCCGTCATCCTCCCGCCGGATGACAGGGAGATCCGCGTAAACCACCACCCGGTCCCCGTCCTGCCGCGTCCTGAGGCCCTCGAAGGCCAGCTCGTAGTGGCCGATGGCGATGGTCTCGCCCGGTCTTACGCTCTTCTCCACCTCCTGCTTGAATACGGCCGACCCCGTGATGCCCACCACCATCATCACCACGGCGATGTGCACCAGGTATCCGCCGTACCGGCGCCGGTTGCGGGTCAGCAGCCTCACCAGGGCCACCCCCCAGCCCTCACCGGTGCTGCGCCGCCGCACCCGCAAGGCCCTCGCCACCTCCAGCACGATGGTGGCCACCACGAAGGCCGACACGGCAAACGAGACGAGCGCCCGCCAATCTTTCATCCCCAATGCCACGCCCACGGCCGCGAACACCGCCGACGCGGCGGCCGGGTGGACGAAGTGGTGCCGGATGTTGTCCAGCGAAGCCCGGCGCCATGCGATGAGCGGGCAGATCCCCATGACCAGCACCAGCGCCAGCCCGATGGGCACGATCACCTGGTTGAAGAAGGGCGGGCCCACCGTCACCCGGGCACCCGTCGCCGCTTCGGAGACGATGGGGAAGATGGTGCCCCAGAAGACCGCGAAGGCCATGCCCAGCAGCACCAGGTTGTTGACGAGGAAGCTGGACTCCTTGGACACGACGGACTCGAGGTGCCTTTCCTCTCGCAGCGTCGGCATCCGGTCGTAAGACAGCCACAGCGAGGCCGCCAACGCGGTGCCTATGAAGATGGTGAAATAGAGCCCGAGCGTCCCGTCGCTAAATGCATGGACCGACTTGAGGATGCCGCTTCTCACCAGGAAGGTCCCGAAGATGGTGAGGATGAACGTGAGGATGACCAAGAGCACGTTCCAGACCTTCAACATCCCCCGGCGCTCCTGGATGATGGCCGAGTGGAAGAAGGCCGTGCCGGTCAACCAGGGCAGCAGCGACGCATTCTCGACGGGATCCCAGGCCCAGTAGCCGCCCCAGCCCAGCTCCACATAGGCCCACTGGGCGCCATAGATCATGCCGATGCTCAAGAACAGCCACGCAAACAGCGTCCAGCGCCGCGTCACCTTCAGCCAGGTCGCGTCGGCTCGCTTCAGGAGCAGGGCCGCCATCGCGTACGCGAAGGGCACGGCAAACCCCACGTAGCCGATATATTGCGTCGTGGGGTGCAGCCACATGCCCGGGTTTTGAAGCAGCGGGTTGAGCCCGTAGCCGTCGGCCAGCGGCTCCGGCAGCCTGGCGAAGGGGTCCGCGACGAAGACCAGCAAGAAGGCGAAGAAGGAGGCGATGCCCATCAGGACGGCGAGCACGTACGGCATCATGTCGGCGTCGTCCTGCCGCCGGGTCACCGCCAGGAGCGTCGCCATCAGCACCAGGATCCACACCCATAGCAACAGCGACCCCTCGTTACCCGCCCACAGCGCCGACAACCTGTAAGCCGTCGGCAGCGCCCGATCGGTGTAGTTGGCCACGTAGCGCACCGAGAAGTCGCCGGCCAGCAGCAAGTAGACGAGCACCACGATGGCCACCGTCAGCAGGACGAACAGCCAGACGACGGCCCGCCTGCCGCTCTCGAACAGCCGGGCGTCGCGCAGCCGGATGGAGCCGACGAAGGCCCCGATGGCGTAGAAGACCACGGCCAGCGCTGCAAGCGTCGAAACCTTCCCCAGTTCGACCAAGCCACGAAACCTCCCCGGTCGAATCCTCTCCTACAGCCCGCCTCCATCCTTTTCAGCCTCGTACCGGCTCGGGCACTGGACCATCACCTGGTTTGCGACGAAGACGCCGTCGGGGCGAAGCCGGCCTTCTACGATCACCTGCTTGCCTCCCTCGAAGTTGTCGGGCCGTACGCCGCGGTACTCCGCCGTCAGGGTCTCCTGGCCGTCGGTAATGGCAAAGCGCAGGAAGAAGTTCTGCACATCCCATTGAATGCTGTCGCCGACCAGCACGCCCGCCACACGCAGGGGCTTGTCTTGAAGCGATCCGGCACGCACCTGGATCTCGGAGACGGTCAGGTAGTAGGGGGCGGTTCGGGTGAAGCCCATCGCCATGAGGTACAGTACCGCCGATCCCACCACCAGCGCGGCCAGCAGCCTCGGGTTTCTCATCTGGAGTCCGCCTCCCGGTCCAGGTCTTTGAGGATCTGTTGGTAAGTCGCCTCGCTGATGCGCCCTCTCAACAGAAGCTGGCGGGCCAGCCGGCGCTCTTCGCTCACCGACGCTCGGGTCGCCAGGGCGGACCTGCGCACGCCCAGGTACAGCAACAACCCCAGCGCGCCGACCAACACGATGGCCATTCCCACGAGGCTAGGATCGACGGGACCTCGCCCCATCCCAGACGTGTCGCTGCTTGAGCCGCTTCCCGTCGCCCCCGTCTTGGCGGCAATGGAAGGCCGGTCGTCGGCCTTGCGGTAGCTGACCTCCACCTGCACGGGCTGATCCCGCTCAAGGCTCTGGAACTCCAACACGTGCGTCTTGAATGTCTGACCGTCGAGGAACGCAAGCCGGGATGCAGCATTCGGCGGCGAGACTCGGAACTCGGTGGCCTGAAGAGGTTCGACCAGGGTCAGCTCCAGCCGGTCAATTGGTACCAGAGGGACGAACCGATAGACGAACTGCTTGGCATCCCCGGCTTTCTCGATGGGATCGTAGTAGAACTCGACGAAGGCGTGATAGACGTCGCCCGGCCCAAGCTCGCGGTCCAGCGCCCACTTGACCACCCGCAGCGCCCCCAACGACTCGGTGCGGGGAAGGCGGCTGAGGTGGTCGCCGTCACGGGTCATCTCGCAGGCGTGCGGCACCGGGGCACCCTCGGGGATGGGAAAGGCCAGCTCGCCGGAGAAGGGATTCGACGACTCGTTGACGACCAGCGCGTCGTAGACCACCAAGACGCCCGGTCGGTCGTACTCCGGGCGCACCGACAGGCTCATGCTCTGGATCCGAAGGCCGTCCGGCAGAAGCCCATCTGGCGCCCCCGCCCTTGCACGGGCCGGCAGCGCCGGCGTCAACGCAGCGGCCGCTATGGCCATGATTATCGTGAACGTTGTCACAATCGATGGCATCCTGCCACTCCCCCTCCCCGCTAACGGGCCCTCGTGCGGGGCCAGGGTAGCACAGGATCCTGAGAGGAGGCTTGGAGCTCACCCGGTGAGTGGCGGCGTGGCGAGGAAGGGAAACCTGGTCACGGTCCTGGACATCGGGCCGCAATCGCTAATGATATGCGTCCCTAGTCGCGTCCGTCGACCGATGGTAAGATGAGACAGGTAACCCTACCGTCACCTACGCGTCACGCATCCACGAGGGGGCTTGCGCATGCGCCACAGCGGCAAAGTCGCGATCGTCACCGGGGCCGCGTCGGGGATTGGACAGGCCACCGTCATCCGTCTGGCACAGGAGGGAGCTCGGGTGGTGGGATGCGACATCAATCCACAGGGGCTCGACACCACTCGAGCCCGGCTGGAGCAGGCAGGCCTGTCGGCGAGACTGGTCGTGGCCGACGTGACCGTCCAGGAGGACGTGGACCGGGTCGTCTCAGAGGCTGAGCGCATCGACATCCTGGCCAACGTGGCGGGGATCATGGACTTCTTCCTGCCCCTGGACGAGATGGACGACGAGACGTGGCAGCGGGTCCTCGCGGTCAATCTGGTGGGCGTCATGCGCATGACCCGGGCGACTCTGCGCCGGATGCGGGCGCAGGGAGGCGGCGCCATCGTGACCGTGGCGTCCAAGGCATCCGACTCCGGGGCGGTCTCGGGGGCAGCCTATGCGGCGTCCAAGCACGGGGTCATCGGACTCGTGAGGCACGTCGCCTACTTCTACGGACCGTTCGGCATCCGATCCAACGCCGTCCTGGCCGGCCCGGTGGAGACCGGCATCGGCGCGACCGCCATCCCCAAGAGCCCCTGGGCCATGGAACGGGCCAAGCTGGCCATGGCCACCATGCCAAAGGCGGCCAAACCCGAGGCACTCGCCGCTGTGATCTCGTGGTTGGCCTCCGACGAGGCCTCCTTCCTCAACGGCGCGCTGGTGCACGCTGACGGAGGCTGGTGCGCGGCATGAGGTGACCGGGTCGGGCGAGCCTGCTCCCGTGAGCCGCCGGGGCGGGTGGCCCAGCCCAACCCGGCCGCGTCAAGCAGCGCATCACCGTCGCGGGCGGACCTGCAGCGTCGGCCGCCGGAGGCGGCGTCCCGCACGGTGATCACCGGGTACACGTCGCGCATGGGGC
>DATCKA010000127.1:0-55129 GCA_036562495.1 Limnochordales bacterium
GAGGTGCTGGGCATCCCCATCGACCGCCTGCTGCCCTTCTCGGTGGCCCGATCCTGGCACCTGCAGATGGCCATCTTCTGGATCGCCACGGCCTGGCTGGCGGCCGGCCTCTACATCGCGCCGGCCCTGAGCCGCCAGGCGGCGGCCGCCAGCGGCCAGGCGACGGCCGAGCCGCGAGGTCAGGCGCTGCTGGCCAACGTCCTCTTCGTGGCGCTGGTGCTGGTCACCGCGGGCACCCTGACGGGCATCTACCTCGGCGGGACGGGGCGCCTGGCGGCAGGGAGCGGTGAGGCCGGGTCGGGGCTGTGGTGGTGGATCGGCCACCAGGGCTGGGAGTACCTCGAACTGGGACGCCTGTGGCAGATCCTGCTCATCGTGGGCCTGCTCCTGTGGCTGGTCATCGTCTGGCGGGGGATCCGGGCCGCCCTGCGGGCGCAGCGGGATCCCGGCAGCCTGCCGCACCTGCTGCTGTACGCGTCGGCCGCGATCCCGTTCTTCTATGGCTTCGGGCTCTTCTTCAAGCCGGGCACCAACTGGGCCGTGGCCGAGTTCTGGCGGTGGTGGGTCATCCACCTGTGGGTCGAGGGCATCTTCGAGGTCTTCACCCTGGTGGTGACGGCCACGCTGCTGGTGCACCTGGGGCTGGTGCGGGCGCAGTCGGCCCTGCGGGCGACCTACTTCCAGGTCATCCTGGTGATGGCCACCGGCGTCATCGGCACGGCGCACCACTACTACTTCGTCGGCCTGCCGGAGTTCTGGCTGGCGCTGGGTGCGGCCTTCTCCGCCCTCGAGGTGGTGCCGCTGACGCTGCTGGGCATCGAGGCCTATGAGCAGTACACGCTGGCCCGGCAGGCCGGACGGAGCTTCGCCTACCCGGAGGTCTTCTGGTTCCTGGTGGCCACGTCCGTCTGGAACGTCTTCGGCGCCGGCGTGCTGGGCTTCTTCATCAACCTGCCGGTGGTCAACTACTTCGAGCACGGCACCTTCCTGACCGCAGCCCACGGGCACGCCGCGCTGATGGGCGTCTACGGCATGCTGGCCATGGCCCTGTTGGTCTACGTGCTGCGCAGCGTCACCCGGCCCGAGGCCTTCTCCGAGCGGGCCGTGCGGCTGGGCTTCTGGGGGCTCAACCTGGGGCTGGCCGGCATGGTGGTGCTCACCCTGATCCCCATCGGCATCGGGCAGCTGGCGGTGGCCGTTGAGCAGGGCTTCGCCGAGGCCCGGGACCCGGCCTTCTACCGCACGCCGTGGGTGCATGCGCTGCTGTGGCTGCGGATGCTGCCGGACACGGTCTTCATCGTGCTGGGCGTGCTGCCCATGCTGTGGGCCACGGTACGGGGCCTGAGGGGCCTGCGTCCGGCCGAGGGGGCCGTCGAGACGGTCGCCTCGCCGGCGGTGGGGGTCGCCGGCCACCGAGCCGCGCCGGCCGGCGTGGTGGACGCCTCCTCCCGATAGGTGAGAAACGGGTAGGAGCGAAGCGGGCCGACGAACGGGCAGGACCCCCGCGCCCCCGCTCGAATGAGCGGGTGTCCTATCAGACCGGGAGCCTCTCCCTGTCGGGGGAGGCTCCGGCGCGGGGGTGCACGCCGTGAGGGTCGCAGGAGCCGTCGCGCTGGTGACGGGCGGGGCGTCGGGGCTGGGGGAGGCCACCGTCCGCCGGCTTCATCGACTGGGAGCCCGAGTGGTGGTGGCCGACGTGGCCGTCGCCCGTGGCCAGGCCCTGGCGGCCGAACTGGGGGAGGGGGCACGCTTCGTCGAGGTGGACGTCACCGATGAAGCCGCTGTCTCCCGGGCGGTCGAGGCGGCCGTCGCCCTGGGCCCCCTTCGCGTCCTGGTCAACGCGGCCGGCATCGGCGGCGCCCGTCGCATCCTGGGCCGGGAGGGGCCCATGCCGCTCGGCGAGTTCGTCCGGGTCGTCCAGGTCAACCTCGTCGGCACCTTCAACGCGCTGCGCCTGGCCGCGGCCGCGATGGCCGAGGCGCCGCCCGACGAAGAGGGAGAGAGGGGCGTCATCGTCAACACGGCCTCGGTGGCCGCCTTCGAAGGTCAGATCGGTCAGGCCGCCTACTCGGCCTCCAAGGGGGGCGTGGTGGGGCTGACGCTGCCCGCCGCCCGGGAGCTGGCGCGCTGGGGCATCCGGGTGGTCACCATCGCACCGGGCGTCTTCGACACGCCGATGGTGGGGGCGCTGCCCGAGCCCGTGCGCACCTCCCTGGCGGGCCAGGTGCCCTTCCCGCCGAGGTTGGGGCGACCCGACGAGTACGCGGCGCTGGTGCAACACATCGTCGAGAACCCCATGCTCAACGGCACCGTCATCCGCCTGGACGGGGCGTTGCGCATGGCGGCCCGCTGAAGCCCGGACCGGGTGCGGCTCGCCCTACGGCCTGCCGCCGGGCTCGCCGGCAGGCGACCCCGCGGGGCCGCCCTCCTCGAGGTGGGCCAGATCCTTGTCGAGCGCCTCCCAGGCCAGCAAGGCGCACTTGACCCGCACGGGGAAGCGGCTCACCCCGGCCAGCGCCTCGAGCTCGCCCAGATCGGCCTCCTCGGGCGCCAGCTCGCCCCGCACCATGCGGGTGAAGCGCTGCAGCATCTCCCGGGCCTCGGCCAGCGTCTTGCCGCGCAGCGCCTCGGTCATCATCGAGGCCGACGCCTGGCTGATGCTGCACCCCTGACCCGTGAAGCGAGCCTCGCGGATGGTCTCGCCCTCGACGGCCAGTGCCAGGGTGATCTCGTCGCCGCACAGGGGGTTGTGCAGGTGGACGCTGGCGTCGGCTCCTGCCAGCGGGCCCTTGTTGCGGGGGGACTTGTAGTGGTCCAGGATGACCTCTCGGTAGAGCTCTTCTAGCACGCTGGCCCCGCCACCCTCACCGGGGCTTGGCTCCCGCCCCGAAGATGGCCCGCACGGCCTCGAGCGCCCGCACCAGCGCGTCGACGTCCTCGGGCGTGTTGTACACGTAGAAGCTTGCGCGCACCGTCGCCGGGACGTCAAGCCAGCGCATGAGCGGCTGCGCGCAGTGATGGCCGGCCCGCACCGCCACGCCCTCCTGATCGAGGATGGTGGCCACGTCGTGAGGGTGGACGCCCTCCACGTTGAAGCTGACGACCCCGCCTCGATGCTGCCGGGGGCCGTAGATCCGCACGTCGGGCATCTGGCCCAGCCGCTCGAGGGCGTACGCCACCAGCCGCTGCTCGTGGGCGCGCACCTGCTCCATGCCTAGCGACTCGAGGTACTCCACGGCCGCGCCCAGCCCCACCGCCTGCGCGATGGGGGGCGTGCCGGCCTCGAACTTGTAGGGCACCTCGTTGTAGGTCGACTCGAACAGCCCGACCTCCCGGATCATCTCGCCCCCGCCGAACAGGGGCGGCATGGACTCCAGCAGCTCCCGCCGCCCCCACAGCACCCCGATGCCCGTGGGGCCCATCATCTTGTGCCCCGAGAAGGCCAAAAAGTCGCACCCCAGCTGCCGCACGTCGACGGGCTGATGGGGCACGCTCTGCGCGGCGTCGACCACGACCACCGCCCCCACCCGGTGGGCGCGCTCGGCCATCTCCCGCACCGGGTTGATGGTGCCGAGGACGTTGGACTGGTGCGTGACGGCCACCACCCGCACCCGGCCGCTCTCCAGCAGCCGCTCGTAGCTGGCCAGGTCCAGGGTGCCGTCGGGCAGCAGATCGACGTAGCGCAGGCGAGCGCCCGTCGCCTGCGCTACCATCTGCCACGGCACCATGTTGGAGTGGTGCTCCATGGGGGTCAGCACGATCTCGTCGTCCGGCCCCAGCCGCGGCTGGGCGTAGCTGCGCGCCACCAGGTTGATGGCCTCGGTGGTGCCCCGCACGAAGACCACGCACGCCGGGTCCGTCGCCCCGATGAACCGCGCCACCGCCCGGCGCGCCCGCTCGTACGCCTCGGTGGCCCGAACCGCCAGCGTGTGCACGCCCCGGTGGACGTTGGCGTTGTCGCGCTCGTAAAAGCGCGCCTCCGCCTCGATGACGCTACGCGGCTTTTGGGCCGTGGCCGCGCTGTCCAGGTAGACGAGCGGACGGCCGCCCGCCACCGTCTGGTGCAATGCCGGGAAATCCTCCCGACACGTCTCAATCGATCGCACGCTCGTCCGACCTTCTCTCACGCGGCTCCCAGCTTGGCGGTCACGATGCGCCGGATGCGCTCCTGCACGGCCTCCGACGGGATGCGATCCAGCACGGGCCGCAGGAAGCCTTCGACGATGAGGGCGATGGCCACCTTCTCCGGGATGCCCCGGCTCATCAGGTAGAAGAGCTGCTCGCGATCGACCTGACCCACCGTCGCGGCGTGGCCGGCCCGCTGCACCTCGCTCTCTTCCACCACGACGCTGGGGTTGGCGTCAGCCCTCGCGTCGGGACTCAGCACCAGGATGTTGCCCTTCTGGTAGGCACCGGACTCGCGCGCTCCGCTGCGGATGTGGGTGACCGCGCGGTAGATGCCCCGGGCCTGTCCGTTGAGCACGCCCCGGGCGGCGATGTCCGACTCGGTGTGCGTGCCCCGGTGATCCATGCTGTTGAGCAGGTCGAGATGCTGCTGGCCGTCGGCGAAGAAGACCAGCACGGTGTGCGACGAGGCGCCCGACCCCTCCAGCGCCGACTCGAACTCGCCCCGGGTCAGGGCGCACCCGAACTCGCCCAGGATCCACTCGACCTGGCTGTCCCGATCCTGGACGGCCCGCCGGTTGGTGAAGCTCTGGACGTGGGTGCCCCAGGTCTGCAGCGCCACGTAGTCGATGCGGGAGCTGGGCCCGGCCACGATCTCGACGGCCCCCGCCACCAGTGGCCGCACGCCGCCGGCCGCCTCAGCGCCGGCCGACATCTGGGACTCGATCACCGTCACCCGCGCCTCGTCCTCCAGCACGATGAGGGTATGGGGGAACAACAGCGGCCGGGCGGCGTCCATCCACGTCACGATCTGGATGGGCTGCTCGAGCTGCACGCCACGCGGCACGAAGAGCACGGTGCCCACGTCGCACGCCGCTCCGTGCAGCGCCATGAACTTGCCCTGGGAAGCCGGCACGGCCCGGGTCATGAAGTGGGCCCGCACCAGATCGGGCATCTGGGCCAGCGCCTCCGTCAGGCTCATCAGGCGGACGCCCCGTCGGGCCAGCTCCGGGTCGAGCCAGCGGGCCGACCGCACCGGCGTCTCGATGCCCGCCGCCACGTGGACGATGACGGAACTGCCCGCCTGGACGCCCTGCAGCTCCTCCACCACGGCGGCCGGCCACGATCCGTCGACCCCCTTGGGGGAGGCGAGGTCGACGACCGGCGCCGGCGCGGGCGCCGACTCCAGAGCCCGGCGCAACGCCTGCACGTAGGCCTCCATGTCGAGCCCCGAGAGATCCGTGCGATCCCACTGGGGCATGGGCGTCTCCTCGAAGAGCCGCAGCGCCTCGGCCCGCCGCTCCACCATCCACGAGGGCTCGGCCCGGCGGGCGCCGTAGGACTCGACGAGGGAGCGCTCGATCGCCAGCGTGCTCTGCACCTCCACCGCGCCGCCCCTCCTATCGTGCTACGCTCTGGTCGGCCAGTTGCTGGCGGAGCCAGTCGTAACCCTTCTCCTCCAGCTCCTCCGCCAGCTCCTTGCCGCCGGAGCGCACGATGCGCCCGTCCATCATGACGTGGACGTAGTCGGGCTCGATGTAGCGCAGGATGCGCTGGTAGTGGGTGATGATGAGCGCGCCGAAGTCGGGGCCGCGCAGGCTGTTGACCGCCCGCGCCACGATCTTGATGGCATCGATGTCGAGGCCCGAGTCGGTCTCGTCCAGCACGGCGATGTGAGGCTGCAGCATGGCCATCTGGAGCATCTCGTTGCGCTTCTTCTCGCCGCCGGAGAAGCCCTCGTTGAGGTAGCGGCTGGCGAAGCTCCGGTCCATCTCCAGGAGTTCCATCTTCTCGCGCAGCAGCTTCTGGAACTCGGCGATGGGGAGCTCCTTGCCGTCACCGCCGCGCACCGAGTTGACCGCGGCCCGCAGGAAGCTGGCCACCGTCACGCCCTGCACCTCGGCCGGGTACTGGAAGGCCAGGAAGAGCCCCTTGCGGGCACGCTCGTCGGGGCTCATGGCCAGCACGTCCTCGCCGTCTAGGAGCACCTGACCGCTCTCGATGGTGTAGCGCGGATGACCCATCAGGGCGAAGGCCAGGGTCGTCTTGCCCGACCCGTTGGGCCCCATCAACCCGTGGATCTCGCCGGAGCGGATCGTGAGGGTCAGCCCCTTGACGATGGGCTTGTCGTCGACGCTGACGTGAAGATCGACGATCTTGAGCTCATGCCTGGTCTGCTCGCTCATCGGCCTTCTTGTGCCAACCTCCTTCGTCCCGGTGGGAGATGGGGGAACCCCTCCCATTGCCTCCCGCAGTATAACACAGGCGAAGTTAACTTGCTTAACTATTCACCGGGCGGTAGGGGAGCGCGCCCGGTTGCCGAACAACGCCACGACCCCGCAAAGGAGGGATGGCGATGGGCTCCGCCGAGACGGGCATGGGACCTCCCCGAGCGGGTGGGGCGGCTGCCGCCGACCTGGAGCGTCTGTGGGAGCTCCAGCAGGTCGACGGCGCCATCCGGGCGGCTCGAGAGGGCCTCGAGGGGCATCCCGACCGGGTGGAGGCGGAGTCGGCCCGTGACGAGGCCGCCCGGCTCGAGGCGGCCTGCCAGTCGTACCAGGAACGGCTGCGCGAGCTGCGCATGGCGGTGCGCCGCCTGGAGAGCGAGCTGGCCGAGGCGGAGCGGGAGGGCGAGCAGCTCCAGCAGCGCCTCTTCGGGGGTGCCGTCACCCACCCCAAGGAGCTGAGCTCGCTGCAGGCCCGCCTGGAGGCGGTCCGCGAACGAGCGGGTCGCCTGCAGGACGAGACCCTGGAGCAGATGGAGTCGCTGGAGCAGACCGAGAGGGCCCTGGCGCAGGCCCAGCAGGAGCTGACCCGGGCGCGCGAGCGCCTGGCTCAGGCCGAGCGGCGCTGGGAGGCCACCCGGCGCGAGCTGGAGGCCGAGCTGGCACGCCTCGAGCGACAGCGAGCCGAGCTCGTCGCTGCCGTCGCCAACCCCACCCACCTGGCGCGCTACGAGCGGCTGGCCGGGGCCAAGGGCGGGCAAGCGCTGGCCCTGGTGGACCAGGAGAAGTGCTCGGCCTGCGGCCTGCCCCTCTCCAACCTGGTGCTCACCGAGGCTCGCCGCAAGGAGCGCATGATCTTCTGCGAGACGTGCGGACGCATCCTCTACTGGCGGCCCGGGCGGCATCTCGGGCTGCCGGGGGCGCCGGCGCCGGCATAGGGGAAGTCGCTCGCGGCTTGACGGGCCCGGCGAGAGGGTTACAATAGGGTTCGGTCAGTGGGTCGGGAGGCCGCGGGTGGCCGGCCATGCCGGCGACCCGAGGAAAGTCCGGACTCCACAGGGCAGGGTGCCGGGTAACGCCCGGCGGGGGCGACCCCAGGGAAAGTGCCACAGAGACCATACCGCCGGTCGGCCCGACGGGCCGGTGCCGGTAAGGGTGAAAAGGTGAGGTAAGAGCTCACCAGCGGTCAGGCGACTGGCCGGCTGGGCAAACCCCACCCGGAGCAAGACCGAGTAGGAGGGGCCCCGGAGGTGGCCCGCCTCGATGCCCCTCGGGTAGGTCGCTGGAGACGGGCGGCGACGTCCGTCCTAGAGGGATGGCCTCCCTCGACAGAATCCGGCTTACAGACCCGCTGGCCGACTATCACCTCGTTACCCTGAGTCCCTACCGCCCGATGGGACCAGAGCGTAGCGGAGCGAGCGCCGGCCTCGTGCCGGCGATGGTGTAGGGACTTCATCAGGTAGACGAAGGCGCCCCTGGGGCGAGGGGCGCCTTCGCTTTTGCCGGTGGGTTCGTCGCCGGCCGCCGCGCTGCTCCTCTCAGCCCTGGGACGGCGCCATCAGCTTGGCGTCGACGACGACGGCGTCGTGCTCCCGCACGAAGACCGGGTTGAGGTCCATCTGGCCGACGCGGTCGGCGTTGGCCAGCACCCATTCGCTGGCGGCCAGCACCACCTCCACCAGCGCCTGCCGGCTGGCTCGCAGCCCCCGGAAGCCCTCGAACAGGGCCCGGCCCCGCAGTTCGTCCAGCATGGCCTCGACGTCGGAGGCTCGCACGGGCAGCCGGCGGAAGGCCACGTCCTGGTACAGCTCGGCGAAGATGCCGCCCACCCCGACCATGACGCAAGGGCCGAAGACCGGGTCCCGCAAGAAGCCCACGATGGCCTCCACGCCCGGGCGCTCCATGGCCTCGACGAGGATGGGATCGCCGGGAAAGCGAGAGCGGAGCTCCGTCACCACCTGCTCGAGCTCGGCGGCGTCGCGGATGCCGAGGCGCACGGCGCCCGCCTCGGTCTTGTGGAGCAGGGTCGGCGACGAGACCTTCGCGACCACGGGGAAGGCGAAGGGCAGCGAGGCGGGGACCGGATCGTCGGGCAGGAGCAGCCGCGAGGGCGGCACCTTGATGCCCAGTCCGGCCAGGATGGCCTTCAGTTCGTGTTCGGCCGCCGCCAGGCGGGCCGGGGCGCGTGTCGACACGTCGGCTCACCTCACCTCGGCACCATGGGCCGGTCGGCGGGGCTGGCCACCGCCGCGGCCATGGCAGGGTAGCGCAGGATGGCGGCCAGGGAGCGCACGGCCCGCCACAGCGACGGGTAGGTGGGCACGCCCAGGCCGTTGAGGATGCGGAAGGGCTCCTGGGTGTCCTTGACCCCGACCAAGGCCGCCACCACGGGCTTGCCGTAGCGGCGGGCCTGCCGGGCCACCGCGGGCAGCACCTCGGGGCTCATGAAGGGCAACTGGAGCACCACGCTGGCCAGCACCGCGTCGACGCCGGGATCCTCGAGCACCACCTGCAGCGCCTGCTCGTACATGGCGGTGGAGGCCTGTCCCGTCAGGTCGACGGGGTTGGCCACGCTGGCGAAGGAGGGCAGCACCTCTCGCAGCCGCGCCCGCGTGCCCTCCGTGAAGGTGGCCATGGCGAGCCCCACGCCGCGGGTCGTCGACTCGATGTAGTCGGAGAGCATGACCCCCTGCCCGCCCGCGCAGGTGATGACGGCGACCCGCCGGGCCCCCGGCGCCGGCATGGGGGCCAGGGCCAGCGCCAGGCACGTGTCGACCAGCTCCAGGTCGTCGAAGACCCGCCAGATCCCGTACTGGCGCAGCACCCCGTCGACCACCTGGTCGGGGCCGGCCATGGAGCCCGTGTGCAGCGCCGCCGCCCGAGCTCCCGTGGCCGTGCGACCTGCTTTGAGCAGCACCACCGGCTTTCGCCCGGCCAGCTGGCGGGCCGCCTCCAGGAAGGCGGGGCCGTCGGCGAAGCTCTCCAGGTAGAGGCCGATGACGGCGGTGGGATCTTCGGGGCGCCCCAGGGCCTGCAGGAGCTCCGCCTCCGCGATGTCGAGGCGGTTGCCCATGCCGATGAAGGCCGACACCCCGACGCCCATGGATGCCGCCGTCGACAGGAGCGTCGCGCCCACGGCCCCGCTCTGGGAGATCAGGGCCACGGTGCCCGCCCCGGGGCGGGGCAGGCGGTCGTCGGGCAGGAAGAGCGTGTCGAGGCCGTAGGCGGGGTTGAGCACCCCCAGCGTGTTGGGGCCCAGGATGCGGGTGCGGCTGCCCTGGATGATGGCCCGCAGCCTCCGCTCCAGCTCGCGCCCCTCCTCGCCGGTTTCGCCGAACCCGCCGGCGATGGGGATGACCACCTCGACGCCGCGGCGCACGCACTGTTGCACCAGTTCGGGGACGGTGGCGGCAGGGGTGGCGAGGACGGCGAGGTCGACGGGCTCGGGCAGGGCCTCGATGGAGGGCCAGACGGGTAGGTCCAGCACACGGGTGGCGTGCGGGTGGACGGGGTAGACCCGAGCTCGGCCCTTGAGCAGGTGACGGAGGATGATGTGCCCAATCTTGTCGGGGTTAGGAGAGGCGCCCACGATCGCGACGCTGCGCGGGGTCAGAAGCGAGCGGATCACGCGATCTCCCCCTTCTCGATGACCGAGCGGGGAGGGCAAATAGCTAGCAATTGCAATAATCCTGCTGCCCGCTCTCATTCTAGCAAAGCGGGCTGTCCGTGCCGAGTCCCGGCGCGCGTCGCGCGGATCGTGGGAGACCGAACAAGAGGCCAGGTGGAGACGGAGGAGGCATCCAGCAAGCCATGACGACGCGGACGTCCACGACGCTGTTGCAACGGGTGGCGGATACGGTGCGAGCCCTGTCGGTCGACGCCATCGAGCAGGCCCGCTCGGGTCACCCCGGGCTGCCGCTGGGCTGCGCGGAGATCGGGGCGGTGCTCTTCGCCGAGGTGCTGCGCCACGACCCCGCATGGCCGACCTGGCCGGACCGGGACCGGCTGGTGCTGTCGGCCGGCCACGGCTCGATGTGGCTGTACAGCCTCCTGCACCTGACGGGCTACCCGCTGCCGCTGGAGGAGCTGCGTCGCTTCCGCCAGCTCCACTCGCTGACGCCGGGCCATCCCGAGCACGGGCGCACCCCGGGCGTGGAGACCACCACGGGCCCGCTGGGCCAGGGCCTGGCCAACGCGGTGGGCATGGCCCTGGCCGAGGCCATGCTGGCCGCCACCTACAACCGCCCCGGCTTCCCGGTGGTGGACCACCGCACCTGGGTGCTGGCCAGCGACGGCGACATGATGGAGGGCGTCGCCGCGGAGGCCGCCTCCCTGGCGGGACACCTGCGGCTGGGCAAGCTCAAGGTGATCTACGATTCCAATCAGATATCCATCGAGGGGTCCACCGGGCTGGCCTTCTCGGAGGACGTGGCGCGGCGCTTCGAGGCGTACGGCTGGCGGGTCACCACCGTCGACGGGCACGACATCGAGGCGCTGCGGGCCGCCATGGCCTGGGCGGTGGCCGACGAGAGCCGCCCGTCGCTGATCGTGGCGCGCACGCACCTGGCCTACAAGAGCCCCAAGCAGGACCAGGCCGAGGCGCACGGCGCCCCGCTGGGCCCCGAGGCGGTACGGGCCCTCAAGGAGCGCATCGGCTTCCCGCCGGACCGCCCCTTCTGGGTGCCGGAGGAGGTGCAGGCGCTGTTCGCCGAGCGCCGTGCGGCCTGGCAGGAGGCGAGCCGGAGCTGGCAGGCCCTTTGGGAGGACTGGTCCCGAGCCTTCCCCGAGCTCCGGCAGCGGTGGGACGAGGCCATGGAAGGCCGCCTGCCGGCCGATCTGGCATCGGCCCTGCCGAGCTTCGACCCATCCAAGCCCGTGGCGACCCGGGTGGCCGGGGGGCGGGTGCTGCAGGCCCTGGCCGAGCGGGTGCCCTACCTGGTCGGCGGCTCGGCCGACCTGGCGCCCTCGACCCACACCTTCATGGAGGGGCTGGGCTCGGTGGGGCCCGGGCAGTACAGCGGGCGCAACCTCCACTTCGGCGTGCGCGAGCACGCGATGGGCGCCATCCTCAACGGCTTGAGCCTGCACGGCGGCTTGCGGCCCTTCGGCAGCACGTTTCTGGTCTTCTCCGACTACATGCGCCCGCCCATCCGGCTGGCGGCCATGATGCGGCTGCCGGTGCTGTACGTCTTCACCCATGACTCGGTCTACGTCGGCGAGGATGGTCCCACGCACCAGCCCGTGGAGCACCTGGAGGCGCTGCGCGCCATCCCGGGTCTCGAGGTCTGGCGGCCGGCCGACGCCACCGAGACCGCCCTGGCCTGGCTGGCGGCCCTGGAGCGCCAGGACGGGCCCTCTGCGCTGGTGCTGACCCGCCAGGGCGTGCCCGCGGTGCCGGTAGAGGGGGCCGACGGGGCCCGGCGCCAGCGGGAGGGTGTGCGGGCCGGCGCCTACGTCGTGCGGGGGCTCGACGAGGCCCAGGTCGACGTGACGCTGGTGGCCAGCGGCAGCGAGGTGGCCATGGCCGTGGAGGCGGCCGGACGCCTGCAACAGGAGGGGCTCCGGGTACGGGTCGTCTCGGTGCCGTGCCGGGAGCGGCTGGCCGCGATGCCCCTCGAGGCGCGCCGACGCCTGCTGGCGCATCCCAGCCCCTGCGTGGTGGTGGAGGCCGGCGTCGGCAGCGGATGGGGCTGGCTGGTGGGCGAGCGGGCGGAGCTCGTCGGGGTGACCCGCTTCGGCGAGAGCGCGCCGGCGGCCCAGGCCGCCGCGGCCGTGGGGCTCACGGTCGACCGCGTGGTGGAGGCAGCCCGGCGCCTGGTCGCGTCCCGCTGAGAGCCGTCAGAGGGAGCTCCCGCCCGGCGGGCTCGCAGGATCGCCGGCGACCGCGGTCGGATAGAGCCGCGCCTCGGGCACCGGGACGGGGCGGATGACCGCCACGTCGCCCACCCTGCGGGCTCGGAGCGCGAAGTCGAAGAGGTTGTAGGCCATACAGAGCGGCACGTCCGACGGGGGAAAGGGCGGGAGCTCCCCCGCCAGCAGCCCCTGCACCCGGGGCGTCTCCCACAACTCGCTCAGCCGCCGCGCCGCAGGCCACTCGGCGCCCCGCAGGTGGGCCTCGATGGCCTCGGCGCACAGTTCGTCCTCCTCGGTGGTCTCCCGGGCGGCGCGTCCCATGGCCACCAGCGTCACCACCGGAGGCTCCAGCCGCCGGATGGCCAGGGCCGTCGCGACGGCGTTGACCAGCGAGGCCACGTAGATGCGCCTGGCCTTGCGGCTGTAGATGACGCCCTGCGTGCCGGCGCCGGTGCGCTGCACGAAGGGTCGGCCCGTCAGGCGCAGCCCACCGGCCACCGCCCGCAAGAGTTCGCTGGGGGAGTTGCCCATGTCGTAGCCGGGCAGCGGCCAGGCGCCCGACTCGCCCGAGAGGACGGCGTCGGGGTACCGCTGCCGCAGGGCCAACCCCCGATCCTTGTCGGCCACGGCCAGCAGGGGCCGCGCGCCCAGGGCCGCCGCGTAGGCGCAGACGCTGAAGGCGCGAAAGACGTCGATGATCACCACCACGCCCTCGGCCTCGACGGCCCCGGCCAGGAGCCTCGTCCTGCGAATGTCCATGCCTCGAGCCCTTCTCGCGGGATGTTGGCTTGAAAGCGCCGCCATTATAGCACGCCCCGGGAAGGGGAGAGCCTGTCCCGGGGCGAACCAAATGGCGAATAATTGTGCTTACGACAACGGAGGTGGGTCGGGTGGGGCAGACCAGCGCCGGCGGCCGGCTGCGGGTGCGGCGGGCGGCCGTCATCGGCGCAGGCGTCATGGGCTCGCAGATCGCCGGGTGGATGGCGAGCCTGGGCATCGCCTGCGAGCTGTTGGACGTGGCGTCGCCTGGTCCTGACAGAAACCGGTTAGCGGACCAGGGCCTGCGCCGGCTGAGCCAGATGAAGCCCGCGCCCCTGACGAGCCCGGCGGCGGCCCGTCTCATCCGGACGGGCAACATCGAGGATCACAAAGAGCGTTTGCAGGATGTCGACCTGGTCATCGAGGCGATCGTGGAGGATCTGGGCGCCAAGCAGGCCCTGTGGGCGGAGCTGGAGCCGCACATCGCCCCGCGGGCCGTCATCGCCACCAACACCTCCGGGCTGTCGGTGACCGAGCAGGCCCGGGGCCGGTCGGAGGCCTTCCGCCGGCGCTTCCTGGGCATCCACTTCTTCAACCCGCCCCGCTACCTGCGCCTGGTGGAGGTGATCCCCACCGCCGACACGGACCCCGACCTCGTGGAGGCGGTGCAGGTGTGGCTCCGCCGGACTCTGGGCAAGGTGCCGGTGCTCGCCCGGGACACCCCCAACTTCATCGGCAACCGCATCGGCGTCTACTCGCTGCAGGTGACCCTGGAGGCCATGCAGCGCCACGGGCTGTCGGTGGAGGCCGTGGACCTGGTGACGGGGCCCGTCATGGGGCGCCCCAAGAGCGCCACGTTTCGCACGCTGGACCTGGTGGGGCTCGACACCTACCTCCACGTCCTGCGAAGCGGGGCCTCCCGCACGGATGACCCCGAGGAGCGAGCCCTGCTGGCGGTGCCGCCCATCGTAGCGGCCATGGTGGAGCGGGGCCTGCTGGGGGAGAAGAGCGGGGGCGGCTTCTACCGCCGCGCCGGACGCTCGGGGGAGGGGGGCGGTGGCGCCATCGAGGTGCTGGACTGGGAGAGCCTGACCTACCGGCCGCGCCAGTCCGTGCGCTTCGACTCGGTCGACCGCGCCATGGCAGCGCCGCCCGAGCGGCGCCTCCAGACGTTGCTCGAAGGCGACGATGCCGCTGCCGCCTTCGCCCGGGACGTCGTCTACAGGGTGCTGGCCTTCGCGGCGGCCAAGGCCCCTTCCATCGCCTACAGCGTCGCCGACGTGGACCGGGCCATGCGCCACGGCTTCTCCTGGGAGCAGGGCCCCTTCGAGATCTGGGACCGGCTCGGGCTCGAGCCGCTGGCGGAGGCGATGGCCCGGCAGGGGCTCCCGGTGCCGCAGCTGGTGCGGGCGGTGCTCGAGAGCGGCGCCTCCTCCTTCTACCGGGAGGCGACGCAGGCCGGGGGGCCGGGACGGGTCGAGGCGGTGGCCTTCGTCGAGGCGCCAGGGCGGGAGGATGGCCGTCCTTCCATTGCCTACCGACCGGTCGTTTTGCCGCCCGAGCACCTGAGCGCCTCGCACCTCGAGGCACGAGGGGCCACCGTCTGGACGGGGCCCAGCGCGACGCTGCTGGACCTGGGCGAGGGCGTGGCCGGCCTGCGCTGCCATCCGCCCAAGGCGGCCATCGACGACGCGCTGGTGGAGGCGCTGGAGCGGGCCCTGTCGGAGCTGGGTGGCCGCTTTCGGGGGCTCGTCGTCTTCGGTGACGGCCCCGACTTCTCCCTGGGCGCCAATCTCTTCCACATCCTGCTGGCAGCCCGGCAGGGGGCGTGGTCGCAGCTGGAGGCGGTGGTGCGGCGCTTCCAGGCGGTCAACATGGCCCTCAAGTACGCGCCGGCTCCCGTCGCGGTGGCCGTCGCCGGGCGCGTACTGGGCGGGGGCGCCGAGATGCTCCTGCACGCCCCGACCGCCGTGGCAGCGGTGGAGAGCTACATCGGCCTGGTGGAGACGGGCGTCGGGCTCATCCCGGCGGGTGGCGGCACCAAGGAGATGCTGGTGCGTACCCTGGCACGGCTGCCCGAGGGGCGGCCCATCGACGTCCAGCCGCTGGTGGCATGGGCCTTCGAGGTCATCGCCACGGCCAGCGTCGCCACCAGCGCCCACGAGGCCCGGTCGCTGGGCTACCTGCGGCCGGAGGATGCGGTGGTGGCGGACCGGGACGCCCTGCTCTACCGGGCTCGCCAGCGGGTGATCGAGATGGACGAGGCCGGCTGGGTGCCTCCGCCGCCACCGGTCATCGCCGCGCCGGGACGAGACGTGGAGGCGGCGCTGGTGGCCGGGGTGCTGGACTGGTGGCGCTCCCGCCGCATCACCGACTACGAGGTGACCATCGGCAAGGCCCTGGCCCACGTACTATGCGGGGGCGGGGTGCCGGGCGGCACGGAGCTCACGGAGTGGCAGATCCTGGACCTGGAGCGGGAGGCCTTCCTGAGCCTGCTGGGCCAGGAGAAGACGCAGGCGCGCATCGAGCACGTGTTGACGACGGGCCGGCCCCTGCGCAACTAGGGCCGGGTCGTCGAGAGAGGGGCGGGCGACATGCAGGACGCAGTGATCGTGGCCGCCGTGCGCACGCCGGTGGGCAAGGCCCGCAAGGGATCCCTGGCGCACGTGCGTCCCGACGACCTGGCGGCCCTGGCCATCCGGGCCGCTGTGGAGCGGGTGCCGGGACTGGATCCGGCGGAGATCGACGACGTCATCCTGGGCTGCGCCATGCCCGAAGCGGACCAGGGCATGAACGTGGCGCGCATCGCGGCCCTGCGGGCGGGGCTGCCGGTGCAGGTGCCGGCGGTCACCATCAACCGGTTTTGCTCTTCGGGGCTGCAGGCCATCGCCATGGCCGCCGAGCGCATCATGGTGGGCCACGCCGACGTCATCGTGGCCGGCGGCGTGGAGAGCATGAGCCGGGTGCCCATGATGGGCTTCAAGCCGTCTCCCAACCCCTACCTGGTCGACCATCGGCCCGAGGTCTACATGGCCATGGGCCACACCGCCGAGGAGGTGGCGCGCCGCTACGGCGTCAGCCGGGAGGATCAGGACGCCTTCGCCCTCGAGAGCCACCGGCGGGCCGCGGCGGCCATCGACGCCGGCCGCTTCCGGGAGGAGACGGTACCCGTGCCGCTGGAGGACGGCCGGGTGTTCGAGGTCGACGAGGGGGTGCGGCGCGACACCTCCATGGAGGCGCTGGCTGCATTGCGTCCCGCCTTCATGGAGGGGGGCACCGTCACGGCGGGCAACTCGTCGCAGATGAGCGACGGGGCGGCGGCAGCCGTGGTGATGTCGGCCCGGCGGGCCCAGGAGCTGGGCCTGCGTCCGCTGGCGGTCTACCGCGGCTTCGCCGTGGCGGGCGTCTCCCCGGAGGTCATGGGCATCGGGCCGGTGGAGGCGGTGCCCAAGCTCTTGCGTCGGGCGGGCGTGCGGCTGCAGGACGTGGAGCTGGTGGAGCTCAACGAGGCCTTCGCCGCCCAGACCCTGGCCGTCATCCGAGGGCTGGAGCTGGATCCGGCCCGCGTCAACGTCAACGGCGGCGCCATCGCCCTGGGCCATCCCCTGGGGGCTACCGGCGCCAAGCTGACGGCGACGCTGCTGCACGAGATGAGGCGCCGGGGCGCCCGATACGGCGTCGTCACCATGTGCATCGGCGGCGGCATGGGCGCCGCGGGGCTCTTCGAGGCCGCCTAGGCGGCGCCTTCGTCACCCGAGGGGAGCGAGGAGCATGGCCACGAGCGACTGGTGGGACCGGGGCGGGGGCTTCCTCGTGGGCGATCCCTCGCCCGACGACGAGGCCGCGGTGGTGACCCCCGAGCAGGCCCGCGAGGAGGTGGAGCCCATCGCGGCCGTGGCCCGCGACTTCGTCCAGAAGGAGGTGCTGGCCCGGGGCGAGCGCCTGCTGGAGCACGACTACCCCACCTTGCGGGAGCTCCTGGCGAGGGCCGGTGAACTGGGGCTGCTGGGCGTCGAGGTGGAGGAGGCCTACGGAGGCTCCGCCCTGGGCCCCGTCTACGGGGCGGCGGTCACCGAGGAGATCTCCAGGGCGGGCGACTTCGCCGTCACCTTCGGCGCTCACACCGGCATCGGGACCCTGCCGCTGGCGCTCTTCGGCACGCCCGAGCAGAAGGCCCGCTACCTGCCGGATCTGGTCGCGGGCCGCAAGGTGGCGGCCTACGCCCTGACCGAGCCCATGGCCGGCTCCGATGCGCTGTCGGCGCGCACCCGAGCCACCCCCGTCGACGGCGGCTTCGTCCTCGAGGGGCAGAAGCAGTGGATCACCAACGCCGGCTTCGCCGACCTCTTCGTGGTCTACGCCCGGGTGGACGGCGAGCGCTTCACGGCGTTCCTGGTGGAGGCGGGCTCGCCGGGCTTGAGCCTGGGCCCGGAGGAGGACAAGCTGGGCATCCGGGGTTCGTCGACCCGGGCCGTCTTCCTGGACCGCGTGCGGGTGCCGGCCGATCACGTCCTGGGCGAGATCGGCCGGGGGCACGTGGTGGCCTTCGGCGTGCTCAACATCGGCCGCTTCAAGCTGGCGGCCGGCTCGCTGGGCTCCGGCAAGGCAGCCATGGCGGTGGCGACGGCCTACGCCGAGAGCCGCCAGCAGTTCGGCCGGCCCATCGCCGACTTCGGGCTGGTGCAGGAGAAGCTGGCCCGGATGGCGGTGCGGCTGTACGCGCTGGAGAGCATGGTCTACCGCACGGCGGGGCTCATGCACCGGCGGGCCCTGGCCGACGGGCACGCCCCGGCGGTCGGGGAGATGGCGGTGGAGTGCTCGGCCAACAAGGTGTACGGCAGCGAGGCCCTCTCGTACATCGTCGACGAGGCCCTGCAGATCCACGGCGGCTACGGATTCATGAACGACTACCCGGTCTCGCGCATGTACCGCGATGCCCGCATCAACCGCATCTTCGAAGGCACCAACGAGATCAACCGCCTCCTGATCCCGGACGCCCTGCTGCGACGGGCGATGAAGGCCGGGCTGCCCCTGCTGCAGGCCATGGCCGAGGCCCGGCAGGCGGTCGAGTCGGGAGCCGGCGCGACCGAGGGCGGGTGGCACGGCGACGGGGCACCCCTGCCGGACGGCGCCTGGATGGCGGGGATGCGCCGGGCGCTGCTGTACGCGGCCTCGTTGATGGTGGAGCGCCACGGCATGGCCCTCGAGGCGGAGCAGGAGCAGCTCGGCCGGCTGGCCGACATGGTCATCGCCTACTTCGCCGCGCAAAGCGCCTGGATCCGGGCGCGCCGGGCGGCCGACCGGGACGGGCGCGACGCGGCCTTGCACGCAGCGCTGGCAGCGCTGGTCATCGACGAGTCCGCCCGCCAGATGGAGCAGGCCGGGCGCGACGTGGCGGGCACGTCCGAGGCCGCCGACAGGATGGCCGCTCTCCTGCGGCGCCCGCCGATCGGCGTCATCGCCCTGCAGCGGGAGGTGGCCGCCGCCGTGCGCGCGGCAGGCGGCTACCCCCTGGGACCGCGATGAGCGGGACCGTACCGGGATGAGGTGGAGGGGCCCCCGCAGCGGGGCCCCTCTCGTACGTCCGGCGACCCGCCGTCAGGCCCTGTCGTCGGCGTGCCGGCCGCGCCGTCGATCCCGGGCCAGGGTCTCCTTGCCGGCCTCCACCAGGCGGCGCACCATCTGGCCCCCGATCTTGCCGGCCTCCCGCACCGTCAGCTGATCCGGGTTGCCGAGGTCGTCGGCCAGCCCCAGATCCTCGGCGATCTCCTCCTTGAGGCTCTCGGTCGTGTCGCGGCCTGCCCCGGCCAGGTCGGCCCCTTGCATGGCCGTCCGGTCTCGATTATCTTGGGGGCGGCGCACTCGGAATCGCTTGGCTTGTGGCGACCGTGGCGTCTCCGTCATGCGGGCATGACCTCCCGGTGGGAGAGCATGCGCCGACCCTCATCCGCCCATGTGGTGGGCGGATGGCAGGCAAGGGCGGACAAGGCGGGGCGGGCAACGGACAAGCTTCGCGGGTGAGCGACGACAACGATCGAAGGAAGAGGGCCTCGTCGATGAAGCGCATCGCCGTTCTCACAAGCGGGGGCGATGCCCCCGGCATGAACGCGGCCATCCGCTCGGTCGTGCGGGTGGGCATCGCGGAAGGGCTGGAGGTCTTCGGCGTCGAGCAAGGCTACGCCGGGCTCATCGCGGGCCGGTTCGTGCCGATGACCGTGCGCAGCGTGGGCGGCATCATCGGGATGGGCGGCACCGTGCTGGGCAGCGCCCGGTGCCCCGAGTTCCGCACCGAGGAGGGCCGCCGCAAGGCCATCGAGCAGATGCGGGCCCACGGTATCGAGGGGCTGGTGGTCATCGGCGGGGGCGGCTCCCAGACAGGCAGCCTGCTGCTGCACCAGATGGGCTTTCCGGTGGTGGGGGTCGCTTCCACCATCGACAACGACCTCTACGGCTTCGACCTGACGCTGGGCGTGGACACGGCCCTCAACACCGCGCTCGAGTCGTTGGATCGCATCCGGTCCACGGCTTCCTCCCATCACCGGGCCTTCCTCGTAGAGGTGATGGGGCGCGACTGCGGCTACCTGGCCCTGATGACGGCGCTGGCCGGGGGCGCCGAGGTCGTGGTGGTCCCCGAGGTGGACGTCAATCCCGACGCCGTGGCTCGGGAGCTGCGGGAGGCCTACGAGCGGGGCAAGTCCCACGCCATCGTGGTGGTGGCCGAGGGGGCTCGCTACAACGCCGCGGCCATGGCGGAGCACTTCCGTGAGCGGCGGGACGAGGTGGGCTTCGAGCTGCGCGTGACGGTGCTGGGGCACGTGCAGCGAGGCGGCACGCCCACGGCCTTCGACCGGCTGCTGGGCACCCGAGCCGGCGCCATGGCCGTCAAGCTGCTGGTAGAGGGACGCTACGGCTACATCGCCGGCTGGCTGGGAGGCAAGGTGCAGGCGCTGCCCCTCGAGGAGGTCGTCGGCAAGAAGCGGCCCCTGGAGCCGGAGCTGCTGCAGCTGGCCGAGGTGCTGGCGCAGTAGCGCGGCGGACGCCGGCGCCTGGAGGGGTGGATGGCGGTGGGCGAGCCCGAGGCGTCCTGCATCTTTTGCCGCATCGTGCGGGGCGAGGCCCCGGCGCATCTCGTCTGGCAGGACGGGATGGTCGCAGCCTTCATGGACATCTACCCCTCCAGCCGGGGACACGTGCTGGTGGTGCCGCGCCGCCACGCCGTCACCTTTTGGGATCTGACGGCGGAGGAGGCGGGCGCCGTCATGCAGGCCGCCTGGCGCGTCGCGCACGCCCTGCGCTGGACGCTGCAGCCGGCGGGCCTCAACCTCCTGCAAAACAACGGCGCCATCGCCGGCCAGCAGGTCTTCCACTTCCACCTGCACCTGATCCCCCGCTATGGGGGCGGGGAGGGGCTGCGCTTCCGAATGCGGGGGCCCGACACGGAGACGCCGTCGGCGGCCGCGCTGGCCGAGCTGGCAGCCCGGCTGCGGGCAGCCCTGGAGGCGTAGCGAGCCCCGGGGCGCCGCCCCGGGGCTGTCCGTCCGGTCCCATCTTTCGCCCTTTCACCGGCGCTCCTCGAGGATGCGACGGTAGACGGCCTCGTACCCGTCGACCATGCGCTCGACGGTGAAGCGCGCCTCGACCCACCTGCGGCAGGCGGCCCGGTCGATCTCGTGCACACGCTTCACCGCCTCGACGGCTTCCTCCAGCGTGTGCACGACCCACCCCGTCTCGCCGTGCCGTACCACCTCCGGCACGCTGCCCAGCGCCATGCCGATGACCGGCGTGCCGCACGCCTGGGCCTCCACCAGTGCCAGCCCGAAGGGCTCGGGGACCGTGCACAGGTGCAAGAGCGCCAGGGCGTCGCCCAGAAACCGGTCGCGCTCGAGCGGGCCCAGCTCGCCCACGTAGGCGATGCGGTCGCCATCGAGGTGGGGCTCGATCTCCCGCCGGAAGAAGTCGCGCTCGTCGGGCGGGATGATCGCGGCCATCCGCAGGGGTAGCCCCGTACGCCTGGCCACCTCCACGGCCAGGTGCGCGCCCTTCTTGGCCGACATGCGCCCCAGGAAGGCCAGGTAGCGCCCGCGCTCCGGCCGGAAGGTGAACTGCGACAGATCCACCCCGTTGTAGACGGTGGCCACGTAGCGCAGCTCGGGCAGGCCGGCCCGCTCGGCGTCGCTGATGGAGACATAGGGCAACTGGGCCCGCTGGCGGTAGATGACCCGCGTCGCCGGCTCCAGCAAGGCCGAGCCGTGCAGCGTGGTGACGATGGGCACGTCCACCAGGTCCGCGAAGGCCAGCGGGTAGCAGTTGAAGTGGTTGTGCAGCACGTCCAGGGCCCCGTCCCGGGCGTGGCGCAACGCCTCGGCCACGTGCAGGTACTCGTAGATCTTGGGGTCGAGATCGGGCGATTCCCCCAGCGGCCTCGGGCAGACGGCCACCAACCGGGCCGATGTCACGCTGTCGCCGGTGGCGAACAGCGTCACCTCGTGACCGCGCCGCACCAGCCCCTCGGCCAGGTGGTAGACCACCTGCTCCCAGGGACCGTACCGGCGCGGCGGCGTCCTCCACGTGATGGGCCCCAGCAACCCGATCCGCACGATGCCATCCCCTCCTCCTGATAGGATCTTGCAAATCTCGTCGTGGAAGCCAGCAGGAAACGCGCCCGGCGCGGCGAATGCGGAGGGCGCGGAGTGGGGGAAAGTGGTGCGAAGTGGAGGACCCCCGCCAAGCGGCCGGGCTGGGGAGCCTGCGGCCCACGGCGCACCGTTTCCCCCACAAAGCATCTTTCAGGGCCCGAGACTCCGGGGGACGGGACCGGTTCGCTGGCCGTGGCCTTCATGGGCGAGTACCAGCACCAGCTGGACGAGAAGGGCCGGCTCATCATCCCTGCTCGCTTTCGCGAGGAGCTGGGCAGCCCCTTCGTGGTGACGAGGGGGCTGGATCGCTGTCTGTTTGCCTTTCCGGTCGCCGAGTGGGCCAACGTGGAGGCCAAGCTCCGGTCGCTGCCGTTGACGCAGGCCGACGCCCGTGCCTTCGTCCGGTTGCTGATGGCGGGCGCGTCCCCTGTCGAGCTGGACCGAGCCGGCCGGGCGCTGGTGCCCCCGCACCTGCGCCAGTATGCGGGCCTGCAGCGAGACGTCGTGGTGCTCGGTGTAGGGAGCCGGGTGGAAATATGGGATCAGGCTGCGTGGGAGTCCTACGCCGCCCAGGCCCAGGGCTCGTTCGAGGCCATCGCCGAGAAGATCGTCGGGCTGGGGTTGTAGAGGCGTTGCAGGAGCACGAGGTGCCGCACCGGCCCGTCATGGTGCGGCAGGTGGTGGAGCTGCTCGGGCCACGCCCGGGCGGGGTCTACGTCGACGCCACCGTCGGCGCCGGCGGTCATGCGCGCGCCTTGCTGGAGCAGGAGCCGTCGTGCCGGATCGTCGGGCTCGATCGGGATCCCGACGCGCTGGCCGTCGCCGCCAGACGGCTCGAGGCATGGCGAGATCGGGTCGTGCTCTTGCGCGCCGATTTTTCTGAACTCGGGGCAAAGCTTCGTGATTTGGGACTTGACAGCGTCGACGGGATCCTCTTCGACCTGGGCGTCTCGTCGATGCAGCTCGATACGCCCGACCGTGGCTTCACCTACCAGGTGGAGGACGCACCCCTCGACATGCGCATGGATCCGGCGTTGCCGCTGACGGCGGCCGATCTCTTAAACCGGTTGCCGAAGGAGCAGCTCACGCGGATCTTTCGTGAGTACGGCGAGGAGCGGTGGGCGTCGCGCATCGCCGCCTTCGTCGTGGAGTTCAGGCGGCGCCAGCCCTTCGAGCGGGCGGGTGACCTGGTCGCCTGCATCAAGGCGGCCGTGCCGGCCTCGGCCCGGCGCACCGGGGGCCATCCCGCCCGACGGATCTTCCAGGCGCTGCGCATCGCCGTCAACGACGAGCTGGGCCAGCTGGAGCGCGCCCTGCCCCAGGCCATGAGGGCCCTGCGGGAGGGCGGGCGGCTGGTGGTCATCAGCTTCCACTCGCTGGAGGATCGCCGGGTCAAGGAGGCCCTGCGCCGAGCCCAGAGCGCGGGCGATCCCGTCCCCATGCGACTGCTGACCCGCAAGCCCCTGACGCCCGACGCGTCGGAGGCCGCCGACAACCCCCGGGCCCGGAGCGCCCGACTGCGAGCCGCCGAGCGACTGGCCGAGGCGGACCGCACGGCTTGGACGAGGGAGGTCCGATGACGATGGCGACACCGGTGTGGGCTCTCGAGCCGCAAGACGAGCCGTGCGATGCAGCCTTCCGCCGACAGGAGGCCGGGCCGGCCCGGACCACGGCGGTGGCGGGCCCCCTGGCCAGGCCCGAGCGGATCGTGGCGGGCTGGCTGGTCGCGGTCGTGCTGGTGGTGGCGGGTTCGACGGCCTACCTGAGCCTGCTCGTGCATATGGCGATCATGGGGCGTCAGGTGGCCCGGCTCCAGGCGGAGCTGGCCATGGAGCGGCGCAGGGGTGAGGCCCTGGAGGTGGCGCTGGCGCGGGAGACGTCGCCGGCGCACACCGAGCGGATGGCGCGCACGGTGCTGGCCATGGAGAGGCCCAACCGGGTCCGGGTGCTGGTGCTGGACGGGCCTCCCGCGGCGGGGGTGGCGGTGGCGAGCCGGCCGGCCGCCGAGGCCATGCCGACGCGGGATGCGCCGGGATGGGCCGAGCGCCTGGGCGCTACGCTGGTGGCGCTGCTCCACAAGCCGGTGGCCCTGGCCCGGCAGTTGCCCTCGTGGCCGTGAGGAGGCGCCCCGGGAGGAGTCGAGGCGCGGTTGCTGGCCCCCACGTCACCCGTCGCCGTCCAGCGACGGATCGCCTGGCTGCTGGTGGGTACCGCCCTGGGCGCCCTGGTGTTGGCAGGGCGCCTCTTCTACCTGCAGGTGGTGCGCCACGGGGAGCTGAGCCGGCTCGCCTTCGAGCAGCGGTTGCGGCCGCTGCCGGTGGACCCGCGGCGCGGCACCATCATGGATCGAAACGGCAACAAGCTGGCCATCAGCGTCAGCGCCGACGCGGTCTACGCCATCCCCAACGAGATCGAGGATCCCGCCGCCACCGCGCAGGCGCTGGCCGGCGTGCTGGGGATGCCGGCCGACGAGATCGAGGAGCGCCTGCGCAGCCGCCAGGCGGCGGTCTGGATCGCGCGCCGCCTGGACACCGAGACGGCCCGGCGGGTGCGGGCGCTGCGCCTGCCCGGCATCGGGCTGGTGGAGCGCCCGCAGCGCGTCTACCCCAACGGTTCGCTGGCGGCCCAGGTGCTGGGCATCACCGGCATCGACAACCAGGGGCTCGAGGGGCTCGAGTTTTACTACGAGGCGCACCTGCGGGGCGTGCCCGGGAGGGTCGAGGCGGAGCGGGACGCGGCGGGCCGGGAGATCCCGGGCGGCATCAGCCGTTACGTCCCCGCCCAGGACGGGCACGAGCTGGTGCTGACCATCGACCAGGTGATCCAGTACCGGGCCGAGCGGGAGCTGGAGCGGGTCGTCCGGGAGACCCAGTCGGAGCTGGGCATCTTCATCGCCATCGACCCGCAGACGGGCGAGATCCTGGCCATGGCCCAGTATCCCAACTTCGATCCCAACAACTACGCCGACTACCCGCCCGAGGTCCGACGCAACCGTGCCGTCACCGACCAGTTCGAGCCAGGCTCCACCTTCAAGATCGTGACGGGCGCCGCGGCCCTCGAGGCGGGGGTCGTACGGCCCGACGAGCACTTCTTCGACCCGGGTTTCGTGGCCATCGGGGGCGGGCGGGTGAGCTGCTGGCTGCCCGGCGGCCACGGCAGCCAGACCTTCGTCGAGGCCACCGAGAACTCGTGCAACCCGGTCTTCGCCATCCTGGGGGCCCAGCGGTTGGGCCCCGAGGCCTTCTACCGCTTCGCCCGGGCCTTCGGCTTCGGCCAGCCGCTGGGGATCGACTTCCCCGGCGAGGCCGGCGGCTTCTTGCCGGCACCGGGCAGCGTCCAGCATGGAGAGCTGTTGCGCTGGGCCAACATCGGCTTCGGCCAGGGCGTGGCCGTCACGCCGCTGCAGCTGGCCATGGCGGCCGCGACCATCGCCAACGGCGGCGTGCTGATGAAGCCGCACCTGGTCAAGGAGATTCGCACGGCCGACGGCCAGGTGCTGGAGCGGGTGCGCCCCGTGGCCCTGCGGCGGGTGCTCTCGCCCGGCACGGCCGCCGAGTTTGCACGAATCCTGCGAAGTGTGGTGGTGAACGGGTCGGGCACCCGGGCCGAGATCCCCGGGTACCGGGTCGCGGGCAAGACGGGCACGGCGCAGGTGCCCAGTCCGGGCGGGGGCTACGGCGACGACGCGATGGCCTCGTTCGTCGGGTTTGCCCCGGTCGACGGCGCGCGGCTGGTCGGGCTCGTCATGATCTACAAGCTCGGCGTGCAGCCCCGATGGGGCGGGCTGTGGGCGGCCCCGGTATTCCGGGCTATCATGGAGGATGCGCTGAGCTACCTGCGGGTGCCCCGTCGGGAGGAGAAACCGCCCGAGCCGGGCAGGGACAAGGACGGCCGTCCGCTGGCGCTGGTGCCCAACGTGCTCTTCATGGAGGCGGAGCAGGCCGCGGCGAAGCTGGAGCAGGCCGGCCTGAGCGTGAGCGTCGAGGGCAGCGGCACGCTGGTGGCGGATCAGATCCCTCGGGGCGGGACCCAGGTGCCGCATGGCACCCGGGTACGCCTGGTGCTCGACCGGGAGTTGCCCCGGCCGTCGACGCCCGAGGTGGAGGTGCCGTCGGTGCTGGGCAAGAGCCTGGCCGAGGCGGCCGGGATCCTGGCCGGCCGGGGGCTGCTGCTCAACGTGCAGGGGTCGGGGTTCGCGGTCTTCCAGTCGCCGGCGCCCGGCGAGCGGGTGCCGGCCGGGTCGGCGGTAGAGGTGCGCTTCGCCTTGCAGCGGGATGGGGGACGGCCATGACGGTCGAGGAGCTGGCCGATGCCCTGGGCGGCGTCGGCCGGCCGGGGCGGGCCTGGGAGGATCCTGAGCGGCGGCGGGCCTCGCTGGGCGCCGTGCGCTACGACTCTCGTCGGGTGCAGCCAGGCGACGCCTTCGTCTGCATCCGGGGCAGCCGGTTCGACGGGCACGACTTCGCCGACGAGGCAGCCCGTCGGGGGGCTGCCATGATCCTGGCCGAGAGAGTGCCGGGGCCGGTGGTGGACCGGGTGCCCACGCTGCTGGTGGGCGACAGCCGCGCCGCGCTGGGCCGGGCGGCGGCCCTGGTGCTGGGCCATCCGGACCGTCGGCTGCGGCTCATCGGGGTCACCGGCACCAACGGCAAGACGACCACCACGTACCTGACCAAGGCGGTGCTGGAGGCGGCCGGCCATCGGGTGGGGCTCATCGGCACCATCCAGCGACTGGTGGGCGACCAGGTGCTGGACGCGGAGCGGACGACCCCGGAGTCGGCCGACCTGCAGGATCTCTTCGCCCGGATGGTGGCCGCCGGCGCCAGCCACGCGGTCACCGAGGTCTCCTCCCACGCCGTGACCCTCAAGCGCATCGAGGCCATCGAGTACGACGTGGGCATCTTCACCAACCTGACGCAGGATCACCTGGACTTCCACAGCACCATGGAGGCCTACCGGGACGCCAAGGCCGCCTTCTTCGCGACGCTGAGCCCGGGCACCAAGGGCCGCAAGCTGGCCGTCATCAACGGCGACGACCCATCGGGCGCCTACATGGCCGCCCGCTCGGCCGCGCCGACGATCTCGTACGGGCTCGATCCGGGGCGAGACATCAGCGCCGAGGGGATCGAGGCCCGGTCCGACGGACTGCGCTTCAAGGTGCGCACGCCCTGGGGGGCGTCGGAGGTACGGCTGCAGCTCGGAGGCATCTTCAACGTCTACAATGCGCTGGCCGCGCTGGGGGCGGGCCTGCACGAGGGAGTGCCCCTGGCGGAGGCGGTGGCAGCCCTGGAGCGGGTGCGGGGAGTGCCCGGGCGGTTCGAGGCGGTGCGGGAGGGCCAGCCCTTCGGCGTCATCGTCGACTACGCGCACACCCCCGACGGCCTCGACAACGTGCTGACGTCCGCCCGGGCCCTCGGACCCCGGAGGCTGTTGGTGGTCTTCGGGTGCGGCGGGGATCGGGATCGCACCAAGCGCCCCAAGATGGGCGCCATCGCCGCCCGGCTGGCCGACTGGGTCATCATCACCTCCGACAACCCGCGCAGCGAGGAGCCCGAGGCCATCTGCCGCGAGGTGGAGGCGGGCCTCTTGGCCCAGTGCCAGGCCGGCCCCGTCGCGATGCAGGGCTACGAAGTGGTGGTGGATCGCCGTCAGGCCATCGCCGAGGCCGTGCGGCGGGCCCAGCCGGGCGACCTGGTGGTGGTGGCCGGCAAGGGCCACGAGACCTACCAGATCCTCAAGGATCGCATCGTGCCCTTCGACGACCGGCAGGTCGTGCGGGAGGCGCTGCGGGAGCTGGGGTACGGCGCCTCGGCACCGGAGAGGAGCGATCCGTGATGGAGCGCCTGACGGCCGGCGCCGTGGCCGAGGCGTGCGGCGCGACGGTGCAGGCGGGATCCGCCGAGACCGTCGTCGAGCGGGTCTGCACCGACTCCCGACAGGTGCAGCCGGGGGACCTCTTCGTCGCCCTGCGCGGGCCTCGCTTCGACGGGCACGAGTTCGTGGCCGACGCCCTGGCTCGGGGCGCCCGGGCCGTGATGGTGGAGCGCGGCAGGGCGGGGGAGGTCAACACGCAAGCGGGGGCGGTGCTGGTGGTCGACGACTCGCTGGCAGCCCTGCAGCGTCTGGCTGCCTGGTACCGCCGGCGGCTGCGCGATGCGGCGGTGGTGGCGGTCACCGGCAGCGTGGGCAAGACCACCACCAAGGAGATGGTGGCCGCCGCCCTGAGCGGGCTGGGGGCCGTGGTGAAGGCGCCGGCCAGCTTCAACAACGAGGTGGGGGTGCCGCTCGTCATCCTGGCGGCCGATCCCGGCACCCGGGCCCTGGTGCTGGAGATCGGCATGCGCGGGCCCGGCCAGATCCGCCACCTGGCCGGTGTGGCGGCCCCCACGGTCGGCATCGTGACCAACGTGGGCGAGTCCCACGTGGGGATGTTGGGCAGCGTCGAAGCCATCGCCCGGGCCAAGGCCGAGCTGGTGGAGAGCCTGCAGCCCGGGGCCGTCGCCGTGCTCAACGGCGACGACGAGCGGGTGAGGGCCATGGCACGCCTCGCCCCGGACGGGGTGCGAGTGCTCACCTTCGGACGGGGCGCCGACTGCGACGTGCGGCTGCTGGCCGTGGAGGGCGGAGGGCTCGGGGGCACCCGGCTGGAGCTCGGGTACGGCGGGCAACGGGTGGCGTGCCGGCTGGCCGTACCGGGGCGCCACATGGCCATCAACGCGGCGGCTGCGGTGGCGGCGGCGCTGGCCTGCGGGGTGGAGCTCGAGGCGGCGGCCCGGGGATTGGACGGCTTCTCGGGAGCCGCCATGCGCATGGAGGTGATCCGTACGGCCGACGACATCGTCCTGCTCAACGACGCTTACAACGCCAGCCCCACCTCCATGCGGGCGGCGCTGGAGACGCTGGCCCGCGTGGCCGCCGAGGAGCGCCGGCGTGCGGTCGCCATTTTGGGGGACATGCTGGAGCTCGGCGCCCTTGCCGAGCAGGCGCACCGGGGCATCGGCCGGGAGGCGGCGGAGAGGGGCGTCGAGCTGCTGGTGGCCGTGGGGGAGATGGCTGCCGAGATGGCCTCCGGGGCCCGCGAGGCCGGGGCGGGCGCAGAGATGGCCATCGTCACGGCCCGTGACGCCGAGCACGCCGCCGCCGTCGCCTGTCGGCAGGTGCAGCCCGGCGACGCCGTGCTGGTCAAGGCCTCTCGGGCGATGGGCCTCGACCGGGTGGTGCGGGAGCTCGTGCAGGCGCACGCCCCGGCGGGCTCCAACGGCGGGGGCGTGCGCGAGGAGGCGGAGCTGACGTGACGGGCATCGGCGGGGCCCTGGCGGCGGCCCTCTTCGCCACCCTCGTCACGATAGCGCTGCTGCCCGGCACCATTCGCATGCTGCGGCAGCTGGGCGCGGGCAAGAACATCCGGCCCGAGGGGCCTGCCCGTCATGCCGCCAAGGCGGGCACGCCCACCATGGGCGGGGTGGTGATGGTGGGGGCGGCGGCGGCTGCAACGCTGGCGCTGGCCCCGGACGTGGACGTCGCGCTGCCCATGGTGGCCGGGATGGTGGCCTTCGCGCTCCTGGGCAGCCTCGACGACCTGCGAGCACTGCTGCGCCGGCGGGCCATGGGGCTGCGCGCCCGGGAGAAGCTGGCGGGACAGCTCTTGTTGGGTGCCGTACTGGGTGCCTGGGCTTTGAGGGCGGCTCCCGAGGTGAGCCAGCTCGCGCTGCCCTTCACCCAGGTCACGTGGGAGCTCTCGCCCGTGCCGTTCGTGCTGCTGACGGCCGTGGCCACGGCGGGGGCCACCAACGCCGTCAATCTCACCGACGGCCTCGACGGGCTGGCGGCAGGTGCCGTGGCCGTCACCTCCGCGGTCTACGCGGGGGCTGCCTTGTTGATGGACAAGCCCTCCGTCGCCATCTTCGCGGCTGCCGTGGCGGGGGCCTGCCTCGGCTTCATGTGGTACAACGGCTATCCAGCCCAGATCTTCATGGGCGACGCCGGCAGCCTGGCGCTGGGGGCGGCGCTGATGGGCATGGCCATCTTCACGCAGACGTTGCTGGTGCTGCCCATCGTAGGTGGACTCTTCGTGGCGGAGACGCTGTCGGTCATGGCGCAGGTGACCTACTTCCGCCTGACCGGAGGGCGCCGGCTGCTGCGCATGAGCCCGTTGCACCACCACCTGGAGCTGAGCGGCTGGAGCGAGCCCCAGGTGGTGGTGCGGCTCTGGCTGGCAGCTGCGCTGTGCGGGCTGCTGGGGCTTTGGGCGATGCTGCCGTGGTTGCGGGGGTGAGGCCGTGATCGGGTGGGGACGCCGCCAACCGGTGGCAGGTGCGGCCGTGCGGCCCGGGCCGGCGAGGGGCGCGGTGCAGGCGACGGCCTGGCTCCGGCGGCCGGCGGCAGCGGCTGCGCCGCCGGACGTGGTGCTGATGCTGGCGGTCATGACGCTGGTGGGCATCGGCCTCGTCATGGTGCTGAGCGCCAGCTACACCCGCGCGCTGTCGCAGTTCGGCGATCCCTACCACTTCTTCGAGCGACAGGTGGTCTACGCCGCGGCAGGATTTATCCTGGCGGCCGTGCTGAGCCGAATCGATCCGAGCCGGCTCAAGCCCCTGGCACTGCCGTTGATGGCCATCAGCTACGTACTGCTGGTGGTGGTGCTGCTGACGGGACCCGAGATCGGCGGGTCGCGCCGGTGGATCGCACTGCCCTTCTTCAATCTCCAGCCCTCCGAGCTGGCCAAGCTGGCGGCCATCAACTTCACCGCCTACTGGGTGTCCCAGCGGCCGGGAGAGATGGGGTCGCTGGTGCGGGGGCCGCTGGTGCCGCTGCTGGCGGCCGGCCTCGCCTTCGGTCTCATCATGCTGGAGCCCGACTTCGGCACGGCCGCGATGCTGGTGGCAGTCGTGGTCGTGCAGCTCTTCGCGGCCGGGATGCCCATCGGTCACCTGGCCGCGTTGATGGCCCTGGCGGTGCCGGGCCTGGGGGCCCTCATCTGGCTCGAGCCGTACCGGCTGGCGCGCCTGCTGGCCTTCCTCGACCCGTGGGCCGACCCGGCCGGCCGCGGCTGGAGCGTCATCCAGGCGCTCTTGGCCCTGGGCTCGGGCGGACCCTTCGGGCTGGGCCTGGGCCAGAGCCGCCAGAAGTTCGCCTACCTGCCCGAGCATCACACGGACTTCATCTTCGCCATCGTGGGCGAGGAGCTGGGCTGGGTCGGGACGACGACGGTGATCGTCCTCTTCTGCGTCGTCGCCTGGAGGGGGTACCGCATCGCCCTGGGCCTGCGGGATCGCTACGAGCAGATCCTGGCCACCGGCCTGGTCTTTTTGCTGGTGGGCCAGGCGCTGATCAACATGGGCGTCGTCAGCGGGGTCCTGCCCGTGACCGGCATCCCCTTGCCCTTCCTCTCCTACGGCGGTAGCTCGCTGCTCGGCAGCCTGACGGTGGTGGGCGTCTTGCTGGCACTCTCCCGAAAGAGCGTGGTCTGAGGTGGGGTCTCATCCGGTGAGCCGGTCGACGCCGCTCAGCGTGGCCATCGTCGCGGCCGGCACGGGCGGCCACATCTACCCGGGCCTGGCCGTGGCCGAGGCACTGCAGCGGCTCGAGCCCGGGGTGGCCGTCTGGTTTCTGACGACGCGCCGGGGCCTGGGCCCCGACATCCTGGCGCGGCACGGCCAACGCGTGACGGTGGTGGAGGGCGAGCCGGCGCCGCGGCGCCTGGCGGCGGGGGGAGCCATCACGTTCGTCGCGGCCATGGCGCGAGGGGCCTGGCAGGCCCGCATGGCGCTCCGCCGCAATGGCGCCCGGGTGCTGCTGGCCACAGGCGGCTACGGGTCGGCACCCGCCGTGGCTGCTGCCCGCAGCCTGGGGCTGCCCATCGTCTGGCAAGAGCAAAACGCCTTGCCGGGACGGGCCACCCGCCTGTTGAGCCGGTGGGCCAGGGTGGTGGCGCTGGGCTTCGAGGAAGCGGCCGGTTACCTGCCCCCGGCGGTACGCAGCCGGGTGCAGGTGACGGGCAATCCCATCCGCGCATCCGTGGCCGAGGGCGTGGACCGTGCTCAGGCAGCGCGCCGGCTGGGGCTCGACCCGGCCCGCCGCACGGTGCTGATGGTGGGGGCGAGCCAGGGCGCCCGTCGCTTCAACGAGGCGCTGGCTCGGGCCGCTCGCGAGCTGGCGGCCATGCCCGGTGTGCAGGTGCTGGCATCGACGGGGCGAGCCCAGTGGGACGCGACGGTGGCGTTGCTGCGCCAGCACGCCCCCGAGGCCTCCGTCGACTCGCAGCGGGCCCGATTGGGTGCCGTGACGCTCGTGCCCTACCTGGAGGACATGGCGGCGGCCCTCTCGGCGGCCGACCTGGCCATCTCCAGGGCCAGCGCCATCTCGCTGGCGGAGATGACGGCCCGCGGGCTGCCGCTGGTGCTGGTGCCGTACCCGCATGCGGCCGACCGCCACCAGGACGCCAACGCCCGAGTGCTGGAGCGGGCGGGGGCCGCGGTGGTGGTGCCCGACGAGGCCTTCGACGACAGGCGATTGGTGGAGGTGGTGAGGGAGCTCCTGGGGAATCGGGAGCGGCTGGACGCCATGTCACGGGCCAGCCGTAGCCTGGCGCGCCCGCAGGCGGCCGAGGAGGTGGCGCGACTGGTGCTGCGCTACGCCGCGCAGGGCCGGACGACGGCGTGAGCCGAGCCCTAGCGCACCGGGCTCCTCCCCCCCGCATAGCATGGGGCACCGGTGGGGGGAACGCTCCGGTGGATCGGCTCTCTGTCGTCGGTGGCGTGCCGTTGACCGGCACCATCCACGTCTCAGGCGCCAAGAACGCGGCTCTCAAGCTGATGGCGGCGGCCCTGCTCACCCGGGAGCCCTGCGTCATCCGCCACATGCCTCGCATCCTCGACGTGGTCACCATGGGGAGGCTGCTGGAGGGGATCGGTGCAAAGGTCGAGTGGACAGGGCCGGGTGAGGTGCGCATCGAGGCGCCCGGGGCTCTCCAGGACGAGCCGCCGCCGGAGCTGGTACGCACCATGCGGGCCAGCGTGCAGCTGATGGGCCCGCTTCTGGCACGCACCGGGCGGGTCCGCATCAACCAGCCCGGCGGCTGCAACATCGGCGAACGACCCCTGGACCTGCACCTGCAGGGCCTGCAGGCCATGGGCGCGACGCTGACCCAGGAGGGGGAGTTCTTCGCACTGCGGGCTCGCCGGTTGCATGGGGCCGAGATCGTCCTGGACTTTCCCTCGGTGGGGGCCACCGAGAACCTGATGATGGCGGCCACGCTGGCCGAGGGCACGACGATCATCGCCAATGCGGCCCGGGAGCCCGAAGTGGTGGAGCTGCAAGGCTTCCTGCGGGCCATGGGCGCCCGGGTCGAGGGCGCCGGGGGCTCCGTGGTGCGGGTGGAAGGCGTGCGGTCGCTGCGGGGCGCGACGTGGGACCTGATGCCGGACCGCATCGAGACGGCGACCTGGATGGTGGCGGCCGCCATCACGCGGGGGCACCTGCGGCTCGAGAGGGTCCGGCCCGACCACGTGGCGGCGGTGATGGCACGCCTCGAGGCGGCCGGCGCCCGCATCCAGGCCGACGGATCCACCATCGAGGTGCAGGGGCCGTCGGAGCGGCCGGTTGCCGTCTCCATCCGGACGCAGCCGTATCCGGGCTTTCCCACCGACGTGCAGCCCCAGTGGGCTGCTCTGATGGCGGTGGCCCGGGGCACCAGCGTCATCCGGGAGGAGATCTACTCGCACCGATTCCAGTACGTGCAAGAGCTGTGGCGCATGGGGGCCGACATCACGGTCGAGTCGAGGGTGGCCATCATCCGCGGGGTGCCGACCCTGACGGGCGCCAGCATCGAGGCGCCCGACCTGCGGGGCGGGGCGGCGCTGGTGCTCGCGGCACTGGCCGCCGAGGGGCCGAGCCAGATCCGCGGGCTGCACCACCTCGACCGGGGTTACGAGGCCCTCGAGGAGAAGTTGAGGCAGGTGGGCGCACGCATCGAGCGGGGCGTCGAGTGAGGGAGCTGGTCGGCCGCTTGCGGCCGGCCGGCATCCGGCACGCCTCGCCGGCGGCCATGGGCGAGAGGGGGCGCGACCGTGCCGACCGCAGGCTCGAGCCCGCGCCGGAGGGGGACAAGCTGGTGGCCCCCAGCCGGGGCGGTGATGGTCTTCGCGATGACGGTGGGGGCCTACGGCGTGTTGGCCTCGCCGGTGTTTCAGATCCAGGACGTGGTGGTGCAGGGCGTCGAAGGCCCTACGGCCGAGCGCATCGCCGCTCGCCTGGCCCGACAGCGAGGCGCCAATCTGCTGGCGGTGGATGCGGCCGACGTCGTGGCCGCCACGGCCGGCGAGCCCCGGGTGGCGCGTGCCTGGCTGGTGCGCCGCCTGCCGTCGACGCTGGAGGTGGCGGTGCTGCCTCGCGACCCGGTGGCGCAGGCGGCCGTGCAAGACCGATTCTGGGAGGTGGACCGCCAGGGCGTCGTGTTGGGGCCGGCAGCCAATCCTGGCGAATACCCGACCCTGACCGGCGTGGTGCAGCCGGGCGAGGCCCTGGCGGTGGCGAGACCGGGCCCGCCCCGCCTGGTCCAGGCCGCCGCGCTGGCGAGCGAGCTGGGGCCGGTGCTGGGCAAGCGGCTGGCGGGGCTGCACGTCGACGAGTCGGGCGAGCGATGGGTCTATCTGACCGACGGCAGCGTCATCCGCTGGGGCCTCGGGGCCATGGGCCCCGACGAGGCGGCCCGCGACGCCCGGCGCGTGGAGGTGCTGGCGGCGTTGATGGCCGAGCTGGGGTCGGCGCGCCCCTTCGAGGCGGATCTCCGCGACCCCGCACGCGCCACCTGGCGACCGCGGTAGACAAAAGCGCGGGCCCGTCGTCGTGGTGGAGAGGATGACGGGGCACCCCGCGGAACTATCGTGCTGGCTGCGACTGGCTGGGAGTTGGGGGCGGTCTGGACATGGCCCGATTCGAGCGCGAATCTGGTCCCTACGCCAACATCAAGGTGGTCGGCATCGGCGGAGGCGGGCAAAACGCGGTCAACCGCATGATCGAGGCCGACCTGCGCGGCGTCGAGTTCATCGCCATCAACACCGATGCCCAGGCCCTGGCCCTGTCCAACGCCCCTGTCAAGCTCCAGATCGGCGAGAAGCTGACCAGGGGCCTGGGGGCCGGCTCCATGCCCGAGATCGGGCAGAAGGCGGCCGAGGAGAGCCGCGACATGATCCGCGAGGCCCTGCAGGGCGCCGACATGGTCTTCATCACGGCGGGCATGGGCGGTGGCACGGGCACCGGCGGCGCGCCGGTGGTGGCCGAGATCGCCCGAGAGGTGGCGGCCCTGACGGTGGCGGTGGTGACCCGGCCCTTCTCCTTCGAGGGGCGCCGCCGGATGCGCCAGGCGGAGGAGGGCATCGCCAACCTGCGGGGACGGGTCGACACCCTCATCGTCATCCCCAACGACCGCCTGCTCCAGGTCGTCGACAAGAAGACCTCCATCGTCGACGCCTTCCGGCTGGCCGACGACGTGCTCCGCCAGGGCGTGCAGGGGATCTCGGATCTCATCACGGTGCCGGGCCTCATCAACCTCGACTTCGCCGACGTGCGCACCATCATGTCCAACGCCGGGTCGGCGCTGATGGGCATCGGGCGGGCCGGCGGCTCCGAGGACCGGGCCGTCAAGGCGGCGCGCGCCGCGGTCTCGAGCCCGTTGCTGGAGGCCAGCATCCAGGGCGCCAAGGGCGTGCTGCTCAACATCACGGGCAGCTCCAACCTGGGCCTCTTCGAGGTCAACGAGGCGGCCCAGGTCGTCATCGAGGCGGCCGACCCCGAGGCCAACGTCATCTTCGGGGCCGTCATCGACGACTCCCTCAACGACGAGGTGAAGGTGACGGTCATCGCGACGGGCTTCTCCGACGACCGCCGCGACGACCAGCGCCACGCCCAGGCCGACCGCATCCGCAGCGGCGCATCGGGCAGGGAGGACCGCACCCTGGAGATCCGGCCCCTGGTGCACGACGATCTCGACATCCCGCCCTTCCTGCGCCGCCGATGACGCCCCGGGCCCGTCACGTGGTCACCAGGGCGGCCAGCTCCTGCCGGAGCTTCTTGATGATGCGCTTCTCCAGCCGGGAGATGTAGGACTGGGAGATCCCGAGCAGGTCGGCCACCTGCTTCTGGGTGCGCTCCTCGCCGTCGACCAGGCCGAAGCGCAGCTCCACGATGCGCCGCTCCCGGCCGCTGAGGCGCTCCATGGCCGAGTGGAGCAGCTCCTTCTCGACGCTGTCCTCCAGGTGGCGCACGACGTCGCTCTCGGTGCCCAGGATGTCGGAGAGCAGCAACTCGTCGCCCTCCCAGTCGGTGTTGAGGGGCTCGTCCAGGGAGACCTCGGCCCGGGTCTTGGAGTGGCGGCGCAAGAACATCAGGATTTCGTTCTCGATGCAGCGGGAGGCGTAGGTGGCCAGCTTGATGCGCCGGCCGGGGTCGAAGGTGTGGACCGCCTTGATGAGGCCGATCGTGCCGATGGAGACCAGGTCCTCGATGGCGATGCCGGTGTTTTCGAACTTGCGGGCGATGTAGACCACGAGCCGCAGGTTGTGCTCGATGAGGGGGGAGCGCGCCCTCAGGTCCCCCACCGCCAGCTGGTCGATGAGGCGGGCCTCCTGCTCGCCCGTCAGCGGCGGCGGTAGCACCTCGCCCGAGGCGGGGCCGACGTAGCCGACCAGGCGTGCCAGGGTGCGCCGTCGCCAGGCGGCGACCAGCCGCCGCAGCCAGCCTGCCAGGGCGGTCATCCACACCATGACGCCTCGGCCCCTTCTCATGCCCTCAGCCGGTCTCGACACCGACGACTCCTCCTTCCCGCTTCCGGCCCGTCGCCTCCGGCACGTCCCCATGGGGCGACGAGCTCGGTGCCGTCACGTACTCGGCCGGTATCAGGGCCTGTGCCTCGTCCTGCTCCAGCGGCGTGGGCGACAGGGCGACCACCGCCGGCCCCAGCCGCAGAGGCGGGCCCCCGGCCCCGTGCAACACCAGCGAGTCAGCTCGAAAGGCGGCCATCACCCCCCGTTCGGTGCCGACGGCCCGGAAGGGCACCAGGCGGAAGCGCCGGGCCCACTGAGGCGCCAGCGCCGGCAGGCGCATCGCCAGCGACAGGGGCTCTGCAGCCAGCCGGCCCAGCCGGTCTCGCAGCGCCGGCTCCAGCAGCGGCGCCAGCGCATCCGGATCGAGCAGGATGACGGGCAGACCCTCGACCGGCTCCCGCAGGCGGTTGCCGGTGTCGACCAGGCCCACCACCTCCAAGCGCTGGCGCTCGAAGCGCAGCACCACTCGCACCCGCAGCGCCCGGGCCAGGGCGGCGGCAGCCAGCCGTGGCCGCACCACCGTCGCCACGGCCGCCAGCGCCACCAGCGAGACCACGGGCCCGATGGCGCGGGGCGCCGCGCCCTCGAGCAGGCTCTGGGCCGCCACGCCCGCTCCTGCCGCCACGCAGCCCACCGCCCACAAGGTGGCCACCAGGGTGCCCAGGGCGCGCAGCCCGGGGACCCGATAGGCCGCCGCGATCATGAGCCACGAGACGGCCAGGCATGACAGCACCAGCAGCGCCGGCGAGGCGACGGGCGGCAACAGGGTGAAGGTGGCCGCCCCGATCCAGGCGCCCAGCGCCAGGCGGGACGGCACGGCCGGCCGCCCGTGCAGGCGTCCCGTCGCCCACAGCAGCGCGTAGTCGAAGACCAGGTTGGCCACCAGGTAGGCGAGCCCAGCCATCCCCCAACCCCTCGGCTGTCCTTCGGCTACGGGCCGGGCCCTTTGTCTGATGGCTATGAAGGGCACCGCCGCGCCATGCGTGGTCGCCAGAATAGCTCTCGCCCGGGCCGGCCATACTCCCGATGAGGCTGCATCAAGGTGGGCGTCATGGCACACAGCACGAAGGTCGAGATTTGTGGGGTCAACACGTCTCGCTTGCCGGTCCTGACCAACGCGCGCATGCGCGAGCTATTGGTGCGGATGCGCAACGGCGATCCGACGGCCCGGGAGGAGCTGATCCGCGGCAACCTGCGGCTGGTGCTGAGCGTCATCCAGCGCTTCAACAGCCGGGGCGAGTACGTGGACGACCTGTTTCAGGTGGGCTGCATCGGCCTGATGAAGGCCATCGACAACTTCGACCTGAGCCAAAACGTGAAGTTTTCGACCTACGCGGTGCCGATGATCGTGGGCGAGATCCGGCGCTACCTGCGGGACAACAACCCCATACGGGTGAGCCGGTCGTTGCGTGACGTGGCCTACAAGGCACTCCAGGTGCGGGATCAGCTCACCTCCAAGTATTCACGCGAGCCGACCGTCGCGCAAATCGCCGCGGAGCTCGATGTGCCCCGGGAGGAGGTCGTCGCGGCCCTGGATGCCATCCAGGAGCCCGTCTCCCTCTTCGAGCCCATCTATCACGACGGCGGGGACCCCATCTACGTGATGGACCAAGTCAGCGACGATCCCAGCCCGGATAGCTCCTGGCTGGAAGGTATCTCCATCCGGCAGGCCATGCACCGGCTGGGCCCTCGGGAGCAGCGGATCCTGAGCATGCGCTTCTTCGAGGGCAAGACGCAGATGGAGGTGGCCGAGGCCATCGGCATCTCCCAGGCTCAGGTCTCACGGCTGGAGAAGGCGGCCCTCAAGCAGCTGCGCCGCCACATGACCAGCTGAGCCGGGGTGTCGTGAGGCCATGGGGACCGTGACGAGGCATCGGCGCCCAGCGAGCGTGGCCATGGCGGCGCTGGCCGCCCTGGTGGGGTCGGCCCTGGTGGTCGCCGTCTCGGGCGGCGCCTCGGCGTCCGCGCTGCCGGGGACGGCCGACGGGGCGGCCACCGGGTGGGGCCTGCTGCGCCTGCACGTGCTGGCCCACTCGGACCGCCCCGAGGACCAGCAGGCCAAACAGCAGGCGGCCGAAGCCGTGCGGCAGGCCCTGGTGCGGCTGGTACGCTCGGCCCCGCCGTCGGCCCTCCTCGACGCCGAGCGCATGGCCGCTTACCTGCGCACCCGGGCGCCCCTGATCGAGCAGGCGGCGGCGCGGGCGTCGGGCCAGCACCCCGTGAGGATGACGGTGGGCCCGGCCTTCTACCCGGTCACCGTCGACGACGCCGGGCGCCTCTACCCGCCCGGCTGGTACCTCAGCGTACGCGTCCTCATCGGGGCGGCCGCCGGCCGCAACTGGTGGTGCGTCGTCTTCCCGTCGCTGTGCCCTGCCGAGCGCCCCGACGGGACGCCGGCCGCCCAAGCGGCGGAGGCGGGAAGGGCGACGCCGCCCCCCGAGCCCCCGGCCAGGCACACGGCGGACGCGAGCCACGGGGCGCCGCCCGCTGCCCCAACGACATCGGCAGGTGACACCTCCTCCGAGCCCGACCCGCCCCGGCCCGGGTGGATGCGGTGGCTGCCGTGGAACTGGTGGTAAGACCGGGCAGCATCGCCATAAGGTGAGGGAAGAGGAGACGGTCCGCCACCGCTCGATCCGATCCCGCAGCGGGGCCGTCCAGGGGGGCGTTGGGGTGAGGGTCAGGGCGTCAGACCTGCGGGCCAAGGACGTCGTCAACGTCTCCGACGGGCGCAAGCTGGGCTACCTCTACGACCTCGACATCGACGTCGAATCGGGGCGCATCCGCTCCCTGGTGCTGCCGGCCGGGGGACGTCCCGGTTGGTTTCGCGGCCGCGATCGGGACATCGAGGTGGCCTGGCACGACATCGTCAAGGTCGGCATCGACGTCATCCTCGTCGACCTACCCGGCAGCGTCTCGCCCCGGCTGGGCGCCGAACCCCCTTCCCAGGGCCTGTGATAAGATGGGTCACGGGGCGACTGCCCGGTGAGGTGTCCTTTCTGCTCGGAGCCCGACACCCGGGTCATCGACTCCCGCCTCACGGAAGAGGGGGCCGCCGTTCGTCGCCGTCGTGAGTGTCCCCGTTGCGGGCGGCGCTTCACCACCTACGAGCGGGTGGAGGAGATCCCCCTCATGGTCGTCAAGAAGGACGGCCGGCGGGAGCCCTTCTCGCGCCAGAAGGTCCTGGCGGGCGTCATGAAGGCCTGCGAGAAGCGCCCCATCCCCGTGGCGCGCATCGAGGAGCTGGTCAGCCGCGTCGAGGACGCCGTGCGCAGCCAGGGCGAGTACGAGGTGCCCTCCCGTCTCATCGGGGAGCGGGTGATGGAGGAGCTGCGCCAGTTGGATCCGGTCGCCTACGTCCGATTCGCCTCGGTCTACCGTGAGTTTCAGGACGTGACGGGCTTCGTGACCGAGGTGCGCCGCTTGCTGGACCGGGCCGGGCAGGGACCGGCCCCTGCCTCCGATGCAGGGTAGCGAGCAGACGAGCCCCGCCCGGCGGGTGGTGTGGCTGTTTACCGACCGGCGGGGCGGCGTCAGCCAGGGCCCCTACCGATGGCTCAACCTGTCGGCCGCCGTGGGCGACGAGCCGCGCCACGTCGCCGAAAATCGCCGCTGGGCCGCCGCCCGGCTGGGGCCCGGGACGTCGCCGGGAGGCATCGTCTGGGTGGCCAGCCAGGTGCACGGCCGCGAGGTGCTGCGCGTGGGGTCGGAGAGCACCGGTGAGCCCGGGCCGGGGGGCTGGAGGGTCGCCGGCCGGGGCGACGCCCTGATGGTGACCGAGCCCGGCCAGCCCGTGGCGGTGCTGGTGGCCGACTGCGCCCCCGTCTTGCTGGCCGACGCCCGAGGACGGGCGGTGGCTGCCGTCCATGCCGGGTGGAGAGGGCTGGCCGCCGGGGTGGTGTCGGCGGCGGTGGATGCGCTGACGAAGGAGGCACGGAGCGATCCCGCCGACCTGGAAGCGTGGGTAGGGCCCTGCATCCGGGGTTGCTGCTACGAGGTGGGCCCCGAGGTGGCGGAGGCGTTGACGCGGGCCGTCGGGCCCGCGCCGATGGCGCAGGGGCTACCGGCCTACCTGCGGCCCGGGCGGGGCGACCGCTTCTGGCTCGACGTGGCCGAGGCGACCCGGCAGGCTCTGCTGCAGAGCGGGCTCAAGCCCGAGCGCCTGTGGATGGACGGGCGCTGCACGGCCTGCCACCCGGAGCTCTTCTTCTCGCACCGCCGGGATGGGGTTCCGAGCGGCCGCATGGCCGGGATGATCGCGCTCATGGAGGGGTAACGCGGTGAAGTCGCACCGCTGGCAGGCCGAGCTGGCCGGCCTGGCTGTCGTCTTCGGCGTCCTGTACGCGGGGCTGGCCCTCTTCTGGGGCCAGGCCGGAGAGGCGGGCGCCTGGATCGCGGCGGCCCTGTGGCGCAACCTGGGGCTGGCCTCGGCTCTGGCCCTGCTGGCGATTTTGGGCGTCGGCTGGCGCCTGGTGCGCTGGCCCGACCTGGTCGCTACCGTGCTGCGGCTCGGGGGGGCCGTGGCGGCGATCGCCGGCGTCTCGGCGGCGCTGGAGCTGGTCCCGGGTCTCGGCCGGTGGACGAGCACCTACCGACCGGCCGGCGCGCCCTTCATCGCCAGCCCGGGCGGCGAGGCTGGCCGGTGGCTGGCCCGGTGGCTGGAGCAGGCCGTCGGGCTGAGCGGCGCGTACCTGGCCATCGCGCTGATGCTGCTGGCCGCGGCGGCCCTAACCTTCGAGGTCTCGCCTGCTCGGCTGCTGGAGGCACCCGTCCGGGCCGGGGCATCCGGGGTGCGTCTGACCCTGGTGCTGGCCTGGCGAGCGGGACGCTGGCTGGGCCGGGCCGGCTGGCAGGCCGCCGTGGGGCTGCTGCCGAAGCGCCGGGGCGCGGCGCAGGCGGTGGCGGCCGCCTCGGAGGACGTGGACACGCCCGAGACGGGGCTGCCCGTGCCTGTGGGCCGGACCCGCCGTCGCGGCAGGCGGGCCGACGGGGAGATGGAGCTGATGGAGGTGGCCGACGGCCAGGCGGCGGAGCTGACGCGGGCGCCGGCGCCGGCGTTGGCGTCCGTGCCGGGCGATGCTGCACGAGCGGCGGAGACGCCCGTCGAGCCGCAGCTGCCGCCCGAGGAGCCGGGCGAGGAGGCGCCCCTCCCCCGCGCGAGCCGGGGGCGTGGCAGCGGCACCGAGGAGGCGCCCGCCGTCCCGTTGACCGGAGGCGTGCGGGGCAACTGGCGCCTGCCCCCCTCCAGCTTGCTGGCGCGACCGCCCGCCCGGCGCCGGGGAGGCGACGAACAGGAGGTGGCCAACCGGAGCCGGGTGCTGGAGCAGACCCTGGCCAGCTTCGGCATCGAGGCCCGGGTGGTGAGCCACACCCGCGGACCCGTCGTCACCCGTTACGAGATGGCGCTCGCCCCCGGCATCAAGCTGAGTAGGGTCGTCAGCCTGGCCGACGACCTGGCCCTGGCGCTGGCGTCGACCGGCGTGCGCATCGAGGCGCCCGTGCCGGGCAAGCCCGTCATCGGCATCGAGGTGCCCAACGCCACGGTGGAGACCGTCTACCTGCGGGAGGTGCTGGAGTCGCCGGCCTTCGCCCGCTCCCAGGCCCCGCTGGCGCTGGCGCTGGGCAAGGACGTGGCGGGCGAGCCCCTCATCGGCAACCTGGAGCGGCTCATCCACCTGCTCATCGCCGGGGCGACGGGCTCCGGCAAGAGCGTCTGCCTGGCCTCCATCATCATGAGCCTGCTCTACCGGCTCACACCCGACCAGCTGAGGCTGCTGCTCATCGATCCCAAGCGGGTGGAGCTGACGGTCTACGAGGGCATCCCTCACCTGCTGGCGCCGGTGGTGACCGACGTGCGGCAGGCCGCGGCCGCGCTGCGATGGGCGGTGCGCGAGATGGAGGCTCGCTACCAGGTGCTGGCCAAGGCCGGCGCCCGCAATCTGGCGGCCTACAACCAGCTGGCCGCCCAGGGTCGGGTGAGCGAGCCGCTGCCCTACCTGGTCGTGGTCATCGACGAGCTGGCGGACCTGATGCTGGTGGCGGCCGCGGACGTGGAGGACAGCATCTGTCGCCTGGCCCAGATGGCCAGGGCGGCGGGGATCCACCTCGTCATCGCCACCCAGCGGCCCTCCACGGACGTCATCACGGGCCTCATCAAGGCCAACATCCCGTCGCGCCTGGCCTTCGCCGTCTCTTCGCAGGTCGACTCGCGCACCATCCTCGACACGGGTGGCGCCGAGCGGCTGCTGGGCCGCGGCGACATGCTCTACCACCCCCTGGGGGAGCCCAAGCCGATAAGGGCGCAAGGTTGCCTGGTGACCGACCGAGAGATCGAGCAGGTGGTGGACTTCTGGAAGAGCCAGGGCGAGCCCGATTACCGGGTCGATCTCTTCGAGGAGGAAGAGAAGGGGGCCGAAGCCGAAGGGGATGTCGACGACGCGCTCTACGACGAGGCGGTGAAGCTGGTCGTGGAGGCCGGCCAGGCGTCGGTCTCCATGTTGCAACGGCGGTTTCGCATCGGGTACGCCCGCGCCGCTCGCCTCATCGACCTGATGGAGCAGCGAGGCGTCGTGGGGCCGTACCAGGGTAGCAAGCCCCGCGAGGTGCTGCCACCCTACCGTCGCCGGGAGCGGTCGGCCTGACGTCGGACCAGGCCCCCTCGAAGCGAGGTCGCATGTGAGATGGAGTCGAGACCCAACGTGGCCGCTGGCGAGCGCGGCGCCGCCGATCCAGAGCCCGTCAAGCGCCCGGCCCCGCCGGGCAGCCTCGGGGCCATGCTGCGACAGGCGCGGGAGGCTCGTGGCCTCAGCCTGCAGGCCGTCTCGGAGCGGACACGGGTGCGCCTCCCCTTCCTCGAGGCTCTGGAGGAGGGGCGTTACGAGGCGCTGCCGGGACCGGTCTACACACGCGGCTTCCTCAAGCTCTACGCCCAGGCGGTAGGGCTCGACCCGGCGCGGGTGCTGGCGGCCTGGGAGCAGGAGTTGCCCAAGGTGGTCCGCCCCGAGCCCGTGGAGAGCAAGCCTCCCCGGCGGGAGCGGGCGCTGCCCTGGTGGATGCCCGATCCGCTGCTGCGTGCCATGGAGCCCCGAGAGCGGGTGCGGGCCGCCGTCTCGGCCACCCTGGTCGTGGTGGTGGCGGCGGTGGCGGGCACGTGGCTGCTGTCTACGGCGACCCGCCCGCGCACCTCCGACGTGGTGCGGACGCCCGTGCCGCTGCAGGCGCTGCCGTCGGCCGAGACGCCCGAGCCGCCCTTGCTGGCCCTGGGCGTATCGGGTCATGACGAGGCGCCCTCCGAGCCGCCCGCTGGGGCTGCGCCCACCGAGGGGGCCGGAGCAGCCCCGGAGACCCGCACGACGTCGCCCGCTCCGACGGGCCCCCCGTCGGCCGAGCCGGGTCGAGACGAGCCCGTGCGACCCGCTTCGGCCGGGGCGGCATCACGGAGCTCACCAGCCGTCGCGACGCCGCCGGCCTCCGCAGTGTCATCGTCGCCGAGGCCACGGGAGGCCCAGGTGCCCGCGCGCTCACCGGTGGTCGCCGAGCCGACCGGTGCGGGCGTGGAGGTGGTGGCCGTGGTGCGGCAGGCGGGCTGGCTCGAAGCCTACGTCGACGGGCAACGGGTCTTCTCCGGCACCGCGGAAGCCGGCGATACGCTGCGCTGGCGAGGCCAGCAGCTGGTCTCGCTCCGGCTGAGCCGCGCCGAGGGCGTCGAGCTGGTCGTCGATGGCCGCCCCCTGGGTCCGGCGGGCCGCGGGGTGACGACGCGGCACTTCTTCGCGCAGGGAGCCGGCGCACGATGAACGTCCAGGCGGGCCGTCCGCGGGCCGACCGGCAAGGGCGGCTCGTGCGGGTGCTGGCGGCCGACGGCCATCTGCGCATCGTCTCGGCCGTCACCACGCCGGTGGTGGAGGAGGCGCGCCGCCGCCACGGGCTGTGGCCCACGGCCACCGCCGCCGTCGGCCGGTTGATGACGGCCGCGGTGTTGATGGCCTCGATCCTCAAGGACGACCAACGCATCATGCTGCAGGTGGTGGGCGACGGCCCACTGCGCCACGTCGTCGCCGAGGCGACCGCCAGCCTGCAGGTGCGGGCTTACGCGGCCGAGCCCCAGGTGCACCTGCCCCTCAACGATCACGGCAAGCTCGACGTGGCGCGTGCGGTGGGCAAGGGAAGCCTCCACGTCATCCGGGACCTGGGCCTCAAGGAGCCCTACCGCGGAGCCGTGCCCCTGGTCAGCGGGGAGATCGCCGAGGACGTGGCCCACTACCTGGCCGTCTCGGAGCAGTCTCCTTCGTCGGTGGCCCTGGGCGTGCTGGTCGGCCCGGACGGGCGGGTCCAGGCGGCCGGGGGCTTCTGGCTCATGCCGATGCCCGGGGCGCCCGATGAGCTGATCGGGGAGATGGAGCAGCGGCTGGGACGCATGGCGCCCGTCAGCCGGCGGATCGACGAGATGGGGGCCGACGCCGACCCGGTGGCCCTGGTGGCGCCCCTGCTCGAGGGCCTGGACTATCGGGTGCTGCAGGCTGCGCCCGTCGAGTTTCACTGCCCGTGCACCCGCAGGCGCTTCGAGGCGGGGCTGGTGGCGTTGGGCGCACAGGAGCTGCGTTCCATCGCCTCGGAACAGGATCCGGTGGAGCTTCGCTGTCGCTTCTGCAACCGGCGCTACCTCTTCCCGGCCCGGCGTCTGCTGGAGCTGGCCCGGCGGGCCGAGCGACCGTCGTTGCGGCTGGTGGATGGCTCGGAGCCCTCGTAAGGTGGTCGTGCTAGCGTGATTCGTCGCGTCGTCGCGGTCGTCGCCGTACTGGTCGCGGTCTCGTTGCTCTTCTCCCACGCGATCACCGACTGGCAGTGGTTCGTCTCGCTGGGCTACCTCCCGCTGATGGTGGCCCCCTGGGCGTGGCGGCTCGCGGTGGGCGTGGGGGCGGGGCTGCTCAGCTTTGTGGTGCTCTACGCCAACCTCCTGGCGGCGCGCCCGGTGCTGGCGAGGGCCTACCTGCGCCCCGACCTGCCGCGACTCCTCTCCGGGCGGTCGTGGCAGTGGGTGCGGCGATGGAGCACCCTGCTGGTGGTGGCGCTCTCGGCGGCGTTGGGCGTCTCGGCTGCCAGCCAGTGGATGGACGTCGCCCTCTTCTTCCATCAGCAGCCCTTCGGCATCCAGGACCCCGTCTTCGGGCATGACGTGGCCTTCTACGTCTTCACGTTGCCGGCGGTGCAGCTCGTCACGGCCACGGTGATGGCGGCCGTGCTGCTGGGCGGCGTCCTGAGCCTCTTCGTCTACGCGCTGGCGGGGCTGCTCGACTGGCGGCACAGGGGCGAGGGGCTGGCGGGCCGGCCCCGGGTGCACCTGATGCTGCTGCTGGCGGCGCTGGCGCTGTTGTGGGGGGTCGAGAGCTGGCTCGCCCGCTACGATCTCCTGTTCTCGCCGAGAGGCGTCTTCTTCGGGGCATCGTACGCGGACGTCCACGTGCGCATGCCGGCCCGGGCCGTGGCCGCCGTGCTGGCCGGGGTCACGGCCGTCCTGACGGCCTGGGCGGCTGTCAGGGGGCGCACCCGCTGGGCCGCTGGCGCCGCCGTCGCCGCCCTGGTGGCGAGCGTCGGCGGTGGGTTGCTGGCGGAGGCGGTCCAGCAGGTGGTGGTGCGCCCCAACGAGCTGGCCCGCGAGGAGCCCTACCTGCGCCATCACATCGAGATGACCCGGCGGGCCTACGCCCTGGACCGGGTGCAGGAGGTGGCCTTCGAGCCGGCCCCGGCGCTGGACGCCGCGGGGGTCACGGCCGCCGAGGCGCTGCTGCGCGAGGTGCGGCTGTGGGACTGGCGGCCTCTGCTGACGGTTTACGCCCAGCTCCAGGCCTTTCGCCCGTACTACAGCTTCCTGGAGGTAGACGTGGACCGCTACCTGGTCAACGGGCGGCTGCGGCAGGTGATGCTGGCCGTACGCGAGCTCGACACCAGCCGGCTGCAAAACCCGAGCTGGGTCAATTTGCGCCTGCAATACACCCACGGCTACGGGGTCGTGATGAGCCCCGTCGCCGAGGTGACGGCGCAGGGGCTGCCCCGGCTGGCGGTGGCCAATCTGCCGCCCCGCTCCGAACCCGGGTGGCCCGAGCTGCGACGCCCCGAGGTCTATTTCGGAGAGCTCCTGTCGGGGTGGGTGGTGGTGGGCGGGCGGCGGCCCGAGTTCGACTACCCCACCGGCGACGAGAACGTCTTCACCCGTTACGAGGGGCGCGACGGCGTACGCCTGGGCTGGTGGAACCGACTGCTCTTCGCCACCCGCTTCGGAAGCCCCGAGCTCTTGCTGTCGCGTGAGGTGGGGCCCGACAGCCGTGTCTTGATGTACCGCAACGTGATGGAGCGCATCCAGCGGCTGGTGCCGTACCTGCGCTACGACCGCGATCCCTACCCCGTCGTCACCGACGACGGGCGGCTGGTCTGGATGGTGGACGCCTACACGGCCACCGACCGCTTCCCCTACGCCCGTCCGGTGGCGGGCTGGGGCAACTACGTGCGGGCCTCGGTCAAGGTGACCGTCGACGCCTACGACGGCACGGTGGACTTCTACCTCGTCGACCCGGCCGAGCCCCTGGCCGCCGCGCTGTCGTCGCTCTTGGGCGGCTTCATGAAGCCCTTGTCGGAGATGCCGGAGGATCTGCGCCGGCACATCCGGTATCCCCAGGATTTCTTCATGGTGCAGGCCGTCATGCTGGCCTCCTACCACATGGAAAACCCCGTCGTCTTCTACAACCAGGAGGACCGCTGGGACATCGGCCGCGAGATCTACGGCGAGGCCGAGGTGACCATGGAGCCCTACTACGCCATGGTCGACCTGGGCGAGGGGCCTGAGTTCGCGCTCCTCTTGCCCTTTACGGCCACCGGCCGGCAAAACATGGTGGCCTGGATGGCGGCCCGGTGCGACGGGGAGCGCTACGGCGAGGTCCAGCTCTACGTGCTGCCCAAGCAGGAGCTGACCTACGGCCCCATGCAGCTCGAGGCGCGCATCAACCAGGATCCCGACATCTCCCGGGAGCTGACCCTGTGGGGCCAGCGCGGCTCGCGGGTGCTGCGGGGCAACCTCATCGTCGTGCCCGTGGCGGGCACCATCCTGTACGTGGAGCCCCTCTTCCTGGTCTCCGAGCAGAGCCAGCTCCCCGAGCTGCGCCGGATCGTGGCGGGCACCCAGACGCAGCTGGCCATGGCCACCGACCTGTCGTCGGCCCTGCGGGCGCTGACCGGTCAGGGCCTCTTGACCTCGCCCGAGCCGGGCGGGCAGCCGCCGCAGGAGGCTGGAGCGCCCGTGGCGGGGCTGCCCTCCTCCGTCCAGCAGGCCGTGCGGGAGGCGCTCCAGGCGCTGGAGTCGGCCCGACAGCGGCTTGCCCAGGGCGACTGGGGAGGTTTCGGCCGGTCGATGCAGGAGCTGCAGCGCCTGCTCGAGCGCCTGGCGGGCGACGAGGCCGGCGATTCGTGAGGGGCCGCTGCGAAGGCTTGTCATAGGGTCGCCCCCTTCGCCCATAGACCTGGGGCGAAGGGGGTAGGTGCTGGTGGCGGCCGGTCAGGGGAGGACGTCACAGCGCGCCGGCGGGCCAGGGCTGCTCTTCGTGCTGGTCGCGCTGTTGGTGGTGGCCGTGGTGGGCGCCCGGTTTCTGGGCCTGGTGCCCGGACAGCGGGAGGGTACGCCGTCGAGGCCGCCGTCACAGCAGCAGGGCCAGCCGCAGGCACGAAGCACGCCGGCCGTGCTGATCTACCACGCGCACACGACGGAAAACTACCAGCCGGCTCAGACGCACGAGAAGGGCCGGCCCGGTGGCGTGGCGGAGGTGGGAGCCGAGCTGGCGGCGGTGCTGGAGCAAAACGGCATCCGCGCCATCCACGACAAGACCGTGCACGATTACCCCAACTACAGCGAGGCCTTCGTGCACTCGGTCAACACGGTCAACAACCTGTTGCGAAGCAATCCCGACGTGATGGTGGTGCTGGACATCCACCGCGACGCCCTGTCGGATGAGTACCCCGACGGCTACACCACCGCGGACATCGACGGCCAGAAGGTGGCCAAGATCCTGCTGGTGGTGGGCGACGTGGCCAACCCGTACGCGGATCAAAACCTGGCCTTCGCCGAGGCGCTTCGCTCCAAGATGAACGACCTCTACCCGGGCCTCTCGCGGGGGATCAAGGTGCAGCACGCCGCGCTCAACGGGCACGTCCACCCCAACTCGGTGACGGTCTTCATCGGCGACTACCGTGACAACACGCTGGACGAGGCCCGGGCGGCCGCGAGGATGCTGGGACATGCGCTGGCGCGGCTGTTCGAGGAGCAGGCGGCCCGCATGACCCCGCCTGCCGCCCAGCCCGACACGGGCACGTCGCCGCAGCGCTGACGGCAAGGAGAAGCGTGGCGACCACGGATGCAGCGATCGACGCACTACCACCTGATGGGCATCGGCGGCACGGGCATGAGCGCCCTGGCCGAGCTGCTGCACGGCGCCGGCGCCAGGGTGAGCGGATGCGATCTGGACGTGGCCGGGCCGGCGGCCCGGCACCTGGCCTCCCTGGGCGTCGAGGTGCACCAGGGCCACGACCCGGCCCACCTCGACGACGTGGATGTGCTGGTGGTCTCCAGCGCCATCGCCGCCGACAACACCGAGCGACAGGCGGCGGAGCGACGGGGGATCCCGGTGCGCCACCGGGCCCGGGTGCTGGCCGAGACCCTGGCGGGCCGGCGCCTGGTGGCGGTGGCCGGGGCGCACGGCAAGACCACCACCACGGGGCTCATCGCCCACATGCTGACCCAGGCCGGGCTGGATCCGGTGGTGGCCGTGGGCTACGCGCTGCCGGGGCTGCCGACGGGGGCCCGTTGGGGCCGCGGCGAGTGGGCCGTCGCGGAGGTGGACGAGAGCGACGGCTCGTTCCTCTGCTTCTGGCCCGACGTGGCGGTCATCACCGTCGTCGAGCCCGACCACCTGGAGAACTGGGGCCACTCGTTCGAGCGGCTGCTGGAGGGGTACGTGCGCTTCGCGGGCCAGACCAAGCCCGATGGGGCGTGGGTGCTGGGCGTCGACAGCCCCGTGGTGCGCCGGCTGCTGGACGGCGAGGGGGGAGAGCCGGCGCGCCTGGAGGCGGCAGGGCGGCGGGTGGAGCGCTACGCGGTGGGCGCCGAGGCCGCCCGGCTGGGGGCGGCCCGCTGGACGGCGGCGGACGTGCGGCTCGAGGGGCGGGGCTCGAGCTGGACGGCCCTGCGCGACGGACGCCCGGTGGCGCCGGTGCGCCTATCCATCCCCGGCCGCCACAACGTGGCCAATGCCCTGGCCGCGCTGGCCGTGGCCGAGATCGTGGGGGTGGACCTCGAGCAGGCGGCCCGGAGCCTGATCGGGTTCGAAGGGGCGCGACGGCGCTTCGAGGTGCTGGCCGACCGGTGCGGCATCATGGTCGTGGACGACTACGCCCACCACCCCACCGAGATCGCCGCCACCATCCGGGCCGCCCGCCAGGGCTACCCCGACCGGCGGGTGGTGGCCGTCTTCCAGCCCCACCGCTACCACCGCACCGCCGAACTGATGGAGCCGCTGGCGGAGGCCTTCGACGAGGCCGACGCGGTGGTGCTGACCGAGATCTACGCCCCGCCGCCCGAGCGGCCCATCCCCGGCGTCGACGGGCAGGCGCTCTACCGCCGCGTGGTGGAGCGGCCCGCCTGGCAGGGGAGGGCGACACGGGCGGCGTTTTGCCCCACGCTGGACGACGCCTACGCACGGGCCCTCGAGGAGGCCACGCCCGGCACGCTCCTGCTGGTGATGGGCGCCGGCAACGTGACCCGACTGGCCCACCGGCTGGCGCAGAGCTTGCAGGCACGCGGGTAAACTACCTCCCGCATGGTGCGGCCTACCCCCATCCGGCTGTCGGCCCGGTGGCGCCGGACGCTCTTGCAATGGGCCGGAGACGGCCCGGAGCCGGATGCCCGGGCCTTTCTGCTGTGGCCGCGGCTCGTCGAGCGACTCGACGCCGCGCAGCCGGCCGAGCTCTTGTGTGCCACGGCCATGCCCGTCCGCCTCTACCCCCACCAGCGCGCCGCGGTCCTGCGCATCGTGGGGCCCCTCGGGGGGCGCGCCCTCCTGGCCGACGAGGTGGGCATGGGCAAGACCATCGAGGCGGGCGCGGTGCTCAAGGAGCTGTGGCTGCGGGGGCGACTGCGCCGGGCCCTGGTGCTGGTGCCGGCCGCACTGGTCGCGCAGTGGCGGCGGGAGCTGGCCCATCGCTGCGACTTGCGGGTCTGCGTGCATCCCAACCACGAGCACGGCTGGGACCGTGACGAGATCGTCCTGGCGTCGCTGGAGACGGTGCGGCTGGAGCCTCACGCGTCGGCGGTGCAGGCGGTGCCCTGGGACCTGGTGGTGGTCGACGAGGCTCACCGGCTCAGGGATCGCCAATCGGCCGGCTTCCGGCTGGTGGCGGGGCTGCGCAAGCAGGGGTTGCTCTTGCTGACGGCCACGCCCGTGCAAAACAGCCTGGAGGAGCTCTACAACCTGGTGAGCCTGCTGCGCCCGGGGCAGCTGGGCACCCCGCGCCTCTTCCGGGCCGAGTTTACCCAGGGCCCCCGGACGCCCCGCGATCCCGCCCGGCTGCGGCACCTCGTGGGCGAGGTGATGGTGCGCACCCGCCGGCACGATGCCGGCATCGTCCTGCCGCCCCGGGAGGTGAGGAGCGTCGCGGTGCCGTTCACCGAGACGGAGCGTCGCCTCTACGAGCGGCTGCTGGCGTTGCTGCGGGAGGTGGGGCGGCGGGGCGGACGGGGGCCCGACGCGCTGCTGGCCGCGACGCTGCTGCGGGAGGCCACCAGCAGCCCGACGGCCCTGGCCCGCACCCTGCGGCGCATGGCGACGTCGCCGCCGGGCGAGGTGTGGGAGGCGCTGCGCGAGGCCCTCGTGCGCCTGGCGCGCCTGGCTGCCCGGGCCGCGGCCGACGGGGGCGGCCCCAAGGTGCGATGGCTGGTGGCCCACGTCCGGGAGCGGGGTGCGCCCGCCGGCAGCCTGGTGGCCTTCACGCAGTTCGCCGCGACGGCCCGCCGGGCGGCCCGGGCGCTGCAGGAGGCAGGCGTCGAGGTGGCCCTGATCTTCGGGGCGCAGGAGCCGGCCCAGCGCGAGCGGCAGCTGATGCGCTTCCGCAGCCGCGCGCCGGTGCTGGTCAGCACCGACGTCGGCAGCGAGGGCCACAACCTCCAGCATGCCTGGCGCCTGGTCAACCTCGACCTCCCCTGGAACCCCATGCGGGTCGAACAGCGCATCGGCCGGCTGCATCGGCTGGGCCAGAGCCGGCCCGTGGAGGTGGTCCACGTGCTGGTGCCCGGCACCATCGAGGAGGACCTCATGGCGCGCATCTACGAGAAGCTGGGGATGTTTCGCGAGGTGATCGGCGACCTCGACCAGGTCGTGGCCGCGCTGCCGGGCGGGCTGGCCGGGCAGGTGCGCGACATCGTGCTGGCCTCGCCTGACGACGAGGCCATGCGGCAGCGCCTCGAGGCCGTGGGTTCCTTCCTGGAGCGGCAGTGGCGGCGCTGGCAGCGGGCCCGGCGCCTCACCGAGGCGGTGCTCGACGAACCTCCAGCGCTGCAGGAGGCGACGGTCGCCCCCGCGGCGGGTTCGGGATGACGCAGGACCGCGAGCCGCAGCCGCTGCCGGGGCTCGTCGCGGAGGCCCTCGAGACGCTGGGGTACCGCGTCGGATGGGTGGCGCCCGAACTGCTGCGGGCCGAGCCGCCGGGAGAGGGGAGACGGCGGGCGCTGCTGGTGGCGTGCGACCCGGTGTGGCTTGCGCGGGCGCCGGGCGTGACGCTGACGGCGCCCGGCAGCGACGGCGCGCGGCGGCTGTGGCAGGAGGTGGCCGAGCGGGGCCGACGAGCGGTCTTCGTGGAGGGGCTGCCGGGCCATGCCGGGCGGCTGCAGCGGTCGTTGTGGTTTCGATGGCTGCTGGTGGTGACGGGATTCGCCCTGGCGGAGGGGGCCCGGCGATTCGTCATCGACGTGCGCGTCACGACCGAGCCGGAGCGGGCCGAGCCCATGGAGCCACACCGGGCGGCCGCCTGGGCCACGCCGGGCCGGTCGCAGGAGGCGAGACGCGCGGCCGCCGCCCTGGGCTGGGTCGCCCCCTACGAGGCGGCGCGACTGGGCCGCCTGGCGGCGCGGGTGGCGCTGCGAGTCGCCCGCACGCACGTCGAGGCCATCGAGCGGGAGCTCGGCCCGGTCCGTGAGGCGGAGCGGCGACGCCTCGAGCGTTACTTCGACGACCGGCGGGCGGAGGAGACGGCCCGCATGGGCCGCTGGCTGCACCGGGCGCTGGCCGCGGAGCTGTACGCGCGGCTGGCGGCGGACCCGGAGCTGGCCCGCCAGCTCCAGAGCCGGGCGGGGGAGATGGCGCGCCTGGCCCGGCTCCAGCAACAGACGCTCGAGTCCCGGCTCGCATCGCTGGAGCGCGAGCGGGCCGCCGCCCTGGCCGAGGCGGAGGCGCGCTTCGCCCTGACAGCCGAGCTGGTGCCGGCCGGGATGGCGGTGGTCTGGCACCCGGCGCCGTGAGGCGCTGGTGGGCGGCTCGCAGGAAGGCGGGCTCCGGGCCGGGAAGCATCTGCTCGCCATGGAGACCCGAGCCTTCGTCGAACGTCTCATCCAGGATCCGGAGTACCGCACGCGGGTGCAGGCCGTGCGATGGTTTCCCGCTCGCCCGGCACGCTTCGCCGACCTCTCGCCTCCGCCGCCACCACCCCTGGCCCAAGCCCTGGCCCGCCGGGGGATCCAGCGCCTCTATACCCACCAGGCAGCCGCCATCGCCCACGCCCGGGCCGGCCGGCACGTGGCGGTCGTGACGGGCACCGCGAGCGGCAAGAGCCTGGCCTATCACATCCCTGCGCTGGAGGCGCTGCTGGCGGATCCGTCGGCCACGGTGCTGTATCTCTTCCCGACCAAGGCGCTGGCCCAGGACCAGCTCCGCTTCGTGCTGGACCTGACGCGGGGCGAAGACGGCCGGGAGGATCCCTGGCGGCTGATGCCGGGCACCTACGACGGCGACACGCCGCCCGACCGGCGACGGCGGCTGCGCCAGTCGTCGCGCCTTCTCATCACCAACCCCGACATGCTCCACGCGGGGCTCCTGGGCCACCACGTGGCCTGGGGGCGCTTCTGGCGGGGGCTGCGCTACGTCGTCATCGACGAGATGCACGTCTACCGGGGACTCTTCGGCTCGCACGTGGCCAACGTGCTGCGGCGCCTGCGTCGCATCGCCCGGCAGTGGGGGCGGTCGCCCACGTTCATCTTCGCCTCGGCCACCATCCGCAATCCCCGGGAGATGGCCGAGGCCCTGGCGGGCGAGCCGGTGGAGGTGGTGGAGGATGACGGGGCGCCCCGACCGGAGCGCTGCCTGATCCTGTGGAACCCGCCACGGGTGGGCCACCCGCCGGCGCGGCGGTCGGCCAACATCGAGGCCGCGGAGCTGATGGCCGAGCTGGTGGCGGAGGGGGTGCCCACCATCGCCTTCGGGCGGGCCCGGGTGGTCGCCGAGCTGCTCTACCGCTACACCCGGGAGCGGCTGGAGCGCATCGCCCCTTCGCGGGCGAACCGCATCGCCCCCTACCGGGGCGGCTACCTGCCCGAGGAGCGCCGGACCATCGAGCGGCGGCTCTTCGAGGGGGAGCTGCTGGGGGTCTGCAGCACCAATGCCCTGGAGCTCGGCATCGACGTGGGGCAGCTGGGGGCGGCCCTCCTGGTGGGCTACCCCGGCTCGGTGGCGTCGATGTGGCAGCAGGCGGGGCGGGCGGGGCGCAAGGAGGGGCCCGGCCTGGCGGTGCTGTTGGCCCACGACGCTCCGGTGGACCAGTACCTGATGCACCACCCCGACTACCTCTTCGCCCAGAGCCCCGAGCCCGGGCTGCTCAACCCCGACAACCCCCAGGTGGTGCTGGGGCACCTGCGAGCCGCCGTCTACGAGCTGCCCCTCAAGCCCGCCGAGCTCGAGGGCTTCGGACGGTGGGCCGAGGCGCTGATGCGCCTCTTGCTGGACGCCGGCGAGGTCTGGTGGGACGGCACCTACTGGCGCTGGAAGGGGCTTTTCTACCCGGCCGGGCAGTTTGGGTTGCGCACGGCCTCGGACGCCACCTACACCATCATGGAGATGGACAGCGGACGGGTCATCGGCAGCCTCGACGAGCCGAGCGCCTTCTTCCAGCTCCACCCCGAGGCGGTCTACCTGCACGGGGGCGAGACGTACCTGGTGCACCGGCTGGACCTGGAGGGCCGGGTGGCCTGGGTGCGCAAGGAGCCTCTCGACTACTTCACCCAGGCCGTGGCCGAGCAGCGGGTGCGGATGGTGGAGGATCCGGCCGCGCCGGTGCTGGAGCGGGCCATCGGGCCCGGGTCGGTGCGCTTCGGCGACGCGGTCGTGACCCAGATGGTCTACATGTTCAAGAAGATCCGGTTCGAGAGCCGCGACAGCCTGGGCTGGGGCCGGGTGGATCTGCCGCCCACCGAGATCTACACCCACGCCCTGGCGCTGGCCCCGGCGCCCGAGGTGCTGGCGGCCGTGGCGGCGACGGGGCGCAACCCCCTGGAGGGCATGTGGGGGGCGGCCAACGCGGTGCTGGGTGTGCTGCCGCTCTTCGCCGGCTGCGACGGCTCCGACGTGGGCGCGGTCGTCGACTCGGGGCCCCACGCCGCCCCGGCCATCTACGTCTACGACCGGCA
>DATCKA010000081.1:0-5681 GCA_036562495.1 Limnochordales bacterium
GCTGCAGGCCGTGAAGGGCTGCCACGGCTTGCTCACGTTGCTGACCGAACGGGTCGACGGGGAGCTCTTGGATGCCGCCGGCCCCCAACTGCGGGTCGTGGCCAACTATGCGGTCGGCTTCGACAACATCGATGTGGCCGAAGCGACTCGTCGAGGCGTCCTGGTGACCAACACCCCCGGTGTCCTGACCGAGACCACGGCGGACTTCACCTGGGCCTTGCTGATGGCCGCAGCCCGGCGGGTGGTCGAGGGCGACCGCTACATGCGGGAGGGCCGGTACCGGGCCTGGTCGCCCACGCTCCTGCTCGGCGTCGACGTCTACGGCAAGACCATTGGAATCGTCGGCTTCGGGCGCATCGGCGAGGCGGTGGCGAGGCGGGCTCGGGGCTTCTCGATGCGGGTGCTCTACCATGACGTCAACCGCCGAAGCTCGGCCGAGGAGCAAGCCCTCGGCGTCGAGTACCGGGATCTCGACAGCCTGCTGGCGGAGTCTGACTTCGTCTCGCTCCACGTCAATTTGACGGAGTCGACCCGGCATCTCATCGGACGAGCCCAGTTCCAGCGCATGAAGCCGACGGCCATCTTGATCAACGCGGCTCGCGGGCCTGTCGTGGACGAAGCCGCCCTCGTCGAGGCGCTGCGGTCGGGGCAGATCCGGGCTGCCGGGCTGGACGTCTTCGAGAGGGAGCCCGAGATGGCGCCGGGGCTGGCAGAGCTGCCCAACGTCGTGCTGGCGCCCCACATCGCCAGCGCCAGCGTCGAGACCCGGTCCAAGATGGCCGAGATGGCAGCCACCAACGTACTGGAGGCGCTGCGCGGACATCGGCCGCCCAACCTCGTCAATCCCGAGGCATGGCGGGAGTAGACGGGGCTGCCTCGCACCCCTCGGGGCAACGGACCGACGACGCATCGCAAGAGAGGAGACCAACTCGTGCGAGAGCCACTCTCGGCGTACATGAAAGTCGGCATCGTTCACTTCATGGCCTTCCCTGAGGCTGCCAGTGGCGTCGGTGCCATCGCGTCGACCGTCGAGCGCATCGCCACCGACCCCTTCTTCGAGAGCATCGAGGTGACATGGGTCCAGGATCCGCAGGAGCGGGCCCGGGTCAGCCGGGTGATCCAGCAAAGTCGTCTGGCCGCGGGCTTCGGCGCCCAGCCTGTGCAACTGGCGGGCAAGCTCGACATCAACACATCAGATGCCCAGGCCCGCTTGGATGCCGTCGAACGCCTCAAAGGGCTCATCGACATGGCGGCCGAAATGGGCATCCACCGCTTCGCACTGCTCTCGGGCCGCGACCCCGGCGAAGCGGGGCGGGAAGAGGCCGTCAGGCACCTGATCGACTCCCTGCATCGGCTCTGCGAGCACGCAGCCTCCCACGGCACCACCGTCATCCTGGAGACCTTCGACCGCACCGTCGACAAGAAAGCACTGGTGGGCCCTGCCCGGGAGGCGGCCGCCATCGCGGAGAAGGTGCGGGAGCGTTACCCCAACTTTGGCTTGATGCTCGACCTCTCCCACCTGCCCCTGCAGGATGAGCGGCCCCTCGAAGCGCTGTCGGCGGTGCGGGAGCACGTGGTGCACATCCACATCGGCAACTGTGTCAAGGACCCCAGCTCCCCGCTGTACGGTGACCTGCACCCCCGGTTCGGAGTGCCGGGGGGAGAGGTGGACGTTCCCGAGGTGGTGGAGTTCCTGGACGCGCTCTTCAAGATCGGCTACCTTGGAGATGGCCGATCCGAGCGCCCCATCGTCGCCTTCGAGATCAAGCCCCACGGCGACGAGACGTCCGAGACCGTCATCGCCAACGCCAAGCGCACCCTGGTGGAGGCGTGGTCCCGGCTGTAGGAACAGGCCCCGTCGACGGGAGCGGAGGCGAGCTCAGTTGACGCAAAAGAGGCACCGACCGGTCGTGCTCGTCATGCAACCCATCCACCCGGCGGGCATCGAGGTGCTCGAGCAGGTGGCCGAGGTACGCGTGGCTCAAGACCCTTCCGTTGCCGGTCTGCTGAGCCAGATCGCCGACGTGGAGGGGATCCTGGTGCGCACGGCTCCCCTGCCCGGGGAGGTGATCGAGGCCGCCCTCCGCCTGCGGGTCATCGCTCGACACGGCGTCGGCGTCGACAACATCGACGTGGCGGCCGCCACGAGGCGCGGCATCCCCGTCGCGTACACTCCTAACGCCAACGCTACGTCGGTGGCCGAGCACGCCCTGGTGCTGATGGGGGCGCTGGCCAAACAGCTGCTGCCGTACGACCGGGCGACCCGGGCGGGCCAGTGGGAGGTGCGCAACAGCTACCGGGCCATCGACCTGGGCGGGCGCACGCTGGGCGTGGTGGGCCTGGGGCGCATCGGGCGGGAAGTCGCCCGCCGGGCTCGGGCTGCCTTCGACATGCGGGTGATGGGTTACGACCCGTACCTCGACGAGGCCACCGTGCGCGCCCTCGGCATCCAGCCGGTGGCGACATTGGAGGAGCTGCTGGAGGCGGCGGACGTGGTCAGCGTCCACGTGCCGCTGACCGAGGGGACCCGGCACCTCATCGGGGCAGCGGAGCTGGCCCGGATGAAGCCGACGGCGCTGCTCATCAATACCTCTCGAGGTCCCGTCGTGGATCAGGCCGCTTTGGTGAAGGCTCTGCGAGAGGGGCGCATCGCGGGGGCCGGCCTCGACGTCTTCGACCCCGAACCGCCGCCCGACTCGCTGGAGCTCTTCACGCTCGATAACGTGGTGGTGACGCCCCACTCGGCCGCTCTCACCACGGAAGCCGTCATTCGCATGGCCACGGGCGCGGCGCAAGCCATCGTCGACGTGCTCAGCGGTCGCCGCCCCGAGCACGTGGTCAACCCCGAGGTGTTCGAGAAGGCCTGAGGCCAGCCCATCGTGATCGCCGCCGCGACAGACGGGCCGGGTCGCCTGAGGGCGCCCGGCCCGTCGCATGAGCGCATCCCTTGCCGGCACGGCGCGGGAGCACCCCGGCCTACTGAAGACGGGTAAGCTCGTGCATGAGGTCCTTGTTTCGCCGATACAGTTCTCTGTAGATCTCGTAGAGCGGTTCGTATCGAGCCGCGTTGGCGGGATCGGGCTCCACCCGCATTCGCTCCCGTACCCAGGTGTTGATGGCGTCGTGGGAGCTGAACACTCCTACTCCCAGTCCCGCAAGGAAGGCATCACCGTAGGCGGCACCCGTGGTGACCTCGGGCACCTCCTGAGGCTGCCCGCAGATGTCGCTTACCACTTGGAGCCACAATGGGTTCTTGGTCCCACCGCCCACTGCCCGCAAGCGACGGGGTGGCATGCCCGCCTCACGCAGCACATCAAGGTGGTGCCGGATGCCATAACCTACAGATTCGAGCAAGGCGCGATAGAGGTGGGCCCGTGAGTGGGAAAGGGTGAGTCCGAAAACGAGCCCTCGGGCCTGGGGGTCGTTGAGCGGTGTTCGCTCACCGCTGAAGGTGGAGGAAAGTGCGTCGCGCGATCGAACAAAGGTTCCCGCTTGACTCCAATCACAACTGTAAAATCGGGTTCCCGTTTCACCGGCACTCGTCATGCTGCGATTTCGGGGAGTTGGGGTATCACCTCGCTTTCGCTCGCGGTCTGTTGCGCTCGAGCGTAGAGTTTCGCCATCGACTCTTGACTGAAGTAGCGCCGAGATGCCATCCACTCTTCGTGCTGCTCCAGCAGAACCGCCCCGATCAGCCGCAAGGCCGCGTCGGCGTTGGGGAAGATGCCTACCACGTCGGTCCGCCGCCCGATCTCCCGCAGCAGACGCTCCAAGGGGTTGGTCGAGTAGATCTGACGCCAATGCTCTGGAGGGAACGCCATGTACGTCAGCACGTCATCGGCTGCCTCCAGCAGGCGCTCCGCCACCTTGGGAAAGCGCCGCCGCAGGCTGTCGGCCACCTTCTCCAGCTGCTCCCGAGCCAGTGCAACGTCCGGCTGCACGAAGATGGTGCGGATCAGCGCGGCCACCATAGCCTGCGCCTGCTTGGGCACGTGGGCCAGGAGGTTCCGCATGAAGTGCACCCGACAACGTTGCCAGCTCGCCCCGGCCAGGATCTCGGCGATGGCCTGCTTCAGGCCTTCGTGGGCGTCGGAGATGACCAGCCGGACCCCCTTCAAGCCCCGACGAACGAGGTGACGCAGAAACTCGCTCCAAAACTCGTAGCTTTCGGCCTGGCCGATGTCGTAGCCCAGGACCTCCCGTTCGCCCGTCTCCCGCACCCCCACGGCCACCACCGCGGCCATGTTCACGACCCGCCCGTCCTGGCGCGCCTTGACGGCCTTGGCGTCCAGCCAGACGTAGGGGTATTCGCAGGTGAGCTCCCGCTCCCGAAAGCGGGTCAGAATGTTGTCGAGTTCCTGGCAGAGCCGGGAAACCTGGCTTTTGCTGATCCCCTCCATCCCCAACGCCTTGACCAGCTCGTCCACCTTGCGAGTGCTGACGCCCTCGATGTAGGCCTCCTGCACCACCGACAGCAACGCTTTCTCCGCGCGACGGCGGGGCTCCAGCAGTGACGGGAAGTAGCTGCCTTCCCGCAGCTTCGGGATGCGCAGGGTGATCGTACCGACCCGGGTGTCCCAGTCCCGCTCCCGGTAGCCGTTGCGGTAGGTCTTGCGCTGGGGCGAGCGCTCGTAGCGCTCGGCGCCCACCTGGTGGCTCACCTCCAGCTCCATGAGCAGTTGGGCCAGCAGGCGGACCCCCTCTCGCAGGACGTCGAGTTGGCCGTCGTCCTGGTACTTGCGCAGCAGGTCCAGCAGTGCGATTCTGAGATCGGTCACCGGCGGCGACGCTCCCTTCGTTGTGATGGCTGGTATCACCACGCAGGGAACCCGCTGGTGACCCTTTTTGTCAAGGTCCCCCAGCCCTCCGGTCGGTCCCTTCCCGAGGCTCCGGCCTACGGCCTCCGCCTCGGGAAGGGACGCGCGATCCTGCCCTTGGTCACGCGTGCCTTATCGATCCGGAGCGATTTACACCACCATCGGGGACTATAGCCGGCTGCCGCGGTCGGGACCTTTAGAATCGTAGCGCCAGCGACAGGCGGTGCGAGTCGGGCAGGGTCGCCGGCATCAGGTACGCGTAGTCCACCTGCAACAAGCCCAGGCGCAAGCCGAGCCCGGCAGTCAGCTCTCGCGACCGCTCGGCCTCTTCGGCCTTGCCGCCCAGCGGAGCCGTGACACCTCCCCGCAGCGCCAGCACCCCCATCGCCAGTTCCGCGCCCGCGTGGTAGTACGGCGCGCCGCTGCCGACGCGCTCGACGTCGGCCGCCAGCAGCACCGCCCCCAGACGCACGCTCGTCCCCGCCACCAGCCGCCTCTCCCACGCCTCGACGGAGCCCGTGCTGTAGCGGATGGGCGTGGCGAGCGCATTCTCCACTACGAGTCCCAGCTTCGCCGGCCCCAGCTGCACCAGCGCACCGGCATCCAGTGCCAGCCCCGAACCACTGGCCCGATCCAGCTCGCCCCCTTCGGGCGGGGCCGCCGTGCGCACCGACAGATACTTGCCTCGCACGCCCAGAGCGAACGGTCCTACATCAGCGGCCACCCCGACCAGGCCTGCCAGGTTGGTGTACGCGAAGTCCGGCAGGATAGCGCCTGCCTCGTCGCTGCCGGGGATGCCTGACGAGTTGAGGTACAGCAGGCCCACGCCCCAGTTGCGGAGCGAGAGTCCAAGGGCACCGTACC
>DATCKA010000091.1:0-4904 GCA_036562495.1 Limnochordales bacterium
GCTGACCTCCTGAAGCAGGGCCGATGGCTGACACGGCCGGGGCTCGAGGGGGAACGGCCAGTGCAGTCGTTTGAATCGTTGGAGCGTGCTGTCGAGGCGGTCGATGGTGGTCAGGATCCTCGCGGCATCCTGGCGCGGATCTGCGCTCAACCCCATCGCGATGAGCTGCGCCTGGGCACGCGCCAGGCTCAGGTAGTTGCGCACCTCGTGGACCAGGGCCGGCACGGCTTCGCTCCACGTCTGATTCGTACCCGTACCAGGACTCCCTGACACTCACCTCACCCCGCATCTCGCCTCGCGTGCAAGACCTGGGTGATGCCGTCACTGCCGGTAACCTGTTCCGCACGATTCGAATCCTTACAAGACCGCTTCCGAGGTGACATACCCGCTGCGACTCGCAACTGTTCGTGGCCGGCGTCGCCATTTCCTGGCGGACCCTTCCTGAGGTAGGAGAGTGCAGCCATCCTGTCGAAAGCGGGGTGCGACATCGAGCGGGGAGCTGGGGAGAGCCCGGCTGAGAGGAGGGCCGTCGTACCGCCCTCGACCCGAGGCACCCGATCCGGGTAATGCCGGCGTGGGGACTTCGCAGCATCACGCAGCAGCACCGGGCCGCCCGGACGGGCGGCCCGGTCGTCTTTCGTGCAAGGGCATGCCGCCACCCGACCCGCTCGCCCATGGGGGAGGGGGAGAGCGTGAGCCGAAGGAGCCTGGACCTGTCGGTCTACGTGGTGACGGACCGAGAGCTGGCCCGGGGCCGCTCCCTGGAGAGCGTGGTGGCGGCCGCCATCGCGGGCGGCGCGACCGCCATCCAGCTTCGGGAGAAGAAGGCCACGACCCGAGAGTTCGTCGAGTTGGCCCAGGCCCTGCGCGGCATGACGCAGGAGGCCGGCGTCTCGCTCATCGTCAACGACCGCATCGACGTGGCGCTGGCGGTCGACGCCGACGGGGTGCACGTGGGGCAGGACGACATGCCGGCGCGCCTGGCCCGGCAGCTCATCGGGCCCGAGCGCATCCTGGGAGTGACGGCGGGCACCGAGGAGGAGGCTCGCCGAGCCCAGCGGGACGGTGCCGACTACCTGGGCTGCACGGCGGTTTTCCCGACGTCCACCAAGCCCGACCACCGGGAGCCCCTGGGCCTCGATGGCCTGGAGCGGCTGGCCAGGGCCGTGAGCATCCCGGTGGTGGCCATCGGCGGCATCCACGCCGGCAACGCGGCCGACGTGCTGGCCCGGGGAGCGGCCGGCATCGCGGTGGTCTCGGCGGTGATGGCGGCCGACGACCCGGAGGCCGCCACCCGGCAGCTCCGCCGCATCGTCGACCAGGTCAGGGCCCATGGAGAGGGAAGGGGGAGCCGCCCATGACGACGAGCCTGGAGGCGCGCCGTCGGGCCGCCCAGGCGCTGGCCGCCATCCGAGCCCAGCGGCCGCTGGTCCACCACATCACCAACTTCGTGGTGATGAACGATACGGCCAACGTGACCCTCCAGGTGGGGGCGCTGCCGGTCATGGCCCACGCCCGGGAGGAGGTCGCCGAGATGGTGGCCATGGCCGGGGCGCTGGTCCTCAACATCGGGACGCTGACCCCTGACTGGGTGGAGGCCATGCTGGAGGCGGGGCGGCGCGCCAACGCCTCCGGCATCCCGGTGATCCTGGATCCCGTGGGCGCCGGAGCCACCACGCTGCGCACCCAGAGTGCGCGCAGGCTGCTCTCGGAGCTGCGGGTGCGGGTGGTGCGGGGCAACGCCGGCGAGATCGGAGCCCTCTACGGGACAGGGGGGATCGTCAAGGGCGTGGAAAGTCTGGGAGGGGTGGACGATCCCGTGAGCCTGGCCCGTCAGGCGGCCCGAGCCTGGGGGACGGTCGTCGCCATCACCGGCAAGCGCGACATCGTGACCGACGGCAGCCGGGTGCTGGGCGTCGACAACGGTCACCCCTATCTCACGACCCTGACGGGCACGGGCTGCATGAGCACCACCATGGTGGCCGCCTTCGCCGCCGTGGAGCCCGACGGGGTGATGGCGGCGGCGGGGGCGCTGGCCTGCTTCGGGCTGGCGGCCGAGTGGGCCGCGCAACAGGCGCGGGGACCGGGCAGCTTCAAGGTGGCCCTGCTGGACGCCCTGCACCGGCTCGGGCCCGAGGACCTGGAGCAAGGCGCCCGCATCGAGGTGGTGGCCGGTGAGATCTGAGCCGGTGAGATCCGAGCCGGTGTCGGCGGTCGGTGAGTTTGGCCTCATCGAGCGCCTGGCCAGACGCCTGAGACGCCCCAACGACGACGTCGTGGTGGGGATCGGCGACGACGTGGCGGTCCTGCGGCTGGAGCAGGGCCGCCACCTGCTGGCCACCTGCGACGTGCAGGTGGCGGGGGTCCACTTCCTGCCGGACCGTGTCGACCCCTTCGCCCTCGGACGGCGTTGCGCGGCGGTCAACCTCAGCGACATCGCCGCCATGGGCGGCAGGCCGACGCACTTCCTGGTATCCCTGGGGCTGCCGCCCGAGACGCCGGTGGCCTTCGTCGAGCGCCTCTACGACGGGCTGGCGGAGGAGGCGGCGCGCTTCGGAGCCGACGTGGTCGGCGGCAACGTCAGCCGGTCGCCGGTGCTCTTCATCGACCTCACGCTGCTGGGCGAGGCCGGGGACTCGGTGCTGCGGCGCAGCGGCGCTCGACCCGGCGACCGGGTGCTGGTGACGGGGCGCCTGGGAGCGTCGGCGGCGGGGCTGGCGGTGCTGTCGCAGCCAGACCTGGAGGCGGCCGAGGATGACCGCGCCCGGGTGCTCGAGGCGCACCTGACGCCGACGCCCCGCCTCGTGGAGGCCCGCGCCATCGTCGGGACCGGCGGCGCCACCGCCATGCTGGACGTGAGCGACGGCCTGGCGCAAGACCTGGGGCATCTGTGCGATGCCAGCGGGGTGGGCGTGCGGGTGTGGGCCGCGTCGGTGCCCGTCGACGAGGCGACGCGCCGCATCGCGCGGGCCGCGGGCCGAGATCCCCTCGAATGGGCCCTGGGGGGCGGCGAAGACTACGAACTGCTCTTCACCGCCCGCCCCGAAGCGGTCGACGCGCTGGTCGCGGCGGTGGGCCGGGCCTCGGGGACGCCGGTCTCGGTGATCGGGGAGATCCTGCCCGCCGAGCGAGGCCGGTGGCTGGTGCTGCCTGACGGGCGCGAGGTGGCGCTGGGGGTGCGCGGCTGGTCTCACTTCTGAGGTTCCACGGCGCCGCGTCGGGCACTGGCAGCCGGGAGCGGGGGCGGGCGACGAGAGAGGTGAAGGCGTTGGAGAAGCGTCCTCGGGTGGCTTATCTGTGCATGGAGTGGGGCCTGGATGCCTCCTTGCCGCTGTATGCCGGCGGGCTCGGCATCCTGGCCGGGGACATCCTCAAGGCGGCCTACGATCTCCGCTTCCCCATGGTGGGGGTCGGCATCCTCTGGCGCCAGGGCTACGTGCGTCAGATCGTCGAGGACGGCCGCGTCATCGACGCCTACCCCCGCTACGACGAGATCCGCCGCCAACTCGAGGATACGGGCGTCGAGGTGACGGTGGAGATCCGGCGGCGCCCGGTGCGGATCAAGGTGTGGCGGCTGGACGGAGAGAGCCGCCCCGAGGGAGCTCGCCACGCCCCGCTCTTCCTGCTGGACACCAACCTGCCCGACAACGCCGACCGGTGGATCACGGGGCAGCTGTACGGGTGGTTCGGCGAGGAGCGAGTCGCCCAGGAGATGGTGCTGGGCATCGGCGGCGTGCGGGCGCTGCAGGCGCTGGGCCTGGAGCCGGAGATCTTCCACTTCAACGAGGGCCACGCGGTGCTGGCCGGCCTCGAGCTGATCCGGCAGGGCATGGAGCGGGGCCTGCCCTTCGAACAGGCCTGGCAGGCGGCCCGGCGGCGCATCGTCTTCACCACGCACACGCCGGTCAAGGAGGGCAACGAGGAGCACCCCCTGGAGCTGCTGGAGTACATGGGAGCTTTTTGCGGGCTCAACCGGCGCCAGATGATCCGGATAGGCGGCGATCCGTTCCAGATGACGGTGGCCGCGTTGCGCCTCGCTCGGGCTGCCAACGGCGTCTCCGAGCTCCACGCGCGGACGGCCCGGCGGATGTGGGCCGACGTGACCAACGCCCCGCCGATCCAGGGCATCACCAACGGGGTGCACGTGCCCACCTGGCAGGATCCCAGGATGGCGGCGGCCTACGCGTCGGGTGGAGACCTGTGGGCCGTACACCAGACCCTCAAGCAGGAGCTCATCGACTTCGTGGAGCGGCGGACGGGGGTGCGATTGGCCCTCGACCGGCTCCTCATCGGCTTCACCCGCCGTGCGGCGCCCTACAAGCGGGCCGATCTCATCTTTCGGGACCCTGACGTGATCGGGCCGCTCCTGGAGTCGGGGCGGGTGCAGATCATCTTCTCCGGCAAGGCCCATCCCCTGGACGATCGGGGCCACGAGATCGTCGAGTCGCTCATCGCCATGCAGCGGCGCTACCCCCGGTCGGTGGTCTTCTTGCCCGACTACGACATGGCCATCGCCCGGATGGTGACCCGGGGGGCCGACGTGTGGCTCAACAACCCGCGGCGGCCCCTGGAGGCGTCGGGGACGTCGGGGATGAAGGCGGCCATCAACGGGGTGCTCAACTTGAGCGTGCTGGACGGCTGGTGGCCCGAAGCGTGCCGGCACGGCGAGAACGGCTGGCAGATCGGCGGCGGCTACGAGGGCCCCGACGCGGACGTCCACGACGCCCGGTCGCTGTACGAGACGCTGATCGGCGAGGTGCTGCCCACCTACGAGGGCGATCGGTCCCGATGGGTGCGGATGATGCGGGAGAGCATCGCCTCGGTGGTGGAGCGCTTCTCGGTCAGCCGCATGCTCCAGCGCTACGACGAGGTGCTGTACGGGGGTCAGTAGGCCAGGGCGGGGC
>DATCKA010000100.1:0-3289 GCA_036562495.1 Limnochordales bacterium
GGCCAAGGCCGGCCGCCGCCACTCCGAGCGCGACGTGGCCCTGATCAAGCAAATCATCGCGGCCGCCATGGACCTGCTGGACGACGGCGACCGCGAGGAAGTCCTGAAGGCACTCGCCGGGAACGGGGATGCGCCCGCCAAGGGCAATCCGCCGCCCCGGGGAGGCGCCGACCTGGGCATCGACGCGCACGCCGTGCAGTCGCTGCTCGCGGAGATGAAGGCCTACCGTGACCAGCACATTGTCACGACGGGGTGAGGGGAAATGGCGCTGGACATGGAGCTGAAGCAGGCGTTCGAGGAAATCCGCAAGACCTGGGAGGACTTTAAGGCGGTCAACGAGCGCCGTGAGGCCGAGCTGAAGAAGTACGGCGAGGAACTGAACGAGACCAAGCAGATGCTGGAGCGCATCGAGAAGCGCCTGACCGACCTGGAAACCATCCACCAGCGCAAGCGCATCGCCGGCGCCACGCAGACCGCCGACACCGAGTTCAGCTTCGCCAAGGCCCTCCGGGGCATGGTGTTCGGCGACTGGACCGACGCCGAGCTGGAGAAGAAGACCTTGCTGGAGAGCAGCAACAGCGCCGGCGGCTATCTCGTGCCGCCTGAGCACGCGGCCGGCGTGGTGGAGCTGATTCGCTCGGCCACGGTGATCAACCGCCTGGGCGTCACCCGGGTAACCCCCGAGGTCAAGCCATTCCTGATCAACAAGCAGACCGGCGGCGCCCAGGCGTACTGGGTGGCCGAGGCCTCCGACGTGCAGGCGTCGAGCCTGAGCTTTGACCAGGTCTCGATGACCCCGCACAAGGCGGCCGCGCTGGTCCCCATCTCCAACGACCTGATCCGGCGGGCCGACCCGGCCGTCGAGCAGATCGTTCGCACGGACATCTCCCGCGCCCTGGCCGGCTTCTTGGACCGGCAGATGCTCGACGGCGACGGCAACGGCCAGAACCTGCGCGGGGTGCTGAACACGCCCGGCGTGAACGAGGTCAGCCTGGGGGCCGACGGTGGTAAGCCCAGCATCGACACGCTGTACGATGCGCTGTACGAGGTCGAGAAGAACGACGGCCAGGTGACGGCGTGGGTAATCCACCCGCGCACGAAGCACACCTTGCGGAAGATCAAGGACAACAACGGCCAGTACATCCTCCAGCCGCCCGTGTCGGCCTCCGAGCCGCCGTCCCTGCTGGGGCTGCCCTACTACGAGACCACGGCCATCCCCATCAACCTGACGGTGGGCACGAGCAACGACTGCTCTTACATCCTGGCCGGCGACTGGCGCGAGTTCGTCGTGGCCGAGTGGCTCGGCCTGGAGATGGTGGCCAGCCGCGAGGCGGCCTTCGTGTCCGGCGGCCAGCTCGTCAGCGCCTTCAGCCGTGACCTGACGGTGGTGCGGGCGATCCAGGAGGTCGACTGCCTGGTGCGGCGGCCTCAGTGGTTCGTCAAGGTTGTGGGGGTTCGGCCGTGATGAAGGTCCGCATCGTCAAGCCGGGGCGCGTCTACCACGGTGACCGCATCCGGGCCGTCGGCGAAGAGCTGGACGTGCCCGAGGCCGTGGCCCGGGCCTGGGCGCGGGCCGGGGTGGCGGAGATCGTCACCCCGGCCCCGGCTGGGCCGGAGGCCGAGCAGCCGCAGGAGCCGCCGGCCGACGAGCCCCCGGCGGAGCCGCCGGCGGCGGGGCCGGCCGAAAAGCAGCAGGCGAAGCCGGAAGAGGACAAGGAGTCGAAGTCGGGCCGCGGCCGCCAGGGCCGCGGGTGATGGGCCGTGGCCCTGCTGGTGGACCCGAACCAGCTGCAGAGCTACGTATTCAAGCGGCCGCCCGAGGACGTGTCCGATGAGGAAAAGGCCCTGCTGGCGGCGCTGGCGGAGGCGGTGTCCGGCTGGATCGAGCGCCGCTGCGGCCCGGTCCTGCAGGTCACGGTTACGGAGCGGCACGACGGCGGCACGAGCCGCCTGTTTTTGCGCCGGCGGCCGGTCGTCGAGGTCAAGAGCGTGAAGGAGGCGGGCGTGGACCTCACGCCCGCCGACTTCGTGCTGTACGGCCCCGAGGGCGTCCTGGTCCGGGTAGCGGGCGGCTACGAGATCCAGTGGGCCGCCGGCCTGCAGTCGGTCGAAGTGACGTACACCGCCGGCCGGGCGGCCACGGTGGCCGACGTGCCGCCGGAGATCCGCGGCGCCGTGCTGCGCTGGACCTATGAGCTGTACCACTCGCAGCCGGACAACATCACGGGCCAGGTGACGGAGTCGGCGATCCAGCGCAGCGGCACGCCGCCCGAGGAAGTCATGGAGCTGCTGCGGCCTTACCTGCAGGTGCACGTGGCATGAAGATCCGAGTGGCCATCCAGCTGTCGCCGCGAGACCTGGAGCGGCGGCTGGCGCAGAGCCCGTCCATCGTGCGGGAGGAACTGACCGAGGCCATATGGGCCCTCGGCATGGCCGCCCAGCGCAAGGCCAAGCGGGAAGTGCCGGTGGACACGGGCCTTCTGCGGTCGAGCATCGAGCTGGAGAAGAAGCCGCTCCGGGCCTGGATCGGGTCGACCCGCCGCCACGCCGCGCCCATGGAAGAGGGTGCCCGCCCCCACTGGCCGCCCCACCAGCCCATCTACAACTGGGTGTGGCGCAACCGGGCGAAGATGGGCCTGGTCGCCCCGTCCGGCCGGGCGGCGCGGGGCGAGTCGGCCCGGCGCAAGGCCGAGGCGATTGCGTTCCTGGTCCGCCGGGCCATCCGCCGGCGGGGGCTTTCGGGGCGCGGCTACCTGAAGGCGGCGCTCGATGACGTCAGGAACCGGGCCCCGCGGATCGTGGGCGCCGTGGCCCGGCGGATCGCCATGAGGCTGGTGTCCCGCTGATGGTGGACATCGAGCAGCAGATCGTCGCCATCTTGCAGGGCGTGACCGGCATCCAGCGGGTGTACGACTACCCCGCCCGGGAGATCGGGCGGGCGCTGCCGGCGGCGACGGTGGTCTATGCGGGGTTCCAGCAGTCGCCGCAGACGGCCCGCCAGGTCCGGGCGACCTACCGCTGGGACATCGCCTGCTACTGGCCGGCCGAGGGCAAGACGCTGGAGCAGTACTGGGCGCGGATGAAGGCCCTGGTCCGGGCCATCGTCGACGCCTTCCGCGCCAACGAGGGGCTGAACGGCGCGGTGTATGGCTCCCTGATCACCGAGGGCGAGCCCGTGGTGGTGCTCCCGCCCGATGAGGCGGGCCAGCCGCAGTACATCGGCCACACCTTTCGGCTGGAGGCATGGAGGGACGAGCCATGATGGTGCGCTGGGTGGGGCCGGACCGCC
>DATCKA010000104.1:0-72926 GCA_036562495.1 Limnochordales bacterium
GCCCCGGGCACGCCCATCCAGCCCCCCGCGCCGGCCAGGTTGGAGGCCCCTCGCACGAGCCGCCCGTCGGCGATGATCCCTCCGCCCACGCCCGTGCCGACGATGACGAAGACCAGGTCGGCGACCCCACGGCCCGCCCCGGCCCAGTGCTCGCCGAGCACGGCCGCGTGCCCGTCGTACTCGAGCACGACCGGCATGGCCAGCGCCTCGGACAACCTCGGTCCCAGCTCTACCCCGTCCCAGCCCGGCAGGTTGGGCGCCCACTCGACGCGGCCGGCCCGTCGGTCGATGACGGCCGGCAGGCTGACCCCCACAGCCACCGGCTGAGGCTGCCCCGCCATCAGCTCCTGCAGCAGCGTCACCACCTGGCCGGTGAGGGCCTCGCCGTCCTGCGGCGAGGCCACCAGTCGGGCGACTCGCCGGTGGATGCGAGCCTCCTCGTCCACGAGGGCGGCGCGCAGCTGCGTGCCGCCGATGTCGACGGCCGCTACCCGTCGCACGGCGCTCAAGCGGGCGTCACCTTCATCACGACGATCTCGCGGCCCGCCAGGGCTCGCTCGAGGGTCACGCTCCCGTCCGCCTGCACGGCGGCCTCGCGGCGGGCGTCACCGGTCAGCTCTGCCACGGCCACCCGGCGGGTCGACCACGGCACCGCGATGCGGACCCGAGGAGCCACGGGCTCCGGCGTGTGGTTGAAGAGGAAGACGAGGAGGTAGGGGCCCTCCTGGCGGGTCTCGCCGACCATCAGACGAGCCTCCACCGCAGTGCCGGGCAGGCCCTCGACCTCGACGGGCCGGCGGGCGCCCGCTGCCAGGGCGAAGCCGGCGATGAAGCGCCCGGCCGCGGGGTCGCGGTGGACGTGATAGCCGAGGCCGACCCAGCTGCCTACCAGCACGGCCTTGCCGCGGCCCGTCTCATGCACGGTGATGGCCGGCTCGCCGCTGGCGAAACGGCCGATGACCCGTGCCCCCAGGGGCTCCAGCGCCTGCTCGTAGTGGGCGGCCTTGATGCGCCCGCCCTCGAAGGCCAGCACCGGGTCGCGGGCCACCTCGATTTCGACGGGGTCGCTGTCCCGTCGACCCCGCGCCCAGGCCTCCTGAGCACCGAACAGCTCCCGGAGCCCCGAGCCGGGCACGCTGCCGTCCACCTTGCCTTCGTCGTCGTTCCACCCGGTGCGCGCCTCGGCCACCACGGTGCCGCCCGCCTGCACGTAGGCGGCCAGCCCTCGGGCCACGTCACGGCGCACCATGATGGAGAAGGGCATGTAGACCACCTTGTAGCGGTCGACCTCGAGAGGGCGAGGCCCCGGCGCCACGCCGGCGACGCTGCCGGGAGCCAGCAGCTCGGGTGCGTCCGCCACCGGCGCCGGTCGCCCGGACGCGAGCTGGTCCGGGTGGATGAAGTCGACGGGGATGTGGTGCTCGAAGAGCGCCCGGTAGATGCCCAGGAGGGAGCGGGAGGGGACGTACGGCGACTTCTCCCGCAGGCAGCCCCAGAGGATGTTGGCGTCGTTGTTCCACACGATGGCGACGTCCGACTGGGGCACCTGGGCCGAGACGAAGAGGTCGGCGTGGCGGTCCACCACCCGCGCCACCTCGCCCGCCGCCCGGGAGCGCTCGGTGGGGGAGCCGTCGGGGTGCGTCAGGCCGAAGCCGGCCGACTCGTAGCCCCGGCTCATGGGCCGCCAGGCGTAGAAGCACAAGCCCTTGGCGCCGTGGGCGACGGGGCCCCAGGTCCATGCCCGGATGTCGTCCGCCGAGGCCGGCTCGGCGAAGGTACCGACGTAGCCGTGACCTCCCTGGAGCTCGCCGAGCCAGTAGGGGCGACCCAGGCTGGCCGTCGCCGAGCGGGTGCTGTCGAGGTAGGCCCCTCGGACCACCGGGTCGGCCGTCTCATGGGCGCCCACGTGCTTGGGGTAGAAGGAGGTGCCCCAGACGTCGACCACCTGGGCCACCTGCCAGTCGTCGGGCTCGCCCTGCTCCAGGAGCGGCACCGTCATCACCGCGGGCACCGCCGAGTGACTGGTGACGGGGTGGACGGGGTCCACGGCCTTGACGGTGCGGGCTCGCCAGGCCAGGTCCTGGGTGATCTTGTCGATGATGAACCGCTGCCAGTCGATGAAGTCGGTGTAGGTCATCAGGGAGATGAAGCGGGGAGGCTCGACGGACTCCCAGCTGGAGAAGCGGCGGTACCAGGCCCGGTTGAGCCGGTCGATGTCACCGTAGCGGGCCTTGAGCCACTGCCGGAAGCGCCGCTTGGAGTGGTGGCAGTAGCAGAAAAGAGCCGGCTGGGGCAGGTAGTCGAAGTAGGCCCACTGGACGATGTGCGGCTCGCTCCAAAGGTCGTAGGCCAGGAAGGCGGGCTGATCCTTGACGTGCCGCGCCACCGCCTGCATGAAACGCTCCGCCGCCTGGCGCACGCCCGGGTGGTCGTAGCAGTAGCCCGGCGACCCCTGCGAGTCGATGGCCTGGCCGCCTTGCGAGACGTAGCGGCTGTCGGGGTACGCCTCCACCAGCCAGTCGGGGGCGGAGTCGAGGTAAAACTGCAGGATGACCCTCAGGCCCAGCTCGTGGGCGATCCTGAGCACCCGATCCAGAGCCTCGAAGTCGTAGCGGCCCGGCTCGGGCTCCCCCGATGCCCAGTCGATCCACGTGCGCACGGTGTTGAGCCCCGACTCCTTGAGATGGGTCAGGTCCCGGCGCACGACAGCCTCGCCATCGGGTCCCAGGGGCTCGATCATCGTAGCGCGAGACGGTCCTGCCGCGTACCAGGCGGCGATGGGCAGCAGGGGACGCTCAGGCTGCTGAGTGGCCACGCTGGCACCTCTCCCTTTCCTCGCCATGGCCTCCGTTTTCCGGCAGGAGTGGCGGAGACCAGGGGCAATTATCATGTTGATGTATCAACGCTACCTTTCGCTCTCTCCAGGTGTGCTCCTTCCGGGCCAGGAAACATGTCGGTGGAAGTCCAACCACTAGAGCACTGAGGTGGGGAGTCGCAGCCGTGCCGAGCAACGGGAGCACCTCTGCAGCCGTCGACAGACGTGCGGCCCCTGCCGAGCCCCAGCGGGCGCCGGCCGTGACGGTGCGTGCGCCGGGCTTGCGGGGAGGCCAGGCCCTCATCGGTGGGGATCGGCGCATCCCGCTCTACCACCGGATCCACGACCAGCTGCGTGACGACATCGAGTCGGGGGTGCTGCAGCCGGGGGACCGGATCCCGACGGAGGCGGAGCTGGCCGCCCGCTTCGGGGTCAGCCGCACGACGGTCAAGCAGGCCATCCAGCAGCTGGTGCACGCAGGCCTGGTCTACCGCATCCAGGGCAAGGGCACCTTCGTGGGGCAGCGGCGCATCCCGCGGCGGCTGGTGGGGCTCATCAGCTTCCACGAGGAGATGCGCCAGCGGGGCTTCACGCCGGCCACCGAGCTCCTGGATGCGGCCGTCGTGCCCGCCTCCCGTCACGTAGCCCGGGCCCTGGGCCTGGAGCCGGGTGTGCCGGTCCTGCGGCTGACTCGACGCCGGCTGGCCGACGGCGAGCCCATCGCCCTGCAGACTCACTACCTGCCGGGCGACATGGCGGAGCTGGCGGAGGATCCTCAGGTTGCCACCGGCTCGCTCTACGAGGCCATGGAGCGTCGGTGGGGGCGTCGCCCATCGGTCGGGCGGGAGGAGTACACGGCGGTGGTGGTCTCGGGAGAGGACGCCCGGCGGCTCGGCGTGCCCGACCACAGCCCGGCTCTGGCCGTCCGGCGCTACGCGAGCCTGTCCGACGGACAGCCGATCGAGTACACCGAGTCGCTGCTTCGCGCGGATCGCTACACACTCTACGTCGAGCTGAAGGAAGAACGCTGAGATGACGACGTGGCCGCAAGCCGTCGCAGCCATTGCCGCCGAGCCCGACCGGGAGCGCCTGGTGCTGGGCGCCATGTCGGGCACCTCGTCGGACGGCGTGACGGTCGCCCTCATCCGCACGTGGGGCAGGGGGATCGATCGGCAGGCCCGGCTGGTGGCGCACCGGACGGACCCGTATCCGGAGGAGCTTCGCCGACGGATCTTCGAGCTGTACCCGCCGGGACGCTTCGAGGCCGCCACGCTGCTGCAGGCATCCCTGGAGGTGGCCGACGCATTCGCACAGGCGGCGTTGGCGCTGCTTCGGGATGCCGGGGTGGCTCCCGACGCGGTGCACCTGCTGAGCGTGCACGGCCCCGTCGTCTATTACCAGCCGCCCGACCCCGCCACCGGGGAGCGGGGGGGCGTCCTGGAGCTGATGGAGCCGGCGCGTCTGGCCGAGGCGACCGGGATACCGGTGCTGTGCGATCTGCGCTCGGCCGACCTGGCGGCCGGCGGCGCCGGCGCCCCCTTGAGCGTCTTCGGCGACTTCGTGCTCTTTCGCCACCCCGACAGGGGCCGCATCATTCAAAACATCGGCGGCATCGCCAACCCCACGGTGATCCCGGCGGGCGCGGGCTGGGAGGACCTGCTCTGCTTCGATACCGGCCCCGGCAACGTCCTCATCGACGCGGTGGTCACCGCCATCACCGATGGGGCCGAGACCTACGACCGCGACGGGGTACGAGCAGCGAGAGGGCGCGTCGACCCGGAGCTCCTGGCCGAACTGATGGCGCACCCCTACATCCACCGTGCGCCGCCCAAGACCACGGGACGCGAGGTCTTCGGCGTGCCCTTCGCCCTGGACGTCCTGGCGAGGGGGAGGCGCCGAGGGCTCGGCGACGACGACGTCGTGGCGACGGTCACGGCCTTCACGGCAGAGTCCATCGCCTTCAACTACCGGCAGCACGTCCTGCCGCGCTGGCGCATCCACGAGGTCTACCTGACCGGTGGCGGCGCGTGCAACCCGACGCTGGTGCGCATGCTGCGTGACCGCCTGCCCGAGATCGAGGTGCGGCCCATCGAGGACCTCGGGATGCCCTCCCAGGCGCGAGAGGCGGCCATCTGGGCCGTGCTGGGCGACGAGAGCCTCCTGGGCCTGCCGTCCAACGTCCCCGCCACCAGCGGAGCCCGTCATCCGGCCATCCTGGGCAAGTGGGTCCCCGGCCCTCGGTGGCTGCCGGGTCGCTGAGGCCCGACCCATCCTGCCGCGACCCCCGCGGGTGGCTGTCGGCTCCCGGGCTGAGGTATTGTTTGGGTGAGACGCTGCTTGCGTCACCCCGGGCGCGTCCTGCATGATCCCGTGGAGGTGTCCGGGGGCCAGGAGGTGACGCGGATGGCCCTCCGTCGACGGGGTCTTTGGGTGGTGGTGGCTTGCCTGCTCGTCGCGGGTTGGCCGGGCATGGCGGGTAAGACGGCGGGTGGCTCGCAGGAGTCGCCGCCGGCACCTGTCCACGGCGGCCGGCTGGTGCGTGTCTTGAGCGCCGGGCCCGACTCCCTGGACCCTGCGAGGGCGGTCGCCTCCGAGACGGATCGCATCCTGGCCAACCTCTACGACGGGTTGCTGGGTGCCGACCCGCATGGGCGGCTGGTGCCGCGCCTGGCCGAGCGCTACGAGGTGTCGCCCGACGGGCTGACTTACACCTTCTTCCTGCGGCGCGGCGTGCGATTCCACAACGGCCGGGAGATGACGGCCGACGACGTCCGCTTCACCTTCGAGCGCCTGCTCGATCCCGCCACGCGCTACAAGCGGGCCGCGGACTGGCAGGCGGTGCGCTCGGTGGAGACGCCCGACCCGTACACGGTGGTGGTACGCCTCTCGCAGCCGTACGCGCCCTTCCTGGCCGCGCTGGCCGATCCCAGTGCATCCATCGTGCCGAGGGAGGCCGCGGAGTCACTGGCCTCGCGACCCATCGGCACCGGACCGTTCCGGTTCGTGGAGTGGGTCCAGGAGAGCCACGTGCGCCTGCGGCGATTCGACGACTATTGGGATGCGCCGCGACCCTACCTCGACGAGGTGATCTTCCGCTTCATCCCTGACCCGGCGGCGGCCCTCGCAGCGTTCATGGCGGGCGACGCCGACGTGGTCGACATCTCGCCAGAGCGCATCCCCTTGCTGCAGACGCCGGGGGTGCGCCCCTCGCGGGTCGTGAGCGGGCCCGCCAACGTGGTGCAGATCCTGGCCCTCAACCAGGCCCGCCCGCCCTGGGACCAGCTGGCGGTGCGTCGAGCCGTCGCTCATGCCATCGACCGGCGGGAGCTGATCGCGGTCATCTCCGAGGGTCGGGCGACGCCGCTCTACAGCGGCCTGACGCCCGAAAACGCCTACTTCGTCCCCCTGGACGATCCGTATCCTCACGACCCGGCCGAGGCGCGCCGGCTGTTGAGCGAGGCGGGTTACCCTGGCGGCGTGCGGGCGACGCTGGTGGTACCCTCGGCCTACGACTTCCACGTGCAGACGGCCCAGCTCATCCAGCAGCAGCTGGCGCGGGTGGGCATCCGTCTCGAGATCCGGCTGGTCGACTGGGCGCGCTGGCTGGCCGAGGTGTACGCGGGCGAGCAGTACGACGCCACCATCATCGGCTTCACCGGCAAGCTCGACCCCCACCCCGAGCTGAGCCGCTACCACTCGAGCTATGCCCGCAACTTCGTCAACTTCGCCGATCCCGACTACGACCGGCTCATCGACGAGGCGGTGCAGACCGCCGACGTGGAGCGACGACGGCAACTCTACGCCCAGGCGCAACGGATTCTGGCGGAGCGCCTGGCGGCCATCTTCCTGGTGGATCCGAGCCTGACCCTGGCCGTGGCGGCCGACGTGCACGGCTGGGCCATCTACCCACATTACATCGATGATCTCCGTACGGTCTTCCGCACCAGCGGTCGCTGAGCGTGTTCCGAGCCCCTGGCGCTACGCCGCCCGGCGGGGGGCCGGGGCCGTCTTGTCGGCCCTGGTGGCAGCCTCCGTGGCCTTCCTGGTGACGCGCGCGCTGCCCGGCGACGCCGCCCTGACCATGGCCGGCGTCGACGCCTCCCCGGAGGTGGTGGAGCGGTTGCGCCGCGACCTGGGGCTCGACGTCCCGGCGCCCGTAGGGCTGGTGCGGTGGCTGGCGGAGGCGGTGCAGGGGCGGCTGGGCACCTCGGTGCGGTTCGGGCTGCCGGTGGCGGAGCTGATCGTGACCCACTTCCGGGTCAACCTGTTGTTGGTCGCGCTGGCGGTGCCCCTGGCCCTGGGGCTGGCCTTGGTGGCCGGCACCGTGGCGGCCATCGGCCTCAGCGGGCTCGACGGATGGGGCCTGCGTCGGCGCGTGTTGCAGGCCGCCGACCGGGTCATCGCGCCTCTCATGCAACTGGGGCTCTCGATGCCCTCGTTTTGGGTGGCCATGGTGCTGGTCTGGGTGGTGGCGGTGCGGCTGCGCCTGCTGCCGGCGGTGGCCCCGGTGGGCGACGCAGGGTGGCTGACGTGGCGGGGTCTGGTGCTGCCGGTTGTGGCGCTGGCGCTGCCCACGGCAGGGGCTCTGGGGCTGATGGTGCGGGCATCCGTCGCCCAGGGGCTGCAGGAGCCCTTCGTGCAGGCGGTGCGGGCCAAGGGCGCCGGGGTCCTCCGGGTCGTCGTGGCCCACGTCTTGCCCGGCGCGCTCAATCCGGTCATCAGCACGCTGGGCGTGGTGCTGGCGGACCTGCTGACGGGCAGCCTGGTGGTGGAGATGGTCTTCGGGCTGCCGGGTCTGGGGCGCATCCTGCTGGCGGGCGTCGAGTTTCGCGATCTGCCGCTGGTGACGGGGGGCGTCGCCTTCGCGGCGTTGGTGGTGGTCATGACCTCAGCTATGGTCGATGTGCTCTATGGCTTGTTTGACCCGCGAGTACGGTACCGCTGAGGGGCGCCGCCTGGTGGCCGATGGCCGAACCCGGCTCCCTCCGATACCCGTGGGCCTCGTCGCGTGGCCCATCCGCATGGCGAGCCTGCCGTCGATGCATCCGGGGGGCACGCCGGGTGCGACGGGCCGCCGACGCGCGCCGCTGGGCGCGCTGGTGGGCGTGATGGTGCTGGTGGCGATGGGGCTGGGAGCCCTCTGGCCAGGGCTCGACCCCTACGCGATGGACCTGACGGCCCGCCTGACCGGGCCGTCGGCCGGACACTGGCTGGGCACCGACCGCTTCGGGCGCGATCTCCTGGCTCGCACGCTGGTCGCCTCCCGTTATTCGCTGGCCATCGCACTGGCGGCCGTGGGGACGGCGGCCACGGCCGGCACGACGCTGGGGCTCCTGGCCGGGCGGGGGGGCGCCGTCGGCGAGATCCTCTCCCGTCTGGTCGACGCGCTGATGGCGTTGCCGGGCGTGCTCGTGGCCATGCTCCTGGCCGTGGTGATGGGGCCGAGTCCCATCACCGTCGGCGTGGCCATCGCCGTCGGGCTGGTACCCGGGTACTTCCGGGTGAGCCGGGGCCTGGCCCTGGCCTTGCGGGAGGCACCCTACGTGGAGGCCGCCTATGCGGCGGGCGCGAGCTGGTGGCACGTCGCGCGCTGGCACCTGCTGCCAGGGATGGCGCGGCCGCTTGCGGCCCACAGCGCCGCCTCGGCGGCCGTGGCGTTGCTGGCGGATGCGGGCCTCAGCTACCTGGGCCTTGGCTTGCAGCCGCCGACTCCGTCGTGGGGGCTCCTGCTCAAGGAGGCGCAGCAGGCCATCGGCCTGTCGCCGTGGCCGGCGCTGGTACCCGGCGCTTTCCTGGCGGCCGCGGCCCTGGCCTTCAACGCCATCGCCTCCGCTCTCCAGTCGGGACGGTGACGCGCCGCCCGTGCCCGCGCTCCCGGAGGGCGGGCGAGGTCGACAGGCGAACAGATGGGTCCCCCGCTCGCGCCGCGAGTGGCCCGGCAGGGGCTCGGCGAGCCCCAACGTCGACACAGGAGGGGATGCCCCATGACCTGGAGCCCCGGAGTCTGGGATCGCGAAGCGCCCGCCTCGGCCGGATGCGTGAGGCTGCGCGTCTGGGTCGACGGCTCACCGCACCTGGTGGAGGTGGAGCCCGTGGTGGGGCCGCAGGCTGCGAGCCCGGGGGCGTCGGCGTCCCCCTGGGCGACCCTCGCGGCGCACCTCGCCACCTGGCAGCTGGCCACGCACACGGCCTGGACATCGCCCCCGCCGGGCCTCCCCGATGCCGGCGCCACGCCTCTCTCCCCGCGGCGCGGCGCCATCGTGCCTCGGCCGCTGTCCTCGTCCGACGGGCGGCCCTCGGCCGGCACGGAGGGGCGGCCGTGAGCGAGGGTCGCCCGGAGAGCGGCGGCACGGCCTCGCCCTCGCTGGCGGCCCGGGTGCAGGCCGGCGATCGTCTTGCCCTGGCCCGTGCGTTGACGCTGGTGGAGAGCCTCCCCTTCGAAGGGGACGATGGAGACCGCGGCGTCTCCCCGGACCTGGCACCTCTGCTGACCGGCAGGGTCCGGGCGCACGTCGTCGGTGTGACGGGGGCGCCCGGAGCCGGCAAGAGCACGCTGGTGGGTCGCCTGGCGATGCACCTGCGCGAGCGGGGCCGCCGGGTGGGGGTGCTCGCGGTGGACCCCTCGAGCCCCTTCTCAGGGGGCGCGCTCCTGGGCGATCGGGTGCGCATGGCGGTACCTGCCGCCGATCCGGGGCTCTTCGTGCGCAGCGTGGCGAGCCGGGGTCACCAGGGGGGCCTGGCGCTGGCCGTCTTCCGCATGGTGCGGGTGATGGCGGCAGCCGGGATGGAGATGGTGCTGGTGGAGACCGTCGGCGCAGGCCAAAACGACGTGGGCGTGCTGGGGGTCGCCGACACGGTGGTGCTGGTGCTCAACCCGGCCACCGGCGACGAGATCCAGGCCCTCAAGGCAGGCATCGTCGAGATCGGCGACGTGATGGTGATCAACAAGGCCGACCTGCCCGGCGCGGAGGAGACGTACCGAGCCGTGACGTCGGCCCTCGCGATCACGCCCTCGCTCGACCCCGGCTGGCGCGTGCCGGTGGTGAGAGTCTCAGCCTTGCAGGATCAAGGCCTGGACACGCTCATCGAGGCGCTCGAGCGCCACCGCAGTCATCTGTCGAGCAGCCCCGCCGGGTTACGCCGTCGGCGCCTCCAGGCCGAATGGGAGCTGCGCGCTGCCCTGCTGGCCGCGGTCGAGCGGCGCCTCGTGGCCCCGCTGATGGCCTCGGGCCGGTGGGCCGAGCTCGTGGAGCGCCTGGCCGGCGGCGAGCTGTCGGCGGATGCAGCTGCCGAAGCGGTGCTGGGCTCTCTCAACCCTTGACGGCGCCGGCCAGGATGCCGCGCACGAAGTAGCGCTGCAGCGCGAAGAAGACCACCACCGGCACGATCATCGAGACGAAGGCGGCTGCCGTCAGCACGTGCCAGTCCTGCCCGTAGCTCCCCACCAGGCTGCTCAGCTTGAGGGTGAGGGGCGCCGTCGCCGACCCTCCACCCAGGTAGATGAGGGCCACCAGCAGGTCGTTCCACACCCACAGGAACTGGAAGATGCCCAGCGACGCCAGGGCCGGCGTCGACATGGGCAACGCGAGCCGGAAGAAGGCCGACAGCGGCGAGGCGCCGTCGATGTAGGCCGACTCGAACAGCTCGGCTGGCAGCGACCCGAAGAAGTTGCGCATCAGGTAGACGGCAAACGGCAACCCGTAGCCCGTGTGCGCAAGCCAGATGCCCACCAGGCTGCCGGCCAGCCCCAGCTGGTTGTAGATGCGCAGCACCGGGATGAAGGTCATCTGCAGCGGCACCACGAGAAACGCCACCACCGTCAGGAAGAGGGCCTGCCTTCCGGGGAAGTCGAGCCAGGCGAAGGCGAAGGCCGCGAAGGATGCCACCAGGATCGGCAGCACGGTGGCGGGCAGCGCGATGGCGAAGCTGTTGAAGAAGGCCCGGGCCATACCCTGCTGCGCCAGAACGTGCTGGTAGTTGGCCAGCGTCCACCGGGTGAGGTCGAAGGGATTGGCGAAGACCGTCCACCATCCGGAGTTGAGGACGTCGCTGGCCGGACGCAGCGAGCTGACCAATAGCCCCAGGGTCGGCAAGAACCAGGCCAACGCCGTCAGCACCACCACCATGTGCACGACGACGTTTGGTCCGCTGACTCCTAGGGTGGCCGTACCGGCCGGGTGGGCCGGCCGGACGCGGAAAGATGCCCGGATGCCGGGGCGAGGGGTCGGTGGGTTGTTCATCGTGTGGCCTCCTGCTGCCGGAAGCGGCGGATGTTGGCCAGCATGACCGGCACGATGGCCATGAAGAGGATGACGGCGATGGCGCTGGCGCGCCCGAAGTGACGGAACTGGAACATCTCCTTGTACATGCGGTTGGCCATCACCTCGGTGCCGAAGTTGCCGTTGGTCATGACGTAGACGATGTCGAAGACCTTGAGCACGTTGATCACCATGGTGGTGGCCACCACCGCCACCGTCGACTGCATGACGGGCAGGCTGATGCGCCAGAAGACCTGCCACTCGTTGGCGCCGTCGACCCGGGCCGCCTCGAGGAGCTCCTTGGGGATGCCCTTGTAGGCCGCGGAGAGCACCACCATGGCGAACCCGGTCCAGATCCAGACGCCCACCACGATGAGGGCCAGGTTGTTGACCCACGGCTGGGTGATGAGCCATCCCACGGGCTCCCGGCCCAACATGACCATGATCTGGTTGGCCAACCCGATCTGAGGGGCACCGGCCGGGCGATAGGCGTAGACGAACTTCCAGATGACGCCCGCCCCCACGAAGGAGATGGCCATCGGCAGGAAGATGAGAGCCTTGGCCGCTGCCTCGTAGCGCACCCGGTCGGTCAGGACGGCCAGAGCCAGCCCCAACCCGACCGTCAGCGTAGTGAACAGCACCAGCCACAGCACGTTGTTGCGCAGGGCCGTAAGCATGGCGTTGGACGAGAAGAGGTCCACGTAGTTGCGCAGCCCCACGAACCGCTGCGACTGGCGGTCCAAGAGGCTCAAGTAGATGGTGGCCAGCGTGGGGTAGGCCAGGTAGAAGCCGATCAGCAGCAGCGCAGGGGCTGTGAAGCCCCAGGCCCATGCGCCTCCGCGGCGCATCGTGCCCTCACCTCCAACGCGGGGACGGCCGAGGGGGCCGGGTGCCAGCCCCGACCCCCTCGGGGGAGATCGTCATCGGCCGTAAGCGTCCTGGGCCTGGGCTTCGATGCTCTCCAGCACGCTGTCGAGGTCCTCGCCACCGACGTAGCGCAGGATGCCCTCCCAGAAGGCGCCGGAGCCCACCGCCGCCGGCATCAGGTCCGAGCCGTCGAAGCGGAAGACCTGGGCGCTCACCAGGATCTGGGCGGCCTTGCGGGTGAGAGGATCCCGATAGGCCTCCATGGGTACCGCACGGTTGGCCGACACCTTGCCCAGGGCGGCCACCCAGCGCTGCTGCGCCTCGGGCGAGGCCAGGTAGCGCATCAGCGCCCGGGCCTCGGGCGTGTCCCGCAGCATGGCGACCATGTCCGCGGCGCCGAGGGCGGGGGTGCCCCACTTGGGATCGATGGGCGGCAGCGCGAAGAAGTCGTAGTCCTTACCCGCGACCAGGTTGGGGTTGGCCTGCAGGATGAAGCTCTGGATGAAGGTGGCCTGCCGGTGCAGGTACGCCCTGGGCGGCTCGGTAAACAGGAAGCTCACCGCATCACCGAAGTTGGTCGACAGCGCGCCGGTGGTGCCGCCGTACACGTAGCGCGGGTTGCGAGCGATCTGCCCGAAGATCTCCCAGGCCTTGCGCACCGCCGGGTGGGTCCAGGAGATCTCGTGGGCCACCCATTGGTCATAGACTTCGGGGCCGGCCGTGCGCAGCATGATGTCCTCGATCCAGTCGGTGCCCGGCCAGCCGCTGGCGGCGCCGCTCTCCAGCCCGATGGCCCACGGGGTGGCGCCCGTGCCGGCGATCTTGTCCGACAGCGCCATCATCTCGTCCCACGTGGTGGGCACGGCATAGCCCCGGGCCGCGAAGGCCTTGGGGTTGTACCAGACCAGGCTCTTGAGGTCGGCGGAGATGAAGATGGCGTAGAGCTTGCCCTGATAGCTCCCGAGGTCGAGCCAGACCGGCGCGTACTGGCTCCGCAGAGTCTGCATGTCGAGCACCTTGGAGAGATCCACCAGGTGGCCCTCCGCGGCCAGCTCCACCATCTGACCGGGGTTGGGCAGGGCCGCCACGTCAGGTGGGTTGCCCGCCGCCACCCGGGTGGTCAGCACCGCGACGAGGTCACGGGTGCCGGTGAACTCCACTTCGATGCCGGTCTCCTGCTCGAAGGGCTCCAGCACCTTCAAGAAGGCCTCCAGCTCCTGGCCGCCCCACGTGCCCAGCATGGTGACGCGCCCGGCACCCAGCGCCGGGAGGCTGAAGAGGACGGCCACAGCGGTCGCCAGGACGACCATCTTCGCCATGCGGCCCGCGGTGCGATGCAGACGTCGCTGCATGAGTCTTTCCCCCTCTCGAGGATTCGGCACGCTCATCCGTCCACGCCAAATGCGCAAACCGTCACGAAAGTCGCTCGCCCGTCTCACCCCCCTGCGCCCTCTCGGGCGTCGCAGCCCGCCGCCCCTACCGCGGGGCGGTCGAGCCTCCAGGCTCGAGCGTGCAGGGTAGCACCACCTGACGGGGGCCCCCCGGCTTGGCGTGGGACGCCCCGGAGGCCGGCGCGACCTGCTCGAGCAGCATCTCGACGGCGACGCTGCCCAGTTGACGGATGGGCTGGACCACGGTGGTGAGAGGCGGGTCCACCATCCGTGCCAGGCCGATGCCGTCGAAGCCCACGACGGAGACGTCGGCAGGCACCTGCAAACCGCACTCTCGCAGGGCTGCGACGGCTCCCATGGCCATCAGGTCGTTGCTGGCGAAGAGCGCCGTCAACCGTACCTCGCCGCAAGCGGCACGCTCGGCCTCGAGCAGGCGGCGCGCCGCGATCTGCCCGCCGGAAAGGGTGAAGTCGCCCTCCGCGAGCCGGTGCGCGGGCACCTCGAGACCCGCCTCCCGCATGGCCTCCAGGAAGCCCCGCACCCGCTGCTGGGCCGCCGTGAGGTGCGACGGTCCGGAGATGCAGGCGATGTGCCGGTGGCCCAGCTCCACCAGGTGCCGTACGGCCATGGCCGCGCCGCCGACGTTGTCGCCGTCGACGGCGTAGATGTCGGCCCGGTCGGGCGAGCCCAGGGCCACGCACGGCAGGCCCTGCTCCTGCAGGAAGTCGAGGCGGGCGTCGCTCACCTGCACCTCCGTCACCAGCACCGCATCCACCATCCGCCCCACGACCAGCTCCCGCAGGCTGCCGCCCCCCGAGCCTCGGGCGTCATCGGAGGAGGTCAAGACCAGGTTGTAGCCGGCGGCGGTGAGGCCGTCCCCGACGGCACCGAGGAAGTCGAGGAAGAAGGGGTCGGAGAAGCTCCTCGGCGACGAAGGTGCTGCTACCGCCACCATCCACGTGCGGCCGCGCGCCAGCGCCCGCGCCACGCGGTGCGGCGTATATCCGAGCTGCCGGGCCGCAGCCTCGACGCGCCGGCGTGTCGCCGGGCTGACCCGCGCGTCGCCGGCCAGCGCCCGGGAGACCGTCGACTTTGAGACCCCCGCAACCCGCGCCACGTCGGCCATGCTGGGATTCATGACCATTTCGTGGAATACAACCGGTTGTACCCGGCGCGGGCTTCGACGCGGCCTGCATGACTCCTGCTGGGGAGGGCTGGGGCCGTCCGGGCGTGACCCGCCCTCGCGCCGGCAGGCTGGCCGGATGGGCCGGTCGAACATCCCCCCGGGCCCGTGCGGGCACCTCTATCAAGAGCGAGCGAAGGCCATGCCATTCCGGCAAGCGAGCTCATCCTCGTCCACAGGCGAGGGGCCCTACACCGCCCTCGTCCGCGACGCGCTGGCGGCGGGACCGCCCCCGGCAACGGGGGGCTGGCCGGGCTTGCGTCCGGCCGCGGTCCTGGTGCCCATCGTCTGCTGCCCCGGGGGTGAGCGCCTGATCTTGACCCGACGTACGGACCAGGTGGAGTACCACAAGGGTCAGATCTCGTTTCCGGGAGGGGCCGTGGACCCGGGCGACCGAGACCGCGTCGAGACGGCGCTGCGGGAGAGCCGGGAGGAGATCGGGCTCGAGCCGCGAGACGTCGAAGTGTTGGGCAGGCTCGACGAGGTGCCGGTCACCCGGTCCGGCTTCTGCATCACACCGGTGGTGGGCGTCATCCACAAGAGCCCCTATCCCTGGGTGGTCAACCCCGCCGAGGTGGCCGAGGTCCTGGAGGTGCCGCTGGCCTGGCTGCTCCGGCCCGCCTTCCCCCGCATCCGCACGCTCGACGACGGGCATGGGCGGGCGGTGGAGGACTACGTGTTCGAGTGGCAGGGGCACATCATCTGGGGCGCGACGGGGCGCATCGTCAAGAGTCTGCTGGATCGCATCCGGTCGGGCATGGGGCCCCGCTGAGGTCTCATAACAGTGGCCCATGGGCCGTTTCAACCGGGCCGTCGGGGGCGGCCGATGGGCTGTCGCGGATTGGAGCCTGTGGGGCCTGGGGCTGCTGGTGCTGGCCGGGATCGTGGCCGCGGCCATCCGTTGGGGCACCGGCCTGCCCCACCTGGACCGGCTGCCGTGGCTGGGGCGTCCGCCGGCACCGGCACCACCCCCGCCTCCTCCGCCCCTGCACGGCGTGGTGGTAGCCGTCGACCCCGGCCACGGGGGCGCGGACGGAGGGGTGACCCACGCCGGTGTCAAGGAGAAGGACGTCAACCTGGCCGTGGCGCTGCTCCTGCGGGACCGCCTGGAGGCGCTCGGCGCGCGGGTCGTCATGACCCGGGAGGACGACCGCGACAACCTCCTCGACAACCGCGCCAGCCTCAACCTTCGTCTCTACAAGGCCCGGCAGGGGGAGGCGCAGCTTCTGCTGAGCATCCACGCCAACAGCTTCCCCGACTCGAGCCAGTGGGGCGGGCAAACCTTCTATCACCCGGACTCGGCCGAAGGACGTCGCCTGGCGCTGTTGGTGCAGGAGGAGCTGGTGCGGCTGGAGCCCGACAACTACCGGGAGGCCCTGGCCGCCAACTACTACATCCTTCGCAACAGCGAGATCCCGGCGGCGCTGGTGGAGCTGGGCTTCCTCTCCAACCCCGACGACCGGCGCAAGCTGGTGGATCCAGGCTACCAGGCCAGTCTGGCCGACGCGCTGGCCCGGGCTGTGCAGCGGTTCGTGGATGGCGAGCAGGTGGAGAGTCGCCCCACGGCCGGGCGCCAGCCGCCTCCGGGCTTCCTCATGGAGATCTACCCGCCCGAGGTGTGGTGACGCCATGGGAGAGCGAGTCTGGCAGGCGCTTGAGCAGGACGATGGGGGTCTGCTCGTCGTCGTTGCCCTGGGGATTGTGACGCAGGGCCTCCACCAGCGGCGCCGGATCCGCGGTGCCGGTGTAGGCGAGGATGTCCACGCATCCCAGGTCGTTGACGTCGACGATGAGGATGTCGAGCCCGACTCCTTGCTTGATGCGCCGCGCCAGCTCGTCGGGATCACGCGGACCCAGGACGATGTACCGGTCGAAGGGCGGCAGCGTGCCGCCGATGTCGTCGATGAACTGCAGCCCGTGCCCGGCCACGCGGAAGAAGAGCCCTCGCACGCCGAAGAGGCGCCCGGCGGCCGCCGCGGCGCCGGCCAGGAGCACGCGACATGCGCCGGCCTCCCGCATGGCCAGCTCCATGGCGGCGGGCGTGGCCAGACTCCCGTCCGGGTGGGCGAAGCGCCGCAGCACCCTGGCGAGAGGCCGGGGGCGCACGTCTTGCGGCAGCACCGCCCGCCCCTGGGCGATGGCCACCATCGACTCCGACAGCGCCACGACGTCGCCCGGGTCGGCCACGTCGGCGGTGTACCGGCGCACCACTTCCACCAGGTCCTCGCCGGGCGCGATGACGTGGGTACGGATGGCCAGCGGCTTATAAGGCAAGGGCGACGCCCTCCCGCACGGGCGATTGGATGTGGTGGCGGACCAGGCCGTTTCGCAAGGCCTGGGCCAGCCGATCCCTAAAGACGGAGTTGCGCATCAGGGCCTCCTCCAGCGGGTTGGCCAGGCAGACCAGCTCCACGGCGAGGAAGACGAGAGGCCAGGAGGCGGACAGCAGCCCCTCCGGCACCAGGGCGGCCTCGGCCTCTCGGACACCTCGGTCCGGGAGACCGGGCCACTCGCAAAGAGTGCGGTGCACGCGTACAGCCAGCTCCCGGGCCATGGCCGGGCCGTTTCGGCCACTCCCGGCGTACAGCACGCGCACGCCCCGGCACTCCGGATCCGCCTCGTGGCCCGTGTGCAGGCTGACGAAGAGCTCTGCCCGGGCGGCCAGGGCCACCGCGGCTCGACGGGAGCCGTCCAGGGGGCGGTCGTCCCCCCGCGTCAGGTGCACCCGGCACCCTGCCTCGGTCAGGTGATGGACCAGCCGGGTGGCTACCTTGAGCACCACGTGACGCTCCTCGAGGTTGATGGGGCCTCGGGCGCCCCGGTCCGGGCCCCCGTGGGCGGGATCCACCACGACGACCCGCCCACGCAGCACCCGATGGAGCGGCGCCCGGCTCAACCGGATGCGCACGAGCGCGGGCAGCCCGGCCAGGGTCTCGACCGTCGGCGACGTGGCGGAGACGGGAAACTCGAGGGAGAGCCGGCACTCCACGCAATCGGGCCCGGCATGGCGCACGGACAGCTCCCGTACCACCCCGTCGCCCACCGCGCGGTCGAAGGGGTCCATGTTGAGGCGCAGCCCCCACAGCCGTACGACGACCGTGCTCGAGCCGGCCGTGCCCACCTCCACGTGCCGCGGGAGCTGGGTGGCCTCGAACTCGACGACGCTCTGACCTGGGGCTCCGGCGCCGGACTCGATCCGGCTCCGGAGGTTGGTCACCCTCGGCTTCATCTGCCATGCCTCCGTGTGGCCGAGCGGCAGTCGGCCGTTCTTCGGCCACCCGTTGGTCGCCAGAGCCGCGATCTTAGACCACCTCCAGCGTCCGAAGCGACGGATCCTTGGGCCCGGAGACCGCCAGTCCCGATGCCCGCACCACCATCAGGTGCTCCACCACTGCCTCCGTGATCCGCTCGCCCGGGCAGAGGATGGGCACCCCGGGGGGGTAGCAGGTGACGACCTCGCCGCTGATGCAGCCGGCTGCCTGCTCCAGGGGCACGGTGCGATGGCAGGCGAAGAAGGCCTCCCGGGGGCTCAGCTCCACGGGCGGCAACGCCCGGCATGCGACGACCTGGCGGGCTGCCTCCAGCAGCGCCTGCGCCTGGGGGCGGCGGTGATCCGAGGCGTGCTCGGCGAGGTAGGCCAGCGCGTCGGCGAGGCGGTGCACCTCGTCGGTGTCGTTGCCGTAGCCCACGATGAAGAGCACGTAGAGGAGGTCGGACATCTCGACCTGGATGGGCCCGTGCTCCCGCAGCCAGCGCTCCACCTCGGCGCCGGATAGGCCCAATCCCTCCACCCGCACCGTCACCTTGGTCGGATCGACCTGAAAGACACCCGGGCGTCCCACCCACTCCGGGCCGAAGGTCTCGAGCCCGGGGATGGCACGCACCAGGCGGCGCAGCTCCCCGGCCAGCTCCAGCGCCCGCTGCAGGAGCTCGGGGCCGGCCGTCGCCATCTGCATGCGGGCCACGTCGATGGAGCTCAGGAGCAGGTAAGACGCGCTGGTGCTCTGCAGCAGCCGGAGCACCGCCTGCAGCCGCCCGACGTCGAGGCGGTCTCCCCGGACGTGCAGGATGGAGGCCTGGGTCAGCCCGCTCAGCATCTTGTGGATGCCCTGGGCGCAGGCGTCGGCACCGCATGCGAGCGCGGGCAGCGGCAGCTCGTCGTGGAAGGCGAAGTGAGGGCCGTGGGCCTCGTCGACCAGCAGCGGCTTGCCCCGCTCGTGGACGATGCGGGCGATCTCCGTCAGGTCGCTGGTGATGCCGTGGTAGGTGGGGCTGACCAGCAGGACGGCGCGGGCGTCGGGATGCCGGTCGAGGGCCTCCCGGACCGCCTCCGGCGTCACGCCCAGGGCGATGCCGAAGTGCTCGTCGACTTCGGGGGCGACGTAGACCGGGAGCACCCCGCTCAGGATGAGGCCGCTGACGATGGACTTGTGGACGTTGCGGGCCACGACGAGCTTGTCGCCGGGCTGGCATGCGGCGAGGATCATGGCCTGGACGCCCACGCTGGTGCCGTTGACCAGGAAGAAGGAGCGGTCGGCCCCGAAGGCCTCGGCCGCCAGGCGCTGGGCCTCGTCGATGGCGCCGTGGGGCTGGTGGAGGTCGTCGAGCCCCAGGACCCCGGTCACGTCGAGGGCGAAGGCATCTCGTCCCAGGGCCTGGCCGATGCGTGGATCGGCGCCGGCGCCTCCCCGGTGCCCGGGCATGTGGAACCGTATCACGCCCTCCCGGCGGTATGTCTGGATGGCCTCCAGCAAGGGTGTCCGGACCTGGCGGGCGACCTGTTGCGAGGAGAGCGCGGCCCGCCGGTGGGCGTGCACGACCGACCCCACCGCCTCGATCAACGCGCATACGCCTCCCGTCTGAGCTGACAATCTGTTGCTGGCACAAGCGCGCTCCACGCTATGCCCACCCTAGTGCGGGAGTGCGAGCCACTACGGTAGTAGGAGGCGGGAGGGACACCGGTGAACCCGACGGGGCAGTGGTGGCGGCTGGCTCTGGTCATCGGGGCGCTGGCGCTGGCGGCGCTGACCGTGAGTCGGGCTGGGCCGCCGGCTCGGGCGACGAGGGTCGACTACGAGCCCCTGCGCCAGCAGGTACAGGCGTTCGTCGAGAGCCGTCCGCAGCGCATCGGCATCTACTTCAAGGATCTGACGTCGCAGCAGACCTGGGGGATCAACGAGGAGCTACCCATCCCGGCCGCCAGCACCGTCAAGGTGCCCATCGCACTCTACGTCAACGAGCTGGTAGCTCAGGGCCGCCTGCGGTGGAGCGATCGCGTGCGGTACCAGCGCGATCTCGACCTGGCGGGTGGCGCCGGGGTGCTCCAGCGCGACGGGATCGACGGCGAGACGTACTCGCTGAGGGTGTTGACCAACCTGCTCATCACCATCAGCGACAACGTCGCGTGGCGGATGCTGACCCGCCACCTGGGCAAGGACAACATCGCCGCCTTCATGCGGAGCCTGGGAGGCAGGACCGTCTACCCCGACGGGCAAAACATCAGCACCGCCCGAGACATGGGCATCTACATGGAGGCGGTCCTGGACTTCGCCGAGCGCCACCCCGAGCTGGGGCAACGGCTGCTGGACGACCTGGCCCACACCATCTGGCACTTCGGCCTGCCGGGGGAGCTGCCCCCCGACGTGCGTGTCGCCCACAAGGAGGGCGACATCTCCGGCGTGGCCGACGACGTGGGGGTCGTCTTCGCCAGCCGCCCCTACATCCTCGCCGTCATGTCGGAGGGCGTCCCCGACATCGAGACGGGCTTCGCCGACATCGCCCGCATCTCCCGGATGGTCTACGACTTCCAGGAGGGGCTGGCGAGGCGCGAAGCCCGGGCGACTACTCGCCCATCACCTTGATGACCACGCGCTTGGGCCGCTGACCGTCGAACTCGGCGTAGTAGATCTGCTGCCACGGGCCGGTGTCGAGCCGGCCGCCGGTGACGGGGACGATCACCTGGTGATGCACCAGCAGGCTCTTGAGGTGGGCGTCGCCGTTGGTCTCGCCGGTGCGATGGTGGCGGTAGTCGGGCCGGAAGGGGGCCAGGCGCTCGAGCCACTCGTCGATGTCCTGGAGCAGCCCCTCCTCGGCGTCGTTGACCCATACCCCCGCCGTGATGTGCATGGCTGAGACCAGCACCATGCCCTCCTGGATCCCGCTCTTGCGCACGGCCTCCTGTACCCTGTCGGTGATGTTGATGTACTCGCGCTTCTTGCGGGTATTGAAGGTGAGGTACTCGGTGTAGGCTTTCATGGCCTGCGCGCCTCCTCCCGATGTCCATCATGGCCCGAGGCGGGTGCGTTGCTTCGCCGCCGGTCGTCGGGCCGCCTGCCGGTCGGGAGATGGGCGAAGGTCGACAGAGTCCGATACCCTGGGTGGTAGGGTATCACGCTCGTTCGTCCAATGTTTCCCTTGTCGCCCCCGTGGCGACAAGGCTATAACGGGCCCCGGTGCGACGCGGAGCGGGCCCCGAGGAGGAGAGCCTCATGGCGCAGGAGCGGGTCTTCGGCAACGTGCGGCTGGATCGGCTGGAGGAGAGTGCCCGCCGGGTACAGGCGGATCCCGCGGCGGGGGTGCTGCAGGTGGAGCTGGAGGGCGCCTGGCGGTTCCAGGAGGGAGGCCCTCAGTACGGGAGCGTGCTGACCACCCCCGGCGGGCCGGTCGAGGTGGTGGCCGACTTCCCGCCGGCCTTCGGGGGGTGGGGCACGGCGCCCAGCGCCATCCAGTACTGCCTGTACGCATCCACGGCCTGCTTCCTCTCGACCTACGCACTGGTCGCAGCCCAGGAAGGGGTGGCCCTGCGCTCGCTGCGCGTGAGGCTGCAGGCGCGGCTCAACCTGCAGCGGTTCCTGGGGGTGGGTGACGCCCCGGTGGTGGAGTCCTTCCGATGGACGGTGCTGGCCGATACCGACGCCGATGACGCCACCCTGGAGCGCCTGCGGGTGCTGGCCGAGGAGCGCTGCCCGGCCACGTGGTGCCTGCGAAATCCCGTGGCCGTCGAGAGCGAGGTGCGGCGGAGCGCCTGACCGAGGGCCTGGCCGCATCCCGGGCGAACTCCCCGCCGGGAGGCGAACACATGGCACGTAGCATCCGTCCCGGCAGCGTCGTCGTCGTCGGTAGCCTCAACATGGACCTGGTGGTGCGCACCCCACGGATGCCCAAGCCGGGCGAGACGGTGGCCGCCCACGGCTTCGCCCGCTTTCCCGGCGGCAAGGGGGCCAACCAGGCCGTGGCGGCCGCCCGCATGGGCGCGACGGTGGCCATGGTGGGGCGCGTGGGCGACGACCCGTTGGGGGCGGCGCTGCGTGACGTCCTGACGTCCGAGGGCATCGACGTCACGTGGGTGCAGGTGACGCCGGGTGTGGAGACGGGGGTCGCCTCCATCTGGGTGGACGACGCGGGCGCCAACGCCATCGCCATCGCGGCCGGCGCCAACGGCCGGCTGGCGCCGACGGACATCGAGGCGGCCAGGGGACTCTTTCGCCAGGCCGCCGTCGTGCTGGTGCAGATCGAGATCCCGCCCGAGACCGTGGAGGCGCTGCTCGACGTGGCGGGGGCGAGCGAGGTGCCCGTGGTGCTGGACCCCGCGCCCATCCACCCCAGGGCCGCCGCCTGGCTGGGGCGGGTCTGGGCGGTGGCGCCCAATCAGCTGGAGGCCGAGGCGCTGGTCGGATTCGCCGTGGAGACGGTGGACGACGGGGTCCGGGCGTGCCGTGCCCTGCTGGACCGCGGGGTCGAGGTCGCCATCGTCAAGATGGCCGAGCAGGGGGCGGTGATGGCCGAGCGGGGTGCCCGTGAGGCGTACCACCTGCCGGCCGTGCCCGTGCAGGCGGTCGACACCACGGCCGCAGGCGACGCCTTCTGTGGGGCCCTGGCCGCCGCGCTGGCCGCGGGGCGGCCCCTGCTCGACGCCTGCCTCGTGGCCAACGCTGCCGCCGGGCTCTCGACGACCCGGCCGGGCGCGCAGCCCTCGCTCCCGCGGCTCGCCGAGGTGGAGGCCCTGCTGCGGGAGCGGCCGGCGACGGCCCCTGCGCGGATTCCCCTCGTCTGATGTGCTTCAGGGCAGGGGGCGCCTCGCGCGGAGGTCAGGCCGGACGCTTGGCGCCACGGCACGGTCGCGACGGGCCTGACGCAGCTGGAGACGGCCTCCCGCCGGCTCGACGCCGCCGTGGCGGCTATCACCGGCTATGACCGAGGCGCGCCGGCGGTGACCACCCAAAACGGCTGAGACCAGGCACAGCACTGGTCGTGCTGCTCCACCTCGACCCGCACGTAGCCCTCGTCACCTTGCACGGGGTAGAGGGCCTCCCAACCTCTCGTCTCGGCGAGCGCACGGCCACCCGCCCCGACGAATCGCACGACCGGCGGGCCGTCACCGCCATCCCGGTCGACCAGGACCCGGACGACCGGCCTGCTCCCGTCGACGGTCGCTGAGAACTGCACCTTCGCACCGGTGCTGGCGTAGAAGGCGCCCCTCGACAGTGAGGCCCGCAGGGCTCGGGCCACCTCCTCGGGCGACGCGAACCGGCGAAGGGGTTGTCCTACCCGCACCCAGACCCAGCCACGACCGATCTGCTCAGGCCGGTGGCTGTCGTCCACCGCGGTGGCCCAGAGCGGCGAGTCGGGCCCCCTCAGCGAGAGGGCCTGGTCCCAGAGCGCCAGGTTGGCCGAGGTGGGGGCGTGGTGGTTGACGATCTCGACCAGCGAGAGGCGGGGATCGCAGAGGGCCTCGACCGACCACCGCCCGGTGCCGAGGTTGCCGCTCCAGGCGGGATGGGCCGCGGCCAAGAGGCCTCCGGTCCGTACGGTACGCTCCATCTTGTCGGCGGCCGGCGAGAGCCTGGGCACGGGCTCGGTCGTCAGGAGCCGCACCAGATGCCGCCCCAGCGGTGGAAACGGCCTGGCCAGCGTGCTCTCCTCGCCCGGCAACAGCAGCAGCCCGTCGTGCCACTCGTAGCGGTCCCACAGCCGGTCGTGATCGGTGATGCAGACGAAGTCGAAGCCCTGGCGAAGGTAGGACGCCGCCACCTCCTCGACCGGCAGGCGGCCGTCGAACGAGCGAGAGCTGTGACAGTGGAGCTGCCCCTTCACCCAGACGGCGCCGTCGGGGGCGTCGCCGTAGGGGTCCAGGAGTGCGACGGCCGTCACGGGGCGGCCCGCCTCACCGCAGCGGCGCTGCCCGGCAGGTCGACCATCTGCAGCACCCGGCGAAAGGCCCGCCCCACCGGTACGTCCGGCAGTTCGTCGGGCGCCACCCACCGCACCCGAGCCCCGTCGCCGGTCGCTCCGTAGGGAGCCTCGGGCTCCGCCGCCGCCGAGACGCTGGCCTCCCATTTCGGGCGCATCAGGTACCCCTGCAGGTGCCAGTGCCGGTGGCTGAAGGCATGGGCGGTCTCCCCGAGCGGTCGCACCACGACCGCCTCCACGCCGGCCTGCTCCGCCGCGGCGCGGCGGGCGGCCTCCTCAGCCGACTCGCCGTCTCGCAACGTGACCGAGGGCAACGCCCAAAGCGAACCCAGCAACCGGCCCTCCTCCCGTCGCACCAGCAGCACCCGCCCCGCTGAGTCGACCACCACGGCGGCCGCCACGCGCTCGACCGGCACGGGCGAGCCGGCCCGGCGCACCGGCAGCTCCTCCTGGAGGCGATACGCCCAGGCGGAGCAGAAGCGCTGCACTGGACACGTCCCGCACAGGGGCTGGGTCGGCCGGCAGATGGTGCTCCCCAGCTCCATCAGCCCCTGCGTGAAGTCGGCCGCCCTTCCCTCGGGGACCATGGCCCGCGCCCACTGGCCGAGCCGTCGGGCCGCCGCCTGGCCCGGGGGCGTCCACTCGAGCAGCAGTCTCGACAGCACCCGCATCGCGTTGCCGTCCATGGCGGGCTCGGGCCGGCCGTAGGCGATGCTGGCGATGGCCCCGGCCATGTAGGGCCCGATTCCCGGCAGCGTGCGCAGCACGGCCGGGTCGTCGGGGATGCGGCCGCCGTGGCGTTCGACCACCAACCGGGCGGTCTCGTGCAGGTAGCGGGCCCGGCGGTAGTAGCCGAGGCCCTGCCAGACGGCCAGCACGTCGTCGAGCCGTGCGGTCGCCAGGGACTCCAGGGTGGGGAAGCGCGCCATGAAGCGCTGGAAGTAGGGGATGACGGTGGCGACCTGGGTCTGCTGCAGCATGAACTCGGAGACGAGGACGGCGTACGGGTCGCCCGCCTGTCGCCAGGGGAGAGGCCGCTGGGCCCGATCGAACCAGGACACCAGCGCCTCGCCGGCCTGCCGCAAGGGCAGGACGGGGACATCCCACCGGGGCCTGCGCCGGGGCCCCGCTCGCCGCCCCGTCCCCTCACCGGCCCAGTGCTCGAGGACGGCGGGCACTTCACCCACGTGCACCACGGCCGCGTCCGGCATGGCCCACCTCACCAGCTCACGGTCCACCGCCGGCCTGCGCTCCAGGGTGCGCTCGATCTCCGCGGCCCACGCCTCGCTGCCGGCCAGCAGGGCCGGTCGCTCCCAGGGGGGCCGGGAGCGGAGATGGGCCATGCGCGCCAGGCGTGGCGGCATGACCCAGATGGCCCGCAGGCCCGCTCGGCGGGCCCCGGCCACGTCGTAGAGCAGGTCGTCGCCCACGTGGATGCCATCGGGCGCACGCACGGCCCCGAAAGCGGCGTGGAAGGCCTCCGGAGAGGGCTTGGCCGCTCCGGTCAGATCCGGCGCCGTGACGTGCTCGAAGCACTCGAGGATGCCCAGCGCCTCGAGCACGGGCTGCTGGTAGATCCACAGCCCGTTGGTCGCCACCCGCAGGCGGTGGCCCCGCTCGGCGAGCATCGTCAGGGCGACCGGCACCGTGGGATGCTGGAAGGCGACGTACCCCGGCTGGCTGGCGTAGCGGCGCACCATGTCGGCGATGGGCTCTCGGGGGATGCCCGAGAGGCCACGCTCGGCGGCCACCCGGCCTACGATGCTGTCCCAGTCGTAGGCCGCCACCGCGAGCGGCACCCCGCCGGCCCCCTCGTCACCGCCGGGCGCCCCCCGCTCCTCGGCCTGGCGAGCGATCTCGAGCCGCCGCCAGTGCTCCTCCAGGATGGCGCCCATGGCCCGGCGGGCGTCCTGCTCGAAGGCGGGGGCCATGGCCGAGCAGAGCTCGGGGAAGACGCCGTCCCGGAACGGATTGCGCATCAAGACCCCGTCGAGGTCGAAACTAATCCACAACGGCGGCGCCCTCTTCCCGGCCCGACCCCAGTCGGCTGGCCCGCTCCGCCAGCACCGACGCCATCCGGTCGGGGTAGTCGGTGATGATGCCGTCGACCCCCAGGGCCGCCAGCCGGCGCATCTCACTCGCCTCGTTGACCGTCCAGACGTGCACCGGGACGCCCTTGCGATGCGCCAGGCGGATGAGCGCCTCGGTCACGACGGGCAATCCCTGGTAGCGCTCGGGCAGCTGCGCGACGTCCGCCGGGGGACGCCAGAAGGCCCCCAGCCCCATCCGCAGCATGATCTGCATGCGCAGCGCCTCCCCCTGCCCCATGGAGGTGAGGACATCCGGCGCCAGCTCTCGGGCGCGGCGCACCACATCGTCGTCGAAGCCTGCCAGCAGCACCCGGTCGCGGGCGCCTGCCCGGTCGACGACCTCCAGCACCCGGGCCGCGAAGGACGGATCGCCCGGCTTCATCTCCACGATGAAGCGACTGCTCGGCAAGGCCGTCAGGACCTCCTCCAGGGTCGGGATGGTCACCCCCTGCCCCCTGAAGGGGAACGAGACACCGTCGGGGCTCATGCGATAGCCCGCGTCCAGGGCCTTGAGCTCCGTCAGGGTGAGGCGGGCGACCTCGCCCTGCCCGTCGGTCGTGCGATCGACGCGGTCGTCGTGGATCACGACGACCTGCCCATCGGAGGTCTCGTGGACGTCCAGCTCGATCCAGTCTGCCCCGTGCCGGACGGCCTCTTCGAAGGCCGGCAGGGTGTTTTCGGGCGCCAGGCCGGAGGCGCCCCGGTGAGCGATGTTGCGAGGTCCGATCTCAGTGGCCCAAAGCGACGCAGGGGCATCGCCGGTGGGCAGCCGGGACGCTGCCCACGATGCCCCTACCACGCCCAGCGCGACCAGCGCCGAGACGCCGAGATAGGTGCCGACGGCCAGAGGCGAGGGAGCGGCCAGGCTCGGGATGCGCCGCTGGCGCACCCGCCACTGGACCTCCAGAGGCGGCGAGGCGAGGCCCGTGCGCAGGAAGAGCAGGGGCGCCACCACGGTGACCCAGACGGCCACCAGCGCGTAGCCGAAGACGGCCGGCAGCCCCGGCGCCGCGTAGGTGCGCACCAGGAGGGCCAATCCAAAGAAGCCCACGACTCCCAGGGTCGAGCGGATCAGGTGCTGGAGCGGCGAGGCCTGCCCGCCATAGGGGATGGCGCGCAGGGCAACCCGATCCCCGGTCAAGAGCCCGATGAGGAAGCCGACGGCGCGCTCCGTGGACGAGGAGGGGGAGAAGGGAAACATCAGCAACGGCACCAACACGGCCAGTAGCCAGCGCCACGGGCCTCTCTCGTCGCGGCGCCGGTCGCGGCCCATCACCATGGCCGCCACCAGGATCACCACGAGACCCAGCGCCCACCCGCCCAGCAGGTCACCCGGGTAGTGCACGCCCAGGTAGAGGCGGGAGCCGGAGATGCCCAGGATCATCAACACGGCCAGTGCCACGAACCACGGCCGCGGATACTCCAGAGCCAGCCATCCCCAGAAGGTGAGGCTGCCCTGGGCGTGCCCCGACGGGAAGCCCGGGCCTCTGGCCTCGTAAAGCTGCGCGATGCCGAGGGCCGGGTCGGGCCGGGGCATGGCCGCCCACTCCTTGGCGGCTCCGTTGAGCCAGAGCGTCACCAGCACCACCACCGCCAGCCGGTGGGTGCGCTCCCGGCTGGCCCAGTACAAGACGGGGATGGCCAGCATGTAGAAGAGCTCGTCTCCGAGCCAGGTGAGGGCCAGGGCCAGCTGGTCAAGCACCGGTGAGCGAAAGCCCTGCAGCCATTGGATGAGGGTCACGTCCCACAACACGACCGCTCCGCCCTTTCCTCGTCGCTACCGTCCGCCGCTCGTCGTGTACGAGCTGGCCGGGGACGGTGGCGACCTGCAGTGCGGTTCGTGCCGTCCCCCTCGCCTCCCTGCGCCGGCGGGATGGGAGCGGGGATGGAAGCGGGGATGGCGGCGCGACATGGCACGAGAGTGGAGGAAGAAAAACAACAGTTACCGAAAGCACTTGCCACTGCCAACCAGGGGGGTTGCGTGGCATGCGCGACGCGATTCGATCCGGACCTGTAACCGGCTTCACCGTCGCGATCCTTACGTGGCTGCTCGTGGCCACAGTGGTCCCGTACGGCGTGCGGGCCCAGGAGTACGTCGAGATCGGCGTCATCACCAGTCTCAGCGGCCGGTTCGCCACCTTCGGCGCCATGTAGATGGCCGGCTACCAGGTGGCGCTGGAGGAGATCAACGCGGCGGGAGGCGTGTTGGGCCGTCCCTTGCGCCTGGCCGTGGAGGACGACGCCAGCGATCAAAACGCGGCCCTATCCGGCCCCGAGCGGCTGCTGAGCCGCGGGGTACCCCTCATCCTCGGCACCTACTCGAGCGGCATCAGCAAGCCACTGGCCCAGTACATGACCCGGCGTCAGGCACCTCTGTTGGTCTCGGGAAGCGCCGACGACTCCATCACCCGTCCGGGTTCGGAGTGGGTCTTCCGGGCCAAGACCAACGCCACCGCCTATGCCGTCTCGTTGCTCTCCCTGGCCGACCTGCTGGGCGGCATGCGCACCGTGGTCATCCTGGCGGGCAGCGGCGCGTTCGAGCAGTCGGTGGCCGACGCTGCCGAGCAGATCGCTCGTCGTCGCGGTTATCAGGTCCTCTCCCGACAGGCCTACGACCGCGGCCTGACCGACTTTCGCCCCATCCTCAACCGCTTCCGCACGGTCAACCCGGACATCGTCTTCATGGTGAGCTACGAAGAGGACGCCGTGGCCATCATGCGGCAGGCCAAGGAGGTCAACCTCAACGCCCGCATGTTCGCCGGCGGAGCCGCGGGCTTCGCGCTGGACACCTTCATCACGGGGGCGGGCGACGCGGCGGAGTACGTCTTCTCGGCCACGTCGTGGACGCCCGACGTGCGCTATCCGGGTGCCCGCCAGCTCTACGAGCGGCTCAAGGAGAAGCTGGGTGGACGAGAGCCCTCCTACCACGCGGCCGAGACCTACATGGCGCTCATCGTGGCGGCTGACGCCCTCAACCGGGCGGGGAGCCTGGAGAAGGCGGCCGTGCGCGACGCGCTGCGGGCGACGCGCCTGCAGACGGCGGCTGGACCCGTGGAGTTCGTCGACTACGACGGCTTCCGCAACCAGAATCCCATCTCGATGGTGGTCGAGCAGGTGCAGGACGGCCGTTTCGTCACGGTCTACCCGACCGAGGTGGCGGCCGGTCAGCCCCGCTTCCCCACCCCGACTTGGGCCGAACGGTGACGCGAGATGGAGCACGTCATCGCTTTCATCCAGGTGGTGGCCTCCGGTCTGTTGACCGGGGGCCTCTACGCCCTGGTCGGCATCGGGCTGTCCCTCGTATTCGGCGTGATGCGCCTGGTCAACTTCGCGCACGGCGAGTTCCTGGCGCTGGGGATGTACGGGGCGCTGTGGCTGTATCAGCGCTGGCAGGTGGACCCCTTCGCGGCGGTGCTCGTCATCTTCCCGGCCGTGGTGGCCCTGGGCTACGGGGTGGAGCGGTTCTTCCTGGCGCCCATCTCGGGAGCGCCGGAACACTCCTTCATCCTGATGACGGTGGGCATCGGGCTCATCATCAGCAACCTGCTGCTCTTCGGCTTCGGCGCCCATCCGCAGAGCATCTACACCGCGTACTCGACCGCCACGTTCAACCTGGGCGGCGTCAGCCTCAGCAAGCCGTTGAGCGCCTCGTTCTTGCTGACGGTGCTCATCATCGGCGGGCTGTACTGGCTGCTGCTGCGGACCGAGCTGGGCCGGGCCATCCGGGCCACGGCCCAAAACCGTGAGGCCGCGGAGCTGCAGGGCATCGACACGGGCCGCATGAGGGCCCTGGTCTTCGGCATCGCCGCCGCTCTCGCGGCGGTCGCCGGCACGTTGATGCTGCCCATCCTCTACGTCATCCCCACCATCGGCGGCACGTTCACGCTCAAGGCGTTCGTGGTGACGGTACTGGGTGGGATGGGCAACGTGGCCGGGGCCATCGGAGGCGGCTTGCTGCTGGGGGTGGCGGAGAGCCTGGGGGCCACGTACGTCTCCAGCGGCTACCGTGACGCCTTCGGGTTGGTCGCCTTCTTGCTGGTGCTGTCGATGCGGCCGGCGGGCCTGTTCGGCAAGAGCCGGGTGTAGAGGGGGGACGCGAGGTGCAGCGGCATGGGCTCGATGCGCCGGTACGGCGGCGCTTGCTGGCCGCAGCCGGGATCCTGTTCGCGCTGGCCTTCTACCCGGCTCTCTTCCCCGGCGCGCTCAATCTGGGCGTCACGCTGGTGCTGCACGCGACGCTGGCCACCGCGTGGGACGTCCTGGGAGGCTGGGCCGGTCAGCTCTCGTTGGGGCACGCGGCCCTGGTGGGGTTGGGCGCCTACACGCTGGGGCTCCTCACCCAGGTGGCGGGCTGGCAGAGCGTGGGAGGGCTCGGGCTGGCGGTCCTGGCCGTGATGGTGCTGGCGGCCGTGACCACGCTGCTGTGGGGATGGGTCACATTCCGGCTGCGGGGCCCCTACTTCACCCTCTCCACCATCGCGGTGGCGGAGATCCTGCGTCTGGTGGCCATCAACGCCCGCCGCCTGACCGGAGGGGCCGAGGGGCTGTTCGTCTTCTCCCTGCCCGAGCCCCTGGGGCTCGACCTCTTCGACCGCAGGGTCGAGTTCTACCTGGCGCTGGCCTTGCTGGCCGTGGCGCTGGGGGTGGCGTGGTGGCTGTCGTGGAGCCGCTTCGGCTACTACCTGCAGGCCATCAGGGAGGACGAGGATGCCGCCATGGCGCTGGGCATCCAGCCCTTGCGCTACAAGCTGGCCGCCTTCGTCGTCAGCGGGGTGCTGACGGCCCTGGGCGGCGCGCTCTACGGCGTCTTCCTCTCCTTCTTCGAGCCTCACGGCGTCTTTCATATCGAGTTGAGCATCTCGCTGGCGCTCATGGCCATCATCGGCGGGACCGGCACGCCCTTCGGCCCCCTGATGGGAGCCGTGCTGCTGACGGTCTCCGGCGATTGGCTGCGGGCTCTGTTTCGCGAGGCCAATCTGCTCATCTACGGGGTGCTCATCGTGCTGGTGGTGCGGTTTGCACCGCACGGCATCGCCGGTGGCATCGAGACCCTGGTGAGGAGGTGGACCGGTGCCCGCTCAGCCCATCCTGCAGGTGAGGGGTTTGAGCATGGCCTTCGGAGGGCTCCAGGCTCTCCGTAGGGTCGACATGGAGGTCTACCCCGGCGAGATCGTGGGCCTCATCGGCCCCAACGGCGCCGGCAAGACGACGCTGTTCGCCGCGATCAGCGGCTTCCTGGTGCCCACCGAGGGGCAGGTCCTCTTCGAGGGGGCCCCCATCACGGGGCTGCCCCCCTACCGCCTGGCCCGGATGGGCATCGCCCGCACCTTCCAGATCGTGCGGCCCTTTTCCCATCTGACGGTGCTGGAAAACGTGATGGTGGCCGCCTTCCTGGTGCATCCGCACCGAGTGGAGGCGGAGCGGGCGGCCCGTGAGGTGCTGGAGTGGACCGGGCTTGCCGACCGGGCGTCGATGCCGGCGCGCCACCTCACCCTGGCGGGGCGCAAGCGACTGGAGGTGGCACGGGCGCTGGCCCTGCGGCCCAAGCTCCTCTTGCTCGACGAGGTGGTGGCGGGGCTCAATCCCACCGAGGCCGACCAGACGGTGACCCTCATCCAGCAGATCCGCGAACGGGGCATCACCATCGTGGCCGTCGAGCACATCATGCGGGTCATCATGCGCATCAGCGACCGCATCGTCGTGCTCAACCACGGCCAGAAGATCGCCGAGGGTCCGCCCGCCCGGGTGGCCGAGGACCCCGCGGTCATCGAGGCCTATCTGGGCGTCGGCTCTGCCCACGAGGGGGTGACGGCGGGCCATGCTCCTGGAGGTGCAGGGGCTCGAGGCGGCCTACGGTGACGTCCAGGCCCTGTGGGACGTCAGCTTCGCGGTGGGGGAGGGCGAGCTGGTGGCGTTGCTCGGGGCCAACGGCGCGGGCAAGACCACGACGCTGCGTGCCGTCACAGGGCTCTTGCCACCGCGGCGAGGGCGTATCACCTTCGACGGCCGGCCCATCCACCGAGAACCAGCCCACCGCATCGCGGCCCTGGGCATCGCCCACATCCCCGAGGGGCGCCAGCTCTTCCCGCTGATGACCGTGGAGGAAAACCTGCTGCTGGGCAGCTACCTGCCCCGCGCTCGGGCGGCACGCCGCCGCAACCTCGACCGCATCTACGAGCGCTTCCCCCGGCTCTACGAGCGGCGGCACCAGGACGCCGGCACGCTGTCGGGCGGCGAGCAGCAGATGCTGGCCATCGGCCGGGCCCTGATGAGCGAGCCCCGCCTGCTGGTGCTCGACGAGCCGTCGCTGGGACTGGCGCCCGTGATGGTGCAGGAGCTCTATCGCGTCGTGCGCGAGGTGGCGAGCTCGGGCACCACGGTGCTGCTGGTGGAGCAGAGCGTGCACCATGCCCTCTCCATCGCGGACCGGGCCTACGTGCTGGAGAACGGTCGGGTCGTGATGGAGGGCACCGGCCGAGCCCTGCTGGGCGAGGCGCGCATCCAGTCCGCCTACCTGGGACTCTGAGGGGGGCCTTCGGGCCCCCTTGGTTCTCCTTCCCGCAGGATCGACGGGCTTGGAAGCGAAGCCAGGGAAGGGCAGGCAACCAAGCCACGCGGAAAGGCGGGCGGGCCGTGATGTTCCGGGGGCGATTGGGGAGGGTCGCGTCTCTGCTCGCGGCGCTCGGAGTCGCCTTGGCCTGTCTGGCCGGGACGGCTGGCCTGACGTCGGCGGGTGCCCGGGTGCTGCAAGAGGGCATGTGGGGCGACGACGTCCGAGAGCTGCAGGAGTTGCTGCGCGAGATCGGTTTCTCCACCATCAATCCCAACGGGGTCTTCGGGCCCGAGACTACCGCCGCGGTGCGTCGGCTGCAGCGAGCCGTGGGGCTGAACGCCGATGGAGTGGTGGGGCCGCAGACGTGGGCGGTCGTCGAAGCGTTGCGCACCCCCTACCGGTACAGGGTGCAGGCGGGTGATACCCTGTGGGATATCGCTCGCCGCTTCGGCACCACCATGGAGGCCCTCATGGATGCCAACGGCATGGAGGACACCACCCTGAGACCCGGTCAGCTGCTGGTGGTCCCGTCGGTGCGGCGCCTGCACGTGCCGGTGGCCATGCGGGTGCGGGACCTGGCGTCGAGACTGGGGGTCGCCGCCCAGGACGTGGCCCGGCTCAACGGCTTGGGGCTCAACGACACGATGAGGGCGGGCAGCGAGATCTGGGTGCCGCTGCCCGCCCTGTAGGGACTCTTCGACCTCCAAGGGCGCAGCCCGGTCGTCAGGGAGTCGCGGTGGCGGGCGTCGCGGCGGCGCCTTGATAGATGAGCCGGCCCAGGCCCGCCACGTTGCGCGCCCAGTAGTCGCCCTGCGTGTCGATGCCGATCTCGACGACGCGGCCGCGGGAGGCGCTGGCCACCACGACCCGGACGATGCGCCCCGAAATCGTCGAGACGATGCCTACGCCGCCGATGGAGTCGCCGCCGGCCGACCGGAAGAACACCAGATCCCCCGGCTGGGCCTGCTCCAGCGGCACCGGCACCGTGTTGTAGCGGAAGAGGGCGTCGCTGGTGACGTAAGTCGCCTTGCGGCCCTGCTCCGGGGGCCCTGCCAAGAGCTGGAGGTCGGGCAGGACGGCCCGGTACGCGTTGACCACGACGCCGGAGGCGTCGACGCCGCGGGTGGCCGCAGCCTCGGGGTCCGCCTCCTTCAGAGCCAGGTACTCCTCGAGCGTGATCTTGCCCCCCAGCTGGTAGGGGACGCCGGCCTCCACGTAACGCAGCGCCTGCTCCAGTGCAGCCAGGGCAACTTGGGCGCTGACGGTCTGCACGGCGCCGGCCTCAGCGGCCGATGCGGCTCCCGACGTCGAGACGACCAGCACGGCGACCAGGGCGGCCACCGATACGGCATCCATGCTGCGTCGCAACCAGCGGGTCATGTCGCTCTCCCACCTCTCCTTGGACTCGATGGCCGGCTCGCCCGTCGGCTCAGCTGGCGTGGCGACGGCGGGCGGAGCCTCGCCACCGTTACGTTATCGCACCGAGACCCGACCTCCTCCTGAGTTTCCAGCAAATCCCGTGTCGCCGGTGCGCTGCGGGACCGGCCAGAGGTCGGGCTCGTGGCAGGGAGGGTGAAGAGCGGACATGCCCTCGGCGAGGTCGGCGGGGCCCACAAGGAGGGCCGGGGCCGCGCCAGCCGCCCTCGGTGCGTGACGCTCGAGCTCGACGCTGCGTCCCTCTTCGCTGTAGTAGCGCACCAGCGCCTCGTAGAGGGTGTGAGCGAGCCGCGCCTGTCCCTCGGGGCTGACCAGGACCTTGCGGTCCACCGGGCTGGTGAGGAAGCCCAGCTCCACCAGGACGGCTGTGTATGGCACCTGCCGCAGCACGAAGAAGTCTCCCGGCAGCGCCGCGTTTTGGTCGCCCGGCATCAGATCCTTCAGCGCCTCCAGGAGCCACAGGGCCACCCGACGGCTGTCGGGGCGTCCCGGTTGGTAGAAGACCATCGCCCCCTGTGCCCGGGGATCCCGGGATGCGTTGGCGTGGAGGCTGATCTGCAGATCCGGGCCGAGCCGCCGGGAGACGGCCACGCGCATGGCCAGGTCTCGATGGTACCGGGACCCCGGGCCGGGGTGCATGTGGCCGAGCTCCATGTCCTGATTTCGGGTCAATCCCACCCGGGCTCCCGCTGCCCGCAGGAGTCGGGTCAGCTCCTGCGCGACCGGCAGCACCGTGCTCTTCTCCAGGTGGCCGTCGGCGACGCACCCTCCGTCGATCCCGCCGTGGCCGGGATCGACCACCAGCACGCGGCCGACCAGGGGCGTCTGCTCAAACCTGGGTGCACCCGCCCTGGGGGCACCCGCCGACGTCCCCGCCGTGGCAGCCGTGACGATCGCAGCCAGCAACAAGGCGGCGATCCCCCGGGCGGGTTTCGAGGCCTGGCCCAATATCACGGGATGTTCGTCGTCCCTTCGACCTCGTACGAGGGGCCTGCCTGCGACTGCTACCCTTCACGGATGGGGCGAGGGGTATGCTGGGAGCCCTCGGCACGAGGCCGCAGGCTCAGGCCGGCCGCCACCAGGCCGGCCACCAGCGTCGTGTAGAAGGTCAGCAGTCGCCACGCTCCGACGAAGATGCCGACGGCCCCGGCGGGAAGGTGAGGCGCCACCATGGCTGCCATGGCCGCCTCCAGGCCGCCCGACGCCCCCGGGGTGGGGATGAGGCTACCCAGCAGCAGGAGGGGGAATTGAGCGAGCACCAGCACGGGAGCCGGGACCTCGGCGCCCAGGCTGGCGGCCAGCAGGGCGGCCACGGCGAAGAGCAACACGTAGTAGACCAGATAGGCGGCTCCAACCGTCAGGACGGCCGCGGGGCGGCTCTGCAACACGGTGCGGAGCGCGTCCGCCATTCCGACGAGGAAGCGCCGGGTCTTCATCCGGGCGGCCCTCACCCGGGCCGCGGCCCTGGGCAGCACCCGCTCGACCCAGGTCAGCAGAGCCTCGACGGGACCGGCAAGCCACTGGATGCGCAACAGCGCGGCGACGACGCCCGCCAGTCCTGCGGCGTAGACGAGGATGGCCCACCGGATCGCCGTGCGTATCGCCGGCAGCCCGGGCAGGGGCAACGGGCTGAAGAGGACGGCCGCCGAGACCAGAAGCAGGACGCTCTGGTTGATGATGCCCGTGGCGGTCACCGCGGCCATGGCCGCGGCGTAGGGGACGGAGGCCTCCTTGGAGAGCACCGCTGCCTCTGCCGGGCCGCCCCCGCCCGCGAACGGCGTCAAGCCGGACATCATCGTGCCCACCAGCGAGGCCTTTAGGGACGTGAGAAGCGACGGCCGGTAGCCCAGGGCCCGCGCCAGCACCCACGTTCGAAGGCCTCCCACCGTGCATGCCCCGACGACCAGGGCCAGAGCCCCGGCGATGGTGAGGGGGCGCAGGGCGGTCAGGTGACGCCAGCTCTCGGGGCGCCAGGTCAGGCCCACCAACGCGGCCAGGGTGACGGCGGTCAACAACGTCGCGATGAGTAGATTGCGCCGTACGGATGGCATCCGCGGTCATCGCCCCTGTTGCCGCTCGAGCACCGATCGAAAGCCGACCAGGGTCAGGACGTGATTGACCCCCTCGTTGGTCTGGCGGAGATGCCGACGCCCGGGGCGATGGCGCCGCCGAGGTAGCGCCGCCGGGCGTCGACCACGTCGAAGGTCGTGGCGTTGCCGAAGCCGATCCCCACCACTGGCGCCCTGTACAGGGGCCGCCACCAGTGTTGCGTCAGGCGGTCCCCCTCGAAGACGCCGACTCCCGTGGTAGTATTGCCGACATCGATGACGCGGAGCAAAGGCGCGCGCCTCCTCGGCGGGGGTGGCCACGGTTTGCTCGACGGCCATGCTCGCCTTAGAATCTTGCAGGGCGCCGTCACGACGCGTCCTGGAGATGGTCGGCCGTGGTCAGCCTGAGAGAGTTTCGCAGGATGGTGGCGGAGGCCCTGGATCGACTACCGCCTGAGTTGCTGGAGGGCCTCGACGGCGGGGTGCTGGTCCTGGAGGAGGCACGCCGTCACGGGGACTCCCTGCCCGACGTCTACATCCTGGGGGAGTACGTGAACGACCCCCACGGCCTGGGCCGTTACATCGTCTTATATTATGGGTCGTTTCGGGCCACCCTGGGAGATGCAGACGTGAAAGCGCTGCGACACGAGATCGACGTGACGATCCGCCACGAGCTCCGCCATCACCTCGAGAGCCTGGCGGGGGTCGACGACCTGGACGAGGAGGACTGGCGAGAGCTGCAAGCCTGGCGGGCCGAGGCGCGGCTCCGGCGCCTTGGCTTGCGCAGGGGAGGCAGCGCCCCGCGACGTCTGCGATGGCCCGGCCGGGGCCATACTTGAAAAAAGCTGTGGCATCGGTAACAATCTTGTAACACGGAAAGGGTAGTCAAGAGTCGAGGCCGAGAGGACCAAGTGGGGCGGTCAGACGGGCCGCCCTCTTCAACGAGGTTAGTGGGACGAAAAACGACCTGCCGGGACGCGAGCAGCAGAGGCTCTGACTCCCTGGCGGGTAGGCGAGACCGGCTGGCGTGCAGTCGCCTCGACCGGATCGCACCAAGCAGCCAAAGGAGCTGAGGTAGTATGCCGCGACGCAAGCGCAACCAGCCCGGTGCCGCGAGGCCGGTGACCCTGGACGATGTGGCCAAGGCGGCTGGCGTCTCCAAGGCGACGGTCTCACGGGTCATCAACGGCAAGTCGTGCGTGAGGCCCCACGTGCGCGAGCGCGTGCTCAAGGCCGTGCGCAAGCTCAACTACCACCCCAATGCCGTGGCGAGAGCCCTGGCCACCCGTCGCACCGGCCAGGTGGGGCTCTTGTTGGCCCTGCCGTCGTCCATGCCCGGATACGGCCTGGGGCTCATCCAGGGCATCGAAGCGGTGCTGCGGCGAGAGCAGATGCACCTGGTGCTCCATGTCATGGATGCCCAGCAGGCTCAGTGGGATCCGCCCTCGTCGGTGACCCAGCGGCAGGTCGACGGCCTCATCGTCGGCGGTGACCTGCGGGGGGCCGACTGGCTCAAGGATCTGGCGAGCGAGCGCATGCCGGTGGTGGTGCTGGGTGACGAGTATCCCGAGGGTCTCGCCTTGAGCGCGGTGACCCTGGACTGGATGACGCCCTCCTCGCAGGCGGTGGAGCGGCTGGTGGCAGCCGGCCACCGACGCATCGGCGCCATCATCCCCGGCGGACGCTGGGGCGATCAGGTGCGGGGCGGCATCGAGCGCGCCCTGCAGGCAGCCGGCCTGGGCCCCGAGGCCGCCGTCGTGGTCAAGGTGGAGACCAGCGAGCTCAAGAACGGGACGGCCCACGCGGCGGGCTACGACGCGATGCGCCGCATCCTGGAGCGGGCTCCGACGGCCCTTTACGTCGCCCACGAGGCGCTGGTGCCCGGCGTCCTGCATGCGCTGAAGGAGGCACGGTTGGCGGTGCCCCAGGACCTGGCGCTGGTCGTCTGGGGTCATGGTTCTTCCGGCGAGCAGGCCATGAGCCTGACCGCCGTCACCGTCAACCGCGAGCAGATGGGACGCATGGCAGCCCTGATGCTGCTGGACCTGCTGAAGGACCCCTCCAGGCCGCCGGTGCAGCTGGCCATCACCCCGAGCCTGGTGGTGAGGGAGAGCTGCGGGACGCGAGAGCGTCCGGCCCCGCGGGCAGCCTACTCGCTGGCGTGAGTTCGCGAGCCTCGCAAGCGTGACGGACGACGGGGCGGCGCACGAGAGGCGCCGCCCCGCTCGTTGCCGGCGGGCGTCCCTGTTCGCAGGGCATCGCCCGTTGGTGAAGAAGGGATCGGACCTGCCGGTTGCCGTCGGGCCGCCCTTGGAGCGTCGGCGGACAGGCCGGCACACAGGGAGGTGCGCCGTCGTGTCCATCCGGTTCGGCACCGACGGGTGGCGAGCCATCATCGCCGATCAGTTCACGTTCGCCAACGTCCGGCTGGTGGCCCAGGCCATCGCCGATTACCTGAGGGAGGCCGGTCTGGACCGGCGGGAGGTGCTGGTCGGCTACGATACCCGTTTCATGGCCGAGCACTTTGCCGACGAGGTGGCGTCGGTCCTGGCCGGCAACGGCATCGCGGTAGGCCTGGCCACTGCCGACGTGCCGACGCCGGCTCTGGCCTATGCGGTGGTGCACCAACGCGCGGCGGGTGCGGTGATGCTGACCGCCAGCCACAACCCGCCTGCCTACCTGGGCATCAAGTTCATCCCCGAATACGGCGGGCCCGCCCAGACCGACGTCACCGCCGCCATCGAGCAGCACATCCAGCGTCTGCTGCGGGAGACGGCCGGCGGGCAGATGGCGATCCGCACCCTCGATCTCGCGCAAGCCCGGCGTCAGGGGCTCGTGCAGCCCATCGAGCCGCGGCTGGAGTACCTGGAGCACGTCGTCGGGGTGGTGGGCACCGCCCCGCTGCCGCGCCGGGTCGAGGTCGTCTACGACGCCATGTACGGGACCGGACGGGACTACGTGCCCGAGGCCCTCGAGAGCCTCGGCGTGCGGGCCCATCCCCTCCACGCGGTGAGGGATCCGCTATTCGGTGGGGGCGCCCCGGAGCCGACCGGTGAGCACCTGGAGGAGCTGGTCCATGCGGTGCGCCGCCGCCCGGGCTGCCTGGGGATTGCCACCGACGGGGACGCCGATCGCTTCGGCGTCGTCGACGAGGATGGGACCTACCTGTCGGCCAACCAGGTGCTGACCGTGGTGGCCGACTACCTGCTGCGGGTGCGGGGCATGCGGGGCAGCGTGGTGCGTACCGTGGCCACCACCCACCGCCTCGATGCGCTGGCGGCTGAGCACGGGGTCGCGCTGCACGAGGTGCCGGTCGGTTTCAAGCACGTCGCTGCGGTCATGCGGCGTGAGAGCGTGACCCTGGGGGGCGAGGAGAGCGGCGGGCTCAGCATCGCAGGGCACATCCCGGAGAAGGACGGCATCCTGGCGGTGCTGCTGGTCACCCGCATCTGGGCCGAGAGCGGCCAGCCCCTCTCCCGTCTGCTGTCGTCCATCCACGAGCGGGTGGGGCCCGCCTATAGCCGGCGCGTCGACATGCCGGCGCGCGAAGAGCACAAGCGCCGGGTGCTGGAGCGACTGGCGTTGCACCCCCCCGAGCGGTGGGCCGGCCGCCGGGTCGAGCGGGTCTCGTCGCTGGACGGCGTCAAGGTGTTGCTGGAGGGGGGCGCCTGGTGGCTGCTGCGGGCCTCGGGCACGGAGCCCCTGATGCGGCTCTATCTCGAGGCACCCGAGCAGGGACTCCTGGACCGGATGGAGCAGGAGGTGCGGGCCGAGCTGGAGCGGCTGGCCGCAGGCTGACGGCCCCGCCCGGCATCCCTGCGCGGTGGCGCACATCTGGATCGTGGCCGTGGGGCGCATGCGCCAGCGGGGCCTCGCCGAGGTCGTGGACACGTACGTGGAGCGCACGGCGCGGCTGGGGTTGCCCGTGCGGGTGGTCGAGGTCCGGGAGGGCGGGCCGGCCCGGGGTGCCACCGACCCCGCCGTCGTGATCAAGGAGGAGGGCCGACGGCTGGAGGCCGTCTCCCTTCCGTCACGCGCGTGGAGGGTCGCGCTGGACGAGAGGGGCTGGCTGCCCGAGGGGAGCCAGGCCTTCGCCCGCTGGTTGGAGCAGCGGCTGGCCACGGCTGACGTGGCCTTCTTGGTGGGGGGCGCCTGGGGACTGGACGCCGAGCTGGTGGAGCGGTGTGACGAGCGGCTCTCCCTGTCGCCGCTGACGATGGCGCACGAGCTGGCTCGGGTGGTCCTGGCCGAGCAGCTCTACCGTGCCGCCACCCTGTGGCGGGGGGTGCACTACCACAAGTAGCCCCACCACGTGCGTCGCCGCACGGCCGAGCCCCGGCGTGGTCGCATTGATCGAGTGCACGCAAGCACGTTATAATGACCCAGCACGCTACGGTTCGAGATTCTGCGCCCTTTTCCTCGCCTGCCTTGCGAACGGGGGTGAGTCCCGATGGCCACGATGCGCTGGAAGAAGATCTCCGACGCAGTGGTGAGGCGCCTGCCGCTGTACCTGCGCGTCCTGGAAGAGGCGTATCAAAGCGGCGACGTCAAGCTGATGTCCTCCCAGGAGCTGGGGGAGCGGGCCGGGGTGAGCCCCGCGCTGGTTCGCAAGGACCTGGCATGGTTCGGCGAGTTCGGCAAGCAAGGGGTAGGCTACGAGGTCCGCTACCTGCGGGAGGAGCTCCGCAAGATCCTCAACCTCGACCGGGAGATCCGGCTGGCGGTCATCGGGATGGGTAGCCTCGGCCATGCCCTCGTTCGCTACAACCAGCAGCGCTACCGCGAAGACCAACACTTCAGCCTGCACATCGTGGCGCTCTTCGACAACGACCCTGCCAAGATCAACACCCAGGTCGATGGCCTGATGATCCACCCCATCGACGCCCTCGCCGAGGTGACGCGTCGGGAGGGGCTACAGATGGCCATCGTGACGGTGCCGGCCTCGGCGGCCCAGCAGGTGGTGGACCGGTGCGTCGAAGCGGGGATCCGCGCCATCCTCAACTTCGCCCCGGCCAAGCTGACGGTGCCCGAGGGCGTCCACCTGGCCAACGCCGATGTCAGCCTGGAGCTGCAGCGGTTGGCCTACTACCTCGGCGAGTGAGGGGCGGCGAGGCCTGACGGTGGTGAGGCGGCGAGGGGCGGGCGGCGGCGCGGCGCTGACGCTGGACAAGCTGGGTGTACCCAAGGACCGCGAGGGCCGCGAACGCTACGTGCGCGAGATGTTCGACAGCATCTCGCACCGGTACGACCTGCTCAATCGCCTGCTCAGCTTCGGACAAGACGTGCTATGGCGCAAGGCCGCCGCCGCCCTGGCCTGCGGCGATGGGGTGGGGCACGTGCTGGACGTCGCCACCGGGACGGGCGACCTGGCCCTGGAGGTGGCGAGGCGGCTGGGGCCCCACGGGTCGGTGGTGGGGGTCGACTTCGCACTGGGCATGATGAAGGTAGGCGTGGCCAAGATCGAGCGAGAGGGCATGGCGGCGAGGGTGCGGATGGTGGGTGGCAACGGTCTGGCCCTGCCATTCGCGGACGGCGCCTTCGATGCGGCCACGACCGCCTTCGCGGCCCGCAACGTGGCGGACCTTTTGGGCTTCTTCAGAGAGCTGCGCCGGGTCGTACGGCCGGGTGGCCGGGTGGTCTGCCTCGAGCTGTCGCACCCCTCCCCCGCCCTCTGGCGGTGGCTTTACGAGCTCTACTTCTACCATGCCGTGCCCCGGATCGGGCGGCTCTTCATCGGTCGCTCGGGACCTTACGAGTACCTGCCGGGCTCGTTGACCGACTTCCCCGATCCGGATCGCCTCGCCACGGTGATGGCCGCCGCAGGCCTGACCAGGGTGCAGTACCGCCTCAAGCTGGGCGGCATCGCTGCCATCCACGTCGGGGAGGTGCCCCAGGCTGCAGACGGTTGAGCAGCGCATACGAGACTATCTGGGGGAGGCCCTGGGGCAGGTCGAGCGGCTCCTGCAGGAAGTGCTGGCCGCCACCGAGCCGCTGGCGGCCAAGACCTCCTTGCACCTGCTCCACGCGGGCGGCAAGCGCATCCGGCCGGTCGTGACGCTGCTGGCGGGAAGGGTCTTCGGCGCGCCGGACGAGGCGGTGGTACCCATCGCGGCAGCCGCCGAGATGATCCACATGGCCACCCTCGTGCACGACGATGTCATCGACGGGGCACGGAGCCGGCGGGGCCGACCCACCGTCAACGCCATCTGGGGCGACTACCCGGCCGTGTTGACGGGCGACTTCATGCTGGCCCGGGCGATGAGCATCATCGTGGACCACGGGCACCCGCGCGTGCTCAAAGTGATGTCCGACATGATCTTCGAGATGTGCGAGGGCGAGATCGCCCAGCACGAGGCCAAGGGTCGCCTGGACCTGACCGAGCAGGAGTACCTGCGTCGCATCGGCAAGAAGACGGCCCGCTTCTTCCAGGCGTGCTCGGAGAGCGGGGCGTTGCTGGCCGGGGCCTCACCGGCCCACGTGCGGGCCATGGGGCAGTTCGGCTACAATCTAGGCATGGCCTTCCAGGTGGTCGACGACCTGCTGGACATGACCGGCGACGAGCGCACCATGGGCAAGCCGGTGGGCTCCGACCTCGCGCAGGGCGTGCTGACCTTGCCCGTCATCTACCTGCTCCAGCGAGAGGAGTACCGGGACCGGGTGGCCAGCCGGTTGCAGGTGCTCCCCCCATCCCCCCAGGACATCCAGGCCATCCTGCAACTGGTGCGCCAAAACGGCGCGCTCCACTACACGCAGGAGGTCGCCTGGCAGTACGCCCGCAAGGCCATGGAGTCGCTGGCGGCGATCCCGCCGGGCGAGGCCTCCGACCTGCTCCGGGAGATGGTGGGGGCGCTCGGTACCCGGAGCCGGTAGGCCCTTTCCCTGCCGCAAACCGGCAAGAGGAGGGGCGGCCCCTCGCTTCGAAGGGTCCTCATCCGGCCCGCATGTGCCGCCGGCGAGGCCGAGCCTGGAAAGCGTGGGGAGATGAGCGCGACCTGCCATGTTTAACATCGGTCCTGCCGAGCTGCTGGTCATCCTGCTCCTGGCTCTCATCATCTTCGGACCCGGCAAGCTGCCCGAGGTAGGACGGGCACTGGGGCGCACCATCAACGAGTTCCGTCGGGCGACCCAGGAGCCCACCGAGCGCGGCGAGCCCTCGTCGACCGGTTCGCCGAGCACCGGACGTCCATCCGAGAAGGCGGCGTCGACCAGCGGGCCCCGATCGGAGCCGGCGCGAAGCGATGCCGGCAGCACGAACGGTGCGTGAGCGATCCGACACCGCCGAGCGCCTCAGTGGCTGGCGGTGGCGCCGGCGGTTGCCCGGCGCCGAGATGACGCTGCCCGAGCACCTCGAGGAGCTCCGATACCGCTCGCTGGTCTCGCTGGCAGCGCTGGCGGGAGGCTTCGTCGTGGGGTGGAGGGTGACGCCCCACGCGCTCGACGTGCTGAGGGGTGAGGTCGGGCGGCTGGTCGTGGTGACGCCGGCTGAGGCCTTCGTCACCTATCTGCGCGTGGCCTTCACGGTGGGGCTGGCGGTGGCCTCCCCCATCATCGTGGCGCAGATCTGGCTCTTCGTGGTGCCGGGGCTATACCCCGCGGAGATCGCGCTGGCCGCCCGGATCGGACCGGCCGCGGCGTTGCTCTTCGCTGCTGGACTGGCCTTCGGAGCGGTCGTCATCTTCCCCGTGGCGATACGTTTCCTTCTGGCCCAGGCGGGGCCGGGCGTCGTCTCAGCCCTTGCGGTGAGCCGGGTGCTCAGCTTCGCGCTGGGGCTGGTGGTGCCCTTCGGGCTCGTCTTCCAGATGCCTCTGGCTGCCTACGTGGCGGCTCGGCTTGGGCTGGTGGAGCCCGCCAGGCTGGCGGGGCTGCGCCGCTGGGCCATCCTGCTCGCCTTCGTGGTAGGGGCGGTCCTGACGCCGCCCGACGTGGTCTCGCAAGTGTTGATGGCTGTGCCGCTGGTCGTGCTGTACGAGGTCTCGATCGGGACCGCCCGATGGGGAGCGCGAGCGAGAGCCCGCGGTCCTGTCGAGGATGGAGTACGGGGCGAGGCGAGCTGAGGGAGATGTCGCAACCGCCACAGGAGAGTCCCTGGGAGCAGCTGGCCCAGTACCTGCGGCGCTCCCCCCTGGTGCATCGCTTCGAGGCCATCCGCCGCTACCTGGGAGCCGCCCTGGTCGTCTTCGTGGCTGCCGCCACCGCGGCTTTCTCGTTGGCGCCCGCGGTGCTGCAGGACATGCAGCGCCGGATGCCGGGCTCCGACGGGTTGGTGATGCTGGCCCCGGCCGAGGGCTTCCTCGTGCGGATCAAGGTGGCGCTGGCCATGGGGGCCGCGACGGCCGTGCCGCTGGTGATGCTGGGAGTGTGGGCCGTCGCCACGCGGGGACGCCCCTGGGGGCGGAGGCTCGTGACGTTTCTGGCCATCCCCGTGTCGTTGGGGCTGTTCGGCATCGGCGCCTGGTTCGCGTACGGGTGGATCGTGCCGGCGGCGCTGCGCTTCTTGCTGGGATTCGCCGCCGACCGTCTGGAGGCCATGATCTCGGTCAACAGCTACGTCAACTTCATCCTGTCCGTTGTCGTGCCCTTCGGACTGGTCTTCCAGCTCCCGCTGCTGATCTTCTTCCTGGCCCGGCTCGGCGTCTTGCACCACCGGACCCTGGCGGAGCGCAGGGGCTACGCCGTGGTGGGCATCGCCGCACTGGCCGCCGCGCTGACCCCGGGGCCCGATGTCTTCTCCCAGCTCTTGATGGCCATCCCTCTGGTGGCGCTGTACGAGGTGAGCATCTGGGTGGCCTGGCTTGCCACCCTCCGCACCCGGCGCCAGGAGAGCGACCCTGCCATGCGCCCTTCCTGATGCCATGAAGCCGAGCACAGCACTGTACACACGATGGAGATAGTGTGACTTTCCTCGGGGGATCGTGTCACTGGCCCGCGGCAGGGCGGGCCCGTCGGCGTCTCGAAGCCCTCCGTGCCGCGCGAGAGCGGTCACGGTTTCTCCGCGCAGGCTGGTCGAGGCGGATCCAGGGAAGGGGGCGAGCGCGCGGTCTCGTCGGCCCCTGACGGCGAGAGGGGCCGGAGCGCGCGGTGACATGGAGCACGATGCCGAGATCAACCAGCGGGCTCGGTTGCGCCCTATCACGGAGATCGCCGACGAGCTGGGGTTGGGACCCGACGACATCGAGCCCTACGGGCGCTACATGGCCAAGGTGTCCATGGCGGCGGTACGCCGAGCGGCCGCCAACCGCAGGGGTCGGCTCATCTACACGACCGCCATCACCGCGACCCCCGCGGGTGAGGGCAAGACCACCGTCGCCATCGGCTTGACCCAGGCCCTGGGCAGGATGGGGCTCAAGGCCGCCGTCTGCTTGCGGGAGCCCTCGCTCGGGCCCACCTTCGGGGTCAAGGGCGGCGCCACGGGCGGCGGTCGTAGCCAGATCGCCCCCATGGTCAACATCAACTTGCACTTCACCGGTGACCTGCATGCGGTGGCCGCGGCACACAACCTCCTGGCGGCGGCCATCGACAACCACATCCACCAGGGCAACGAGCTGGGGCTCGACCCCAAGCGGGTCTTCTGGCGCCGGGTGATGGACATCAACGATCGGCAGCTGCGCCATATCGTGGTCGGGCTGGGCGCGCCCGGCGACGGGGTGGTGAGGGAGACCGGCTTCGACATCACGGCGGCCTCCGAGGTGATGGCCATCCTCTGCCTCAGCCGCGACATGGACGACCTCAAGGCTCGGCTGGGGCGGATCCTGGTGGGCGAGGGGCGGGCCACCGCCGGCCGCAAGGCCCCATGGATCTTCGCCCAGCAGATCGGCGTGGTCGGGGCCATGGCGGTGCTCTTGCGCGACGCCATCAAGCCCAATCTGGTCCAGACCCTGGAGGGCCAGCCCGCCTTCGTCCATGGCGGTCCCTTCGCCAACATCGCCCACGGCAACAACTCCATCCTGGCCACCCAGACGGCGCTGGGCCTGGCCGACCTGGTGGTGACCGAGGGCGGCTTCGCGGCGGACCTGGGCGCCGAGAAGTTCCTGGACATCGTGGTGCCGCAGACAGGCCTGGTGCCGGACGTGGTGGTGCTCGTGGCCACCGTGCGCGCCTTGCACTGGCACGGCGGGGCATCCCGGTCGACCCTGCACGCCTACGACCCCGAGGCACTCCGCCGGGGCTTCGCCAATCTGGACCACCACATCCGGACGCTCCGGCGCTTCGGGTTGCCGGTCGTGGTGGCCGTCAACCGCTTCGAGTCCGACGATCCTCGAGAGCTGGAGGCCGTCGTCGCCCACTGCCAGGAGATGGGCGTGAGGGCCGCGGTGGCCGACGTCGTCGCACGCGGCGGGGAGGGGGGCGTGGAGCTGGCCGAGGCGGTGCTGGCGACGATGGAGCGGGAGCGCCCGTCGTTCAGGCCTGCCTATGAGTGGGAGCTACCCCTCACCGAGAAGCTGGAGCGCCTGGCCACCCAGGTCTACGGCGCCGACGGGGTCGACCTGAGCCCCCGGGCGCGGGCCGAGCTCGAGGCGCTGGAGGAGCGGGGATTCGGCGGACTGCCGCTGTGCGTGGCCAAGACGCAGTTCTCCATCAGCGACGATCCCTCTCGCCGGGGCGCGCCGACGGGCTGGCGGCTCCAGGTGCGGGAGGTACGGCCCTCGCTGGGAGCCGGGTTTGTCGTGGCCCTGACGGGTGACGTCATGACCATGCCCGGATTGCCCAAGGAGCCGGCGGCCCTCCGGATCGACGTGGACGAGGAGGGATTCGTCACCGGCCTGTCGTAGCGGTGGCTCGTCCATGGCATCCTCGTCCTGGAGAGGTGGCGCGACGTCGAGTTGGCCTGGGAACGCACCCTCGTCATCATCAAGCCCGAGGCCGTGAAGGCAGGCCTCATCGGGGAGATCCTGTCTCGCTTCGAGCGCAAGGGGCTCAAGATCACCCGCATCCGAGACGGCCGCATCGACCGCGCGCTGGCGCGGCAGCATTACATCCACCATGCCGACAAGCCCTTCTTCGAGGGGCTGTTGGACGCCATCACCGCCGGCCCGGTCGTCTTCGCCATCGTGGAGGGGCCGTCGGCCATCGCGCACGTGCGCAACCTGGTCGGCGCCACGGACCCGGTCAAGGCCAGTCCGGGTAGCATCCGGGGAGACTTCGCCGTGGAGCTGCCCTTCAACATGGTGCACGCCTCCGACAGCCCGGAGACGGCGGAGGCGGAGATCCGGCGGTTCTTCGGCGAGGGAGCGTAGCGGCGCAAGGTAGCGGGCGCCGGGGCCTACGAGCCCCGGCGCTCCCGTCTCAGGCGAGCCAGGTAGAGGCGGGCCGCCCGGGCCGGGTCGACGCCACCGTCGTCGCCGGTGGCGCTCGGGCCGTCGAGGGGGCGCGGTCGAGCCTGGCGCTTGGCCTCCAGGATGTCTCGAGCCGAGGGGGAGGGCCTGCGTGTCGGGCGCCGCAGCCGTCCGGCCCAGGCCGCGACGCCTCCCACGAGGTCGGTCAGCAAGGCCGCGGGTGACTCCGTCAACCGGCGCACCCCCACATCAGCCACCAGGAGTGCCATGGCCATGCCGATGAGCCAGGGCCACGCCGGCCTCGTCCGCCAGCCCCCGGCCTGTGCGGGGGGCAGCCCCGCCAGCCGAGCGGCGGCATCGGCCACCGGTGCCGGCAGGGGGCCTTGCTCCTGGGTCACCGTCGGGGTGATATAGGCCACGATCTGCCCGCCGGTCTCGTGGGCCAGGCGGCTCAACAGAGAGGGCGAGGGTGGGCCGGGCTCCAGTTCGGCCGGGTAGGCGCGAAGCGCGACCGCCTGCAGCCGCCGGCCCTCCACGGCGACCGTCGCGACGTAGCCCCCGGGCTCGGATGCGTCGAAGGCGCCGGTGTAGCGCCCGGGCGCCTCCTGGCGCAGGGGCACGGTCTCAGAGACCCCTCCGGGGCCGCTGACGATGGCCTCGGCCTGCAAGAAGTTGACGGGACGCCCCTGGTCGTCGAGGGCCTCGAGGACGACCCGGCCACGCTCGGGGCCCAGCTCGACATACAGGCGAGACGCCCCGGGTGAGGCATCGGCGGGCGGCAGCACCCACCGGGCCATCCGGTCCAGCAGCGCGGCCGCCAGGCCCTCATCGTGCCACGATCTCGTCCACGGCCCGGTGAGGCTCGACGTGAAGGCCACGACCCGCCCGAGCCCCGCCCGCCACGCAGCCAGGATGGGGTCGCCCTCCTGCGAGACGAGATAGACGGGAGCATCGGGCTTGGGCGTGGTGGCGACGTACGCCTCCAGAGGTGGCGGCGACTCCGCCTGCGGCGGCAGAAGCGACGCGCCCACGCCGTGCTGTCCGGTGGCGCGCACCTGCACGGGCCCGGCCACGATGGCGGAACGGGTCACGACGATGGTCTCCGAGGCGAAGATCTGGGGGATCGCCCGCAGATCCCGCGTCTGATAGAAGCGCCCCCTTCCCCACCGGGCGATCTCCGCCAGGAGGGCCGCGTCGGCGTCGGGGCCGATGGCCACGGTGCTGACGGTGATGCCGCGTTGGGCGGCCTGTCGGGTCATCCCCTCGAAGTCGGCGGGGTTGGACTTGCCGTCCGAGAGCACGATGACGTGCCGCACCATGGCCCGGGTCGACTCCAGGCTCCCGAGCGCCTCCCGCAGCGCCGGGCCCAGGTCGGTACCCCCATCGGCGGTCAGGGTCGCCATGCGTCGAAGCAGGGGCGACGGATCCGAGGCCGGCGACAACGGCTGCACCCAACGGGGCTGCCCGTCGAACGCCAGTACCCCGACCAGGTCGTCGGGCGACAACAACTCCAGCGTGGCGGCGGCGGCACGGCGGGCCGCGTCGAGCTTGGTGCCGGTGACGTCCCGCTCGCCCATGCTGCCCGACTTGTCGATGACCAGCACCAGCGCCACCTGAGGGACGAGCAGGCGGGCCGGCACTTCCGAACGCACCGGAAGCAGCTCCTCGAGAGGCGTGTCGAGGTAGCCTCCGGGCCCGAATGCCTTGGGACCTCCCAGCACCACCAGCCCGACGCCCATGTCGCGCACGCTGGCGGCCAGCGCATCCATCTGGGAGCTCGACAGGCTCGAGGCGGGCACGTCGTCCAGCACGATGGCCGAGTACCGGGCGAGGCTGGTCCTCGAGTCCGGCAGGGTCTCGGGTGAGACGACCTCCACCGGGATGCCCCGAGCCGACAGCCACCGGCTGCCGGGGCTTGGCGACGATGCGACGTAGAGCAGGCGTCGGTGGCCTTCGATCCGGACAGCTGCTCCTGCCCGGTTGTTGCTCGGCTCCAGGTCGGCCTGCCAGCTCGAGAGGACGGCCTCGTAGAGGGCGACGGGGCCGGCGGGGGGCGACGGATCCTCGAAGGCGACGTTGTGCCAGCCGCCGCGCAGGGCGATCTCGCCCTCCCAAAGCAGCGTGCCGTCACGGTGGAGGGCCAGGCGGACCTGCTGGGGGCGCGATGACCAGAGCCGCACGCGCACCGCCACCGGCTCTCCCTCGGCGACGGAGGCGGGCGCCGTCACGGAGGCGACGGCCACCTCCGGGTCGAGGCCGGCCAGCACCGGCACCACGTCGACGGGGGGGAAGGCGGGATCCTCGCGGACCGCGGCCAGGGCGTCGCCAGCCGTCTGGCGGCCGTCGCTCAACAAGACGATGCGGCCTGGCGGGCTGGCCCGACCCGACTCGCCGTCCGTCAGGAGGCTTCGGGCAGCGTGCAGGGCCGCCTCGAGATCGGTGGCCTCCCCTGTGGAGCCGGCGGGCATTCCCAGCGGGACGTCGGGATCCGGGCGGGCTCCGCGGTAGGCGGCACGGAGCCTTGGCGCCCGGTCTGCCTCCACGACCCACGCCCGATCCCGAGGCCCCAGCTGCTGCAGCACCGCCTCGACGAATCGGTAGGCGGCTGCCCGAGCCTCCGCCGGGAGGCTGCGGCTGGTGTCGACGACGAAGACGAGGCGGCGGCCATCCGACGGCAGCGGCACCATCGGATCCGCGAGGGCCGCCATCAGGGCGACCATCGCAGCAGCCCGCAGCAGCACGAAGCGCCGCCGTTGCCGCTGCCAGGCCGTCAGCACCGGATGCCCCGCCCCGCTCGCCGTCGACATCCCGAGACCCCTCAGCCCGTCTCGAGGGCCGGGACGCAGGTAGAGTGCCGCTTCGACGACCAGCGTCGCGAGGGCCATCGCCGCCGCCCATCGCCACAAGGGGCGAGGGGCAGGTGGCGCCGTCGCTTCCTGGGGCCACTCGACACCACCGACCGACGGGGCCCAGCCTGTCGTGCGAAGGTCCGACTCGTCGTCGCCCGGCGGCTGGACGGCCCACATGCCCAGCGGGTCGGCCCCGCCGGAGACGGGCCAGGCCGAGTAGACGCCGGCGCGCTCCGTCTCCGAGAAGACGATGGTCGATGAGCCCCGGGCCGTCAGCGTCACGACCTCGTCGTCGGGCGCGACGAGCAGGATGCGCTCCTCGCCGGGCGGCACCGGGATGGGCAAGGCCTGCCCCGGCTCGAGGGGAGGTTGCGCGACCTCCCATGCCCAGGGCGCGGCCAGTCTCAGCACGTTGGCCACCAGCACCGCGAAGGCGACCCGATCCGGCAGGTCGCTCCGCTCCGGCGCGAAGGCCATGATGATCCGATGGCGGCCGCTGTCGTCGAGGTGGTGCCAGACGAGCGGCCCCCCTGTGCCCTCCACCAGGACGTCGGCATCGGGCGGCGGCACGGGCACTGTGGCTGATCGGCTCGCGCGCACGCCATCCAGCTCGACAAAACGCAGGAGCGGATGGGTGCGCTCCCACCGGACCACCTCCTCGTCGACGGTCGTGCCTGCGACCGTCGGGACGTCCGGCGCCCACACCCACCAGACAGGGGCGTCCCACGGGCCGGGCGTAGCCGGCGGGTCGACGCCTGCGAAGACGACCAGGTCCGCGCCGGGCTCTACCCTCGAGACGTCGGGCACCCAGACGACCCGCCCCGCGCCGGCCGCGCGCAGCGCCTGCACCAGGGGCGTCGCCGGCTCTCCCACCAGGTAGGCCACCGGCGCTCTTACCTCGCCCGAGAAGGCGAGGACGCGAACGTCGTCGGCCGGCAGGGCGTCCGGCTCGGGCAGTTCGAGCCTGGCTCGCACCGAACCGGGCCCCTGCACCCGGTAGGGCACCACCACCCGTGTCCGGGCGCCGGCGGGGAGGTCCAGTGGCACCCGCACATCGAGCCCCGAGTCGCCCTGCAAGCGCAACGTGGCCTGCACCGGCCCGTCGGACAGGTTGGCCACCTCCGCCATCACGTCGACCTCGGAGCGGGTCGCCCCCGAGCGGTACGCTTGCAGGGCGGTGACGGCGACGTTGGGAGCAGCCGGATCACCCACGTGCACCATCCGCAGGTCCACCCGCTGGGCCAGGCGCTGCAGGGCCTCCCGGCCTTCGGCGTCCATGACGCCGTCGCTGCCCAGCCAGACGCGCACCGCCCCGCCCCTGCTGGCAAGGGCCTCGATGTGGCGGACGAGGGAGTCGAAGTCGGCCCGGCCGTCGGTCGGCGGCTCGATGCTGGCCAAAGCCCTCGCGGCCTCGCCGACGGATCCGAAGGGGCCGGCTAGCGACGTGCCCGAGGGGCCGACGGACCCGACCCACAGGGAGTGGCGCTCGGCGGCTTGGCTCGTCTGCAGCCGACGAGCCAGCTCCTCGCGGGCCCGAGTGAACCGATCGACGCCGGACTCCTTGGCCTGCATGCTCAACGACCGGTCCGCCACGAAGACCTCGATCAGGGGCGGGGTGCCGTCCTGCCGTTGGGGACGGGCCAGGGCCAGGCCCATCAACGCCGCTGCCGCCAGCTGCAACAAGAGGAGCAGGCTCGCCATGAGGCGGCGCAGCAAGCTCTGTTGGCGGCTCTCCTGCTGCAGCCAGCGCCACAGCAGAAGGCTCGACACTCTCATGGGCCGGGGCCTGGGCCGCACCAGGTGAAGGAGCACGATGGCCAGGGCCGCGGCGGCGCCAGCCATCAGCCAGCTGGCCGCCCCCAGCGCCCATCCCGAGAGGATGCCAGGCGGTGTCATCGCACCACGCCCGCCTCCCTCAGGCGGACGCTGACGGCTTCATAGGCCGATCCCTCGGAGGGCACCAGGACGTACCGAACGCGCCGGCGCGCAGCCATGGCCGCGAGGCGGGCCTGCCAGTCGCGCACGAGGGCCCGGTAGCGGGCCAGGGTGGCGGCGTCGAGCCGGACGGGCAGGGCCTGTCCCGACTCGACGTCGATGAGCCGAAGCTCTCCCGATGCCGCAGGCTCGATCTCTCCCGGGGCGAGTACGTGAACCAGCACCACGTCCCGGCGCGCCAGCGTCAGGGCCTGGAGGGCGGACTCGACCGCCTCCACGGGTGACAGCAGATCGCTGATGAGCAGGGTGACGGCCGGGCCCGGGGCGCCGTGGACGATCCTCGCGGCCCATGCGGCCCAGTCGACCTCGCCGGCCGGTCGGACGGCCTGCAGGGCTCGCAAGAGCTGCGACAACGCGGCGGGATGGCTGCCCCTGAGCACCGGCTCCGTCCGTGCGTCGAGGTCGGGGGCAGGGCCGTGCGTGGACGGGGTGACCAGCCGCACCCGCTCGTCAGAGGTCAGGGCCACGACTCCGAGACAGGCCGCCAGCTGTCGTGCGAACTCCCACTTGCTGGCATCGGGTTGGGCCATGGAGAGGCTGTTGTCCAGCGCCAGCTCCACCAGCAGGTCCGACTCACGCGCGTGCACGCGGACGTAAGGTCGGTCGAGCCTCGCCAGGGCCTTCCAATCGATGGCGCGGTAGTCGTCGCCGGGCATGTACTCGCGATGGCTGAGGAAGTCCCACCCCTCGCCGGCGCGCCTGACAGGGCGCCATGCGGGCCCGGCGCCGGCTGCCGAGAGCCGGGAGGCGATGCGCAGGCGACCGAGGCCTGCCAGCCACCGCTCATCGAGCATGGCGGCGGCCGGGCCCCCTGGACATCACCGCTTGCCACACGCTCTCGAGCGTCCTGTCCACGTCGACTTCCTCGGCGTGGCCCTGGAAGTTGAGGATGATGCGGTGCCGGAGCGCCGGGAGCACCACCGCACGGACGTCGTCCAGGCTGACGTGCATGCGCTCGCTGAGCACGGCGCGCGCCTTGGCCGCCAGCACCAGCGCCTGTGCACCCCTGGGGCTGGCCCCGTACCGGACGAACCGACGAACCGCGTCGACGTCGGATGTCTCGGGATGGGTGGCGGCCACCAGGTCCAGGACCGCTTCCTTGACCTCCGGACCCATGGCCACCCAGCGCACCACACGCTGCACCTCCAGCATCTGCTCGCTCGAGAGCACCGGACGGATGGGTGGGAGCGACTCGCCGGTGGTACGATCCAGGATGCGTGCCAGCTCGTCGCGCGACGGGTAACCCACCTTCACCTTGAAGAGGAAACGGTCGAGCTGGGCCTCGGGCAGGGGATAGGTGCCCTCCATCTCGATGGGGTTTTGGGTGGCCAGCACGAAGAACGGCGCCTCGAGCCGGTACTCGGTGCCCGCCACGGTCACCCGTTGCTCCTGCATCGCCTCCAGCAGGGCCGACTGGGTCTTGGGGGTGGCGCGGTTGATCTCGTCGGCCAGCACCACCTGGGCGAAGATGGGGCCGGGCTGGAACTGGAACGTGCGCCGCCCGTGCCCGGGGTCGTCGATCAGCACCTGGGTCCCCACGATGTCGGCCGGCATCAGGTCGGGTGTGAACTGGATCCGCGAGAAGCGCAGGTCGGTGGCCGCCGCCAGCGATTTGACCAGCAAGGTCTTGCCGAGACCGGGCAGGCCCTCCAGCAAGACGTGCCCTCCGGCCATCAGCGCCACCAGGACTTCCTCGATCACCTCGTCCTGGCCGACGATGACGGAGGCGAGCGCCTCCTTCACCTTGCGCATCCTCATCGCCGCCTCCGCGACGGCCCGCTCGGCCCGGTCGGCGTCGAGAGCCGGCGACGTCGCTTGGCCCTCCGTCACCCGTCCATCCCCCCTCCGGCTCGTATCTCGAAGTAACGCCGCACCGCCTCCCGATACTCGAGCGGGACCGATTCGAGCTCGGGCGCCGGGGCGCTTTGCGAGGGCCCTGCCCCCACGTCCAGGGGGCCTGGCTCCTCGACCGACCCCTGCAGGGGCGCCGGCCGGGCCGACACGCCCGGCAACGCGTGCGCCTCGCCGGGCCCCAGCTGGGGCGATGAGGGCAGCACGATCCGCCCACCGTCGACGGGCAAGGGGCCACCGGTCAGCTCCTCGGGAAGCGCACCGGCTCCGGAGCCGGGGGGCCCACTGCCCTCCGCCATCTCGGGAGAGATACGAGAGCTCGGCGGCGCCGCTCCGTCCGACGGCCCCTCGGAGGGGAGGCCGTCCGCAGGTGCCGGTGTAGGGCGGGTGGCCTCCCCTTGCCCGCCGGAGGCGACTACCTCGTCGGGCGCTGTTGCGGGCGACGTCTGGGCCGGTCGCGTCGAGGATCGGGACGGGCCTCCGCCGTCGTCGGGCCCGGCGCGCTCGTCGGGTGTCGGAGACAACGGCGCGGGATCGGGCGTCGTCCGCGCTTCCGACGAAAGCGGCGTCATGGCGTCGGCATGGGGTTCGGAGAGAGCGCCCGTTCCCTCGACGGGACTCTCGTCACCCTCGCCGTGGGCAGCCAGCATCGCGAGCACCTCCGCGGCCCGGTCGGCAGTATCCGACGAGATGAGGCCGAGTCGTGCCAGCCGCGCCAGCAAGCTGAGCCGGCCCCAGAGCGGCTCCAGGCCCAGCGCGGAGGTGGGGACGCCTTCGAAGGGTGCCTGGACCGACCCTGCGCCCGAGGCCGGCATCTCGCCGATGGAACCCCACGATCCGGGGCGCTGCGGGTCCGCCACCTGCGCCCGAGTCGATGCCGGAGAGGTGGCCTGGCGCAACTCAGCTGCGGCGCGGGCCGCTCCTGAATCACCGGTGCTGGCGGCCTGCTGCTCCAGGAGCGACGCGAGGCGCTGGAGCAGAGCCGACTGCTCGGGCGACAGCGCCGCCCCCGCGGGCTGCTGCGAGGAGGAGGCCAACGGTGGCGGCTGCAGCCGCTGCAGGAGACGGTCGAGGCCGACGTCGTACCCGGGCAGGGTCACCAGGGCCGCCGCGGCCAGGGCCACGAGGGTCCGTCCTTGGCCGACGACGGGGGGCACCAGACGCTCCACCGGTGGAGCCCTGTCCTCCACGAGCCGGTCGGCCCGACGGGCGAGCGCGGGCCCCAGAGGGGACGAGACCAGGCCGAGACGCCAGGCCCAGGCGGTCGTCAGGAGTTGGCCGGCCTCCAGGGCGCCGTCGAGCGCGGCCACGAGCGAGGACGGGGCCCGGACCTGGCCTCGATACGTCCGGTGCCCCACTGCCGCCCCGACGGCCGAGGCGGCCATAGCGACCAGGAGCCTGCCCTGGGCATCGGGGGGGCCGCCTGCGACCAGCATCGCCAGGACGGCTCCGACGTAGACGATGCAGGCCCATCGCAGCCCGTCCAACCCGGCCTGCGTCAGCGACCGTCGGGCGTCTGCACGGCGAAGGGCCTCGACCCAACGGTCCAGCGCCCCAGCACCTGACGACGGGAGGCCGGGAGCCATCAGACGTCCCCCTCTCGGCCGGGACGAGCTACACGGAGTCGCCGGCGCACGGCGGCATGGGCCGTCAGGGTGCCGATCAAAGCCAGCCCCAACTGGACGACCGTCGCCTCCGCGGGGCTCGAGGCGGGCGTCCACGGCCTGTCGGCGGGCCCTGATCCCGAGACCGCCTGACCCGAGGCCCAGATGATGGCAAGGAGGACCGCCCCGGCGGCAGGCCGCACCGTCTCGGGAAGTGCCGCCAGCAGGGTGCTCCCCCATGCCGCCCCCGAGGCGGCTGCCGCGAGAGCCGCCGCGAGAGCTCCGGCGATCTCGGCGGGGACGGCACCCGAGACGCGGGCGGCGAAGAGGCCGGGCGGCAGCGACAGCAGCAGCACCGAGACGCCGGCCATCCACGCCGCCACCAGGAGACCTCCGGTGACCGCGGCGGGGGAGAGGCCGCCCCAATGGTGCCAGTCCTCCCATCCGACGCGCTCGAGGGGGGCGTCGGGATCGACGGGTGCGGAAGAGGCGGCTCCCATCCAGAGCGCGGCCAGGGCGGCTCCAAGGTACGTCACGGTGGACCAGCCCCGCCACAGGTCCAGCCGCCCCAGGGACTCGACGGGGGCAGCGCCCGGCCACGCCAGGGCTGCCAGGATGGCCACCCCCACAAGCCCTCCGGCCAGGCCGGCGGCTCGGCCCCGTTGCCGGATGAGCACGTCTCCCAGCCGCCACCAGACCAGCGCCATCATGACGACGAGCGCTCCTCTGCCGGACCGTCGACGACAGGCGCCAGCCGGGCCACGATCAGGGTGGTGGTGGGGACAGGGCTCCACCGGTGCCCGGGGCGACGAGCCTCCACGACGGGCCGGGCGACTTCATCGACATAGAGCACGACCCAGGGCGGGCTCTCCTGCGCCGAAGAGGGTTCGGGACCGGGCGCGAGGGCGTCGGCCAAGACCTGGGCCGCTGCCAGCGCGAGGCGACTCGACGCCGCATCGGAGGCGGGTGCCAGCGCCTCTGCCAGCATCCCGCGCAGCACGGTGGGCCCCAGCGAGAGGCCCGTCCGCCGCACCTGCCCTACCAGGGAGGCGGTGTCCGGGTCCACCCGTACGACGCGGCCGGACGCCGTTACGACGGCCGGCGCCACCGGCACCACACCGGACGGAGTCACGACCACGCCTCTCCCCGACGACGCCAGGGCCAGCGCGTCGCCGAGCGTGGCATCCAGGTAGAAGGCGGCCCGCCACCCGGCGATCCGCGGCGCTCCCGCCGCCTCCTGCCCGTCGTCATCCGACGGGCGGATCTCGTCGAGAGGGCGGAGCGCCCAGGCGGGACCTCGGCCCTCCGAGGAGAGCCGCCTGACGTGGAAGCCGATGGCGCCTGCCCCCGTGTCCGAGGGGAGCAGGGGGCCGGGCACGAGGGCCGCCCCGTCAAGGGCGGATCGCACCTCCCAGTGGCTCTCCACCAGACCGGGGAAGACGATGAGGAGTTCCGCTCGCAGTGGCTCGTCCTGTGCCGCCCCCGCCGCGGCCCAGCCTCCCTTCAATCCCGAGGGACGCACCAGGAGCAAGGCCCTCGGCCGGTCCACTCGAGAGAGGAAGGCCGAGGCCCCTGCCACCGCCCCGATGCCGGCTACCATCAGCATGATTGCGCCGACGGCCAGCCACGCTCGTGTCCGGAGGCGCCCGAAGCTTGCCATCCATTGCCAGACCGACACGGCGTAGGTCAGCGCGGCCAGGGCGATCCATCGGGGAGGCGTCGGGACGGGCCAGGAGCCGAGTGCGTCGAAAAGTCGTGCCCTCAAAGCATCCTCGGCGGCGAAGGGGGCCGTGACTGACCCTTGCGCAGGCTGCTGGCCGACCGGTGCGAGACCCAGACGGCCCGCGATGTCCGTGAGGGCATCCCGCGCGGACTGGACCGTCTCCATGGGCACCCGGGCGACGCGGGGGACCGGCCAACCGGGGTCGGCCGCAGGTGACGCCGCCGCGAGTCGCTCCAGGTGTGCCCCGAGGTCGGCCCACGCCTGGGGGATGCGCTCCGGTAGGACCACGGCACCCCCGTCCCGCAGGTAGCCTGCGAGCGCCTCCCGCTGCACGGGGGAGAGCCGATCGACGGGGAAGTCGGCGGCGACCACCACCAGGCGGGCGGCGCGATAGGCCGACAGCCAGGGGGGCGCGTCGGATGGCGACGTCAGGTAGACGACCCGCAGCCCCCACTGCCCGAGCCACTCCCACCCCTGACCGGCTCTGCTCAGGACGAGCGCGAGCGGAGCATCCGCCTGGCCTCGTGGCGAGCCGCCGGGCGACAGCGAGGCTCTCGCGGCGCCGGTGGACGCCTCGAGCTCCATCCAGTTGCCGGCGGGCAGGAGCAGCCACGTCGTCCACTGGCCCCGAGCCGGGATGTCCACGGACTCTTCCCACTCGAGGAGTGTCGGCGTGCTTCCGAGGACGTCCCGGGCGACCAGGCGCAACTCGAGGTCGCCCGTGAAGCGGTGACCGGAATCGATACGCGCCTGCACCGGGAGGGTCGGTGCACTGACGCTGTCGGCAGGCCACAGGGGCTGCAAGGAGAGACGAACGGACTGGTCCGGCGGCGAGGGCTGGGGTCCCGGCGGTGCCGCCGGGGCCGGGACGGCCACGGCCGACATCCAGCCGAGTGTCAGCGCGACCGCGAGCGCCACCCTGCACGCCGGCCGCATCGTCCCCCTCGGCCCCACCTTCGTCGCCTGGTGCTTGCCTCTATTGTACCATTGGAGGATCGAAGTACCGGGTGGGCCCCGAAGCGCGCGAAAATGGCCGGGTGGCTCCTTCCATGAGCTACCCGGCCCACGGGACACGAAACACGGGGCAACGTCCCTGTCTGCCCGTTTGTACCCTCTCCCATCTCGGGTGCTTCCATGCATCGGACTCTCCCGCTATACTTACGCACGTGATTGAGTGGGCCACGGCAGAGTTGACGGCCGGGCACCTCACTGAGGGAGGCAAGTTTCAAGAGCGATGCTGCCACTTCCGACGAAGTTCACGCTGGCAGCCGGTGCGGCCGAGGGGGAGACGGCCCTCAACGCGTTCGACAACGCGCTGCTGGCAGCCGGCGTGGGCAACCTCAATCTAGTCCGGGTTTCGAGCATTCTCCCCGCCGGTGCTCGGCTGGTCGACTACTTGGACCTGCCGCCGGGGACGCTGACGCCGACGGCGTACGGCAGCATCGTCAGCGACAAGCCGGGCGAGCTCATCGCGGCGGCCGTGGCGGTGGCCATCAGCGAGAAGGGCTTCGGCGTCATCATGGAGTTCTCGGGCCGGTGCTCGCGGGCGGAGGCCGAAGCCCGGGTGCGCCAGATGGCGGAGGACGCCCTGCGCGGCCGGGGGCTGGCCATCAAGCAGTTGCACCTGCGCGCGGTGGAGCACCGGGTCGAGCGGATCGGCTGCGCCATGGCGGCCGTCGCGTTGTGGGACTGAGGGACGCCATGGAGCTCTGGTTCACGGAGAAGCAGCTACCCACCGTCGGCCTCAGCTGCCGCGTCGTGCGCACGCTGGAGGTTCGGCAGACTCCTTACCAGCACTTGGCGGTCCTGGAGACCGAGCCCTGGGGCCGGATGCTGGTGCTGGACGGCATGATCCAGCTCACCGTCGCCGACGAGTTCGTCTACCACGAGATGCTGGCCCACGTCGCGCTCGCCGCGCATGGACAGGCCCGCCGGGTGCTGGTGGTGGGCGGCGGTGACGGGGGCACGGTGCGGGAGGTGCTGCGCCACCCCGAGGTCGAGGAGGTGGTCCTGGCCGAGATCGACCCCGAGGTGGTCGAGGTGTGTCGGCGGTACTTCCCCGAGACGGCGGGGTGCCTGGACGATCCCAGGGTCCGCCTGGCCATCGGCGACGGCATCGCCCATGTGGCCGAGCATCCCGACACGTACGACGTCATCCTGGTCGACTCCACGGAGCCCGTGGGCAAGGCGGTGGGGCTCTTCGGCGAGTCGTTCTACGCCAGTTGCCGCCAGGCGCTGAGGCCCGGCGGACTGATGGTGGCCCAGACCGAGTCGCCCTTCTACAACCCGCAGCTGATCGCCCGCTGTCACGCGGCCATGCGCCAGGCCTTCGGCAACGCTCGTCTCTACCTGGCGCCCGTGCCCACCTACCCGAGCGGGCTGTGGAGCTTCATGGCCGCATCGCTGGGCCCCGACCCGTCCGTGCCGGCGGGCGAGGTTGACTCAACGCCGCCCGGCCTGCGTTACTACTCGCGGGAGGTGCACCGGGCGGCCTTCGTGCTCCCGCCCTTCGTGCGCGCGCTGTTGCAGGCGGAGCGGCAAGCGGCGGTGACGGGGGAGGGGTTGGGGTGACGGCCCCGTCGGGGCCGTCCGTGGTCTGGCAGCGGACGACCCCCTTCCTGGAGGCGGCCGCTCCTCTCCAAGAGGCCTCCCAGGTCATCGTGGGAGTGCCCCTCGACCACACCACCAGCTTTAGGCCTGGCACACGGGAGGGGCCCCGGCGCATCCGAGAGGTCTCGGAGGGGCTCGAGTCGTACAGCCCCATCCAAGGGGCGGCCATCGAGGATGCCATGGTCGCCGACGCGGGCGATCTGGTCTTGCCCTGGGGAGACGTACGGGCATCGCTGGCGGCCATCGAGCGGGCGGTGGCCGACCTCGTCCAGGCGGGCAAGCGCCCCGTCATCCTCGGCGGCGAGCACCTCTTGACCCTCGGCGCCATCCGGGCGGTGGCGGCGCGCTGGCCGGATCTGGTGATCGTCCAGCTGGATGCGCACCTGGACCTGCGGGACGACTACCTGGGCCAGGCCCTCTCCCATGCGACGGTGATGCGGCGGGCGGTCGAGGTGCTGGCCGGAGGGTCGTCCGCGGGCGCGGCCGAGAGGCTGATCCAGCTGGGGGTGCGCTCGGGCACGGCTGACGAGTGGGCACTGCATGCGAAGACGCGCCGGGTGCCGGGGAGCCTCGTGGAGGCGGCACGCCAGGTGGCCCACGAGCTCGAGGGGCGCCCCTTTTACCTGACCATCGACATCGACGTGACCGACCCGGCCTTCGCTCCGGGCACCGGCACGCCGGAGCCGGGCGGGCCGACGGCCTCCGAGGTGATCGAGGCCGTGGCGTGCCTCGCTCGAGCCGCTCCGGTGGCCGTCGATCTGGTGGAAGTGTGCCCGGCCAAGGACCCCTCCGACATCACGGCCTTGCTGGCGGCCAAGCTGGTCCGAGAGATCCTGGTGGCGTCGGCCAGGGGCGGCCAATCCATCGGGACGCGGGGGCGAGACGATTGAAGGCGTCGCATCCGTCGCCTCGCGCGATACGCAGCGGGCTCGACGTCAAGCTGGCGCTGGGCGACGCGGTGGTCGAGAGCCTGCAGGCGCTGTCGCAGGAGCAGGGGTTGGGGCCGCTGCCCCCCGAGTGGGAGGGGCGGGCCCGTGCCATCGAGGTACCCAAGGACCCGGCCTTCGGCGACTTCGCGAGCGGGGCGGCCATGGCGACCGCAGGCCATTTCCGCATGGCGCCCCGACGGATCGCCGAGGCGCTGGCCGAGCGCCTGCGCAAGTTGGCCGGCGCCGGAGACGGCGCGTCGTCCCTGCCGCCATCCTTGCGGCTGACATCGGTCGAGGTGGCCGGGCCGGGCTTCGTCAACATGCGGCTCGACGGGCGATGGCTGCTGGAGGTGGCCTGCAGCCTGCTGCGCGAGGGGCCGCGGGCCGGGGTGCCCGACATCGGCCAGGGCCGCCGGGTCCAGGTGGAGTTCGTCAGCGCCAATCCCACCGGCCCGATGAACGTCGTCAACGCGCGTGCCGCCGCCGTGGGCGACGCCATGGCGCGCCTCCTGGAAGCCGTAGGTTTCCGGGTGACCCGGGAGTACTACGTCAACGACGCCGGCCGCCAGGCCAGGCTGTTTGCCGAGTCGGTGGCTGCACGCATGGCAGAGCTCCTGGGCGAGCCGCACGTCTTCCCGGAGGAGGGGTATCCGGGCGAGTACGTGCGTGACATCGCCGCGGAGCTGCTGCGGGAGGAGCCCGCCCTGGCGCGCATGTCCCAGGCGGAGCGCGTCGCGCGGCTGCGGGACGTCGCGGTCGACCGCATGCTGGAGCGGCAGCGGCGTGACCTGGAGGCCTTCGGCGTCCACTTCGACGTGTGGTTTCGCGAGCGGACCCTCCACGAGCAGGGGCGCGTCCAGCAGGTACTGCAAGAGCTGGAGCGCCGGGGGTTCCTCTACGAGGCCGAGGGCGCGCGGTGGTTGCGCTCGACGGCCTTCGGCGATGACAAGGACCGCGTCGTGGTCAAGAGCGATGGCGCGCTGACCTACCTGGCCAGCGACATCGCCTACCACGACGACAAGTTTCGCCGGGGATTCGACCTCGTCATCGACATCTGGGGCCCCGATCACCACGGCTACGTGGCCAGGATGAAGGCCGCCATGCAGGCGCTCGGCTACGCCCCGGAGCGCCTGGAGATCGTCATCCTCCAGCTGGTCTCGCTGGTGAGGGGCGGCGAGGCCGTCCGCATGTCCAAGCGGGCGGGGGAGTTCGTGACCCTGGCGGAGCTGCTGGAGGAGGTGGGGGCCGACGCGGCCCGCTACTTCTTCCTCCAGCGCAGTCCTGAGAGTCCCGTCGAAGTCGACCTCGATCTGGCCACGCTGCAGAGCATGGACAACCCGGTCTACTACGTGCAGTACGCGCACGCCCGCATCTGCAGCGTCTTCCGTCAGGCCCAGGCAGAGGGCGTGGAGCTGCCCGGAGAGGTGACGGCGGACCAACTGGCCGTGCTGCAGTCGCCTCACGAGCAGGCGGTGCTCAAAGCGCTGGCCGCCTACGCCGAGGAGGTGCGGGACGCGGCCCTGCGACGCGAGCCGCAGCGGATCGTCCAGTACGTCTACCATCTGGCGTCGGCCTTTCACAGCTTCTACAACGAGCACCGGCTCCTGGACCCGGACCCCTCCACTCGACGAGCCCGCCTGGCCCTGGCAGAGGCGACTCGCCGGGTGCTGGCCGATGCGCTGGGCCTCCTGGGCATCTCGGCGCCCGAGCGGATGTGAGGATGGGAGGCACGGGCTGAGCATCTTGGGTGAGTCGCTGGCCCGCGCGGGCAAGGCGCTGGCGCGGGGGTTTCGGCTCAGCTACGACTACCTGGGGATGGTGCTGGTCGGCTCGTCCCTCTACTTCGTCGTCGGGCTGGCCCCGGCCATCGTCACCCTCACCGCCGCCCTCCAGGTGCCATCGCTCCTGACGCTGCTCCCCTTCCTCGGTACCGTCGTCTTTCTGACCCTGCCGGGGTTTACGGCGCTGCTCGCGGTCAGCCGACAACTGGTCGAGGGCGAGGATGTGCCAGCGCTTCGCGGCCTGTGGCGCGCCTTTCGCACCCACTTCGTGAAGGCAGCAGGGTTGGCCGGGGCGGAGTGCCTCATCCTGCTGATACTGGTGGCGGACCTGCTGTTCTTCTTGCAGGCAGGCTCGCCGGTGGTGCGGGCGTTGGCCGGCATGTGGGTCTGGCTGCTCATCTTCGCGTTGACGGTGACGATCTGGGCGCCTGCCGTGATGGTATGGCTGGGCAAGGGCGTCTGGTACGCGCTGCGCCAGTCGGCCCTCATCGTGTTGGACAACCTGGTCGTGACATGGATCGTGGTGGCGGTCCTGGCGGTGCTGGGCATCGTCAGTACGGTGCTGGGAGCGCCGTTGCTGCTGCTGTTCGGTGGGATGAGCGCTTTCTTGGTGACAGCGGCCATGGAGGCCATCCTGGACCGCTACCGGTCTCTCCAAGCGGATGGAAAGGCGGGAGAACAGCGTTGAAGGCGGCGGACGGCCAGCGAAGCCCGCTGTCGACGGGGACGGGGTCGACCCGCTTCATCTTCGTGACGGGAGGCGTCGTCTCCAGCCTGGGCAAGGGGATCACCACGGCCTCCATCGGCCGGCTCCTCAAGAGCCGGGGGCTGCGCGTCAGCATCGCGAAGCTCGACCCCTACATCAACATCGACCCGGGCACGATGAGCCCGTTGCAGCACGGAGAGGTCTTCGTCACCGACGACGGGGCGGAGACGGACCTGGACCTGGGCCACTACGAGCGCTTCGTCGACGAGAACCTCTCCCGGGATCACAACGTGACGGCCGGCACCATCTACTGGTCCGTCATCACCAGGGAGCGGCGGGGCGACTTCCTGGGCGGGACCGTCCAGGTGATCCCGCACGTCACCAACGAGATCAAGGAACGGGTCCTGCGACTGCGCGGCGAGCCGCCGGCCGACGTCGTCATCGTCGAGGTGGGCGGCACCGTGGGCGACATCGAGAGCCTGCCCTTCCTGGAGGCCATCCGCCAGCTGCGATCCGACCTGGGGCGGGACAGCTGCTTCTACATCCACGTGACCCTGGTGCCGTACCTGCGGGCCACCGGCGAACTCAAGACCAAGCCGACGCAGCACAGCGTGCGCGAGCTACGCAGCATCGGGATCAACCCGGATGCCATCATCTGCCGGTCGGAGCAGCCCCTCAGCGACGAGATCAAGTCCAAGATCGCCCTTTTCTGCGACGTCGAGCCCCGGGCGGTCATCCCCAACCCCGACGCGGACACCATCTATGCCGTGCCCCTCACCTTCGCCCGCGCGGGGTTGGACGAGCTCCTCATCGAACGCCTCAAGCTGCCGGCGACGCGGCCACTGGACCTGTCGGAGTGGGAGGAGATGGTGGAGCACATCCGCCATCCCCGCCACCACGTGCGCGTGGCCATCGTGGGCAAGTACGTCAGCCTGCCCGATGCCTATCTCTCGGTGGTGGAGGCACTCAAGCACGGCGGCATCGCCAATGACGCCGGCGTGGAGATCAAGTGGGTCGACGCGGAGCGACTGGAAGAGGACGGGAGCGACCTGGACGCAACTTTCGCCGGGGTCGACGGTATCCTGGTACCGGGGGGCTTTGGCAAGCGAGGCATCGAGGGCAAGATCCGCGCGGCCCGCTATGCCCGGGAGCACGGGATCCCCTACCTGGGACTGTGCCTGGGCATGCAGGTGGCTGTCATCGAGGTGGCGCGGCACGTCTGCGGTCTGGCGGGGGCCAACAGCACCGAGTTCGACCCGGAGACGCCGCATCCGGTCGTCGATCTCCTGCCCGATCAGCGGGGCGTCTCGGAGAAGGGCGGCACCATGCGGCTGGGACTCTATCCGTGCCACCTCGCGCCGGGGAGCCGATGCCGGGCCATCTATCAGGCCGACCTGATCCACGAGCGACACCGGCATCGCTACGAGATCAACAACGCGTACCGGCCACTCCTCGAACGGTGCGGAGTGCGGTGGGCGGGGCTATCCCCGGACGGCAACCTGGTGGAGATGATGGAGCTGGAGGGGCATCCCTTCTTCATCGGCAGCCAGTTTCACCCGGAGCTGAGGTCGCGACCGACGCGCCCCCACCCCCTGTTCCGGGCATTCGTAAGGGCGGCGCTGGAGCACCGCAGGGGGGCTTCCCTGCGCCTTGTGAGCCACTCGGAGACTTGATATAATGCGCGCGACGAGACGGCGTCCGGCGAGGATGCACGGGATCGTCCCTGCCGCCTTGCTTCACGAGCACCTTCACGCATGGAGGCTCTCGAGCCATCCCCATCGTTGCGGCCGGGTAGGGCGTGGTGTCGTTCTGATCCGGCAGAAGACCGAGGGGTGAGCGCCATGCTCCGCATGAAGGTCAAGGTCGTCGGGATCGATCAGAATACGATGGTTCCCGTGGTGGTCATCACGGACAGCGACGAGAAGGGGTTCATCCCCATCGTCATCGGACCACCCGAGGCTCAGGCCATCACCCTGGCGCTGGAGGGCAGCCGACCCCCTCGCCCTCTGACCCATGACCTGATGAAAAACCTGCTGGAGACCTTGGGTGCGAAGGTGGAGCGGGTGGTCATCTCGGAGCTGCGCGAGGAGACCTACTACGCCCGCATCTACCTCAAGACCAAGGACGGGCAGGTCGACGTCGACGCCCGTCCCAGCGATGCCATCGCACTGGCCCTTCGCACCGACGCCCCCATCTTCATCTCCGAAGAGGTCGCAGCCAAGGCCCTCATCGCCAGCAAGCCCATCGACGACGAGGAGATGGAGGAGTTCCGCCGGTTCCTGGATAAGCTGACGCCGGAGGACTTCCAAAAGCACCTCCAGTGACGCTGCATCCAGGCCGAATCGGATCTCCGAGGCCAGCGTGATGTCGGACGACGAGCCGCAGCCGGACGGGCCATGATCCTGGCGGGTGTCGTGCGGGGCGTGCTTTCTTTCTCCTGGTATCTTCTGGCGCCCGGTGCGGGCGCGCCACTCTCTGTGCTGACGGGAGCGAGCGACAGGTGACCATTGCCGAACTCCAGGCCAAGAGCAACGCGGAGCTCCATGAGCTGGCCAAGTCGTTGGGGGTGACGGGCTACACCAAGCTTCGCAAGAAGGATCTGATCCGGGAGATCCTGCGAGCCGAGACGCAGAAGGAAGGCCTGATGCTGGTCGACGGCATCCTGGAGATCCTCCCGGACGGATACGGCTTCTTGCGGGTGTCGGGCTACACGCCAGGCCCCAACGACGTCTACGTCTCCCCCTCCCAGATCCGGCGGTTCAGTCTCCGCACCGGTGACTCGATCCTCGGACAGGTGCGGCCTCCCAAGGACAGCGAGCGCTATCACGCGTTGCTCAAGGTCTTGGCCGTCAACATGCTGGACCCCGAGCGAGCCCTCAACCGGCCCCTCTTCGACGACCTCACCCCCGTCTACCCGCAGGAGCGCATCAGGCTCGAGGTGGGGCCCAAGGAGATCGCCATGCGGCTGATGGACATCATCGCGCCGCTGGGCAAGGGCCAGCGAGGGCTCATCGTCTCCCCGCCCAAGGCAGGGAAGACGACGGTTCTCAAGAAAATCGCCAACAGCATAAGCATCAACCACCCGGAGATCGACCTCATCGTGCTGCTGGTGGACGAGCGGCCCGAGGAGGTCACCGACATGCGGCGCTCGGTGGACGGCGAGGTGGTGGCCTCGACGTTCGACCTGCCGCCGGAGAATCACGTCCGGGTGGCCGACCTGGTGCTGGAGCGGGCCAAGCGCCTGGTGGAGCACGGGCGGGACGTGGTGCTGCTGCTCGACAGCCTGACCCGCCTGGCCCGGGCCAACAACCTGGTGGTACCGCCCAGCGGGCGCACGCTGTCGGGTGGTGTCGACCCGGCGGCACTTCACAAGCCCAAGCGCTTCTTCGGAGCGGCCCGCAAGCTCGAGGAGGGCGGGAGCCTGACCATCCTGGCCACCGCCCTGGTCGACACCGGCAGCCGCATGGACGAGGTGATCTACGAAGAGTTCAAGGGGACGGGCAACATGGAGGTGCACCTGGACCGGCGCCTCGCGGAGAGGCGGATCTTCCCGGCCATCGACATCTACCGGTCCGGCACCCGCAACGAGGAGCTGCTGCTGACCGACCGGGAGCAGGATACGATGTTCATCCTGCGCAAGGCCCTGAGCTCCCTGGGGACGGCAGAGACCACGGACCTGCTCATCGACCGGTTGTTGCACACCAAGAGCAACCAGGAGTTTTGTGATCTCATCCTCAAGTCGACCTTCGCGGAGAACGTCCGGGCCTGAGCCCGGCTGGCGGGGCGGCTGGGGGGCGAGGGGGGTAGTCTGACCAGTGCCGCCAGCGGCGACTCCGCCGGCACGATCCACCGGGCCCTCGGGCGAGGGAGCCGAAGCCCACTCGACGGCATCCGCCTCTCGTGAGGGCATTGCCCACGGCAAGATGGGGCACGACCGTGTCCCGGCCCCGCTGAGGAAGGCTCTCGCAGGGCTTCTGGTGATGGCAGCCGGGGTAGCCGGCTGGATGCACGGAGCCCCTCGCCAAGCCGACGTAGTCGAGAGCTCCGGGGAGGTCGCCGCGGAGGCGACCCGACAGGGGGCCTCGTTGCTGGGCCGCCTGTGGCCCTCGCTGCCGGAGGGGGGCCTCATCGGCGAGCGAGACGTGGTCGCCTTGCTGGCCGAGGTGGAGGGGAGCGCTCCGGAGGGGCGGCTCGAGGGCTTCGATGCCACGGGCGAGGCCGCGGCACGCATCCCCCAGCCGACGGCGGAGGACGCGGGGTCGAGCGCGGAGGAGTCCGCTTCCGACCCGAGCACCTCCGAGCGGGAGAGCCAGCCGGTGCCCGTACGCTTCTACACCCACCGCGTCCGCCAGGGCGAGACCCTGTGGGACATCGCCCGCCAGTACCAGACCGACGTCAACGCCATTGCGACCGCCAACGGCCTCTACGACATCAACTACATCCGTCCCGGCCAGGTGCTGGAGGTCCCCAGCATCCCCGGCGTGGTGCACACGGTCCAGCGCGGCGAGACCCTGTGGGAGATCAGCCGGATCTACGGCGTCAGCATGCAGGCCATCCAGGAGGCCAACGGCCTGGCGTCGCCCGACGTGCTGCTGCCGTCGACACGACTGATCATCCCGGGCGCCACGGGGCCCGTCCTCGACCGGTTGGTGGTTGGCGGGCGACTGCAGCGGGCGTTCTCGTGGCCGGTGCGCGGGCGGATATCGTCGCGGTTCGGCTGGCGCTGGGGGCGACAGCACGAGGGGATCGACATCGCTGTGCCGACCGGCACCCCCGTGCGGGCGGCGGCCCCCGGCCGAGTCGTCTTCGCCGGATGGGGCGGCGGCTACGGCTACCTGGTGAGCATCGACCACGGATCGGGTGTCGTCACTCGGTACGCGCACAACTCCCGTCTGGTGGTGCGAGTGGGGCAACGGGTGGGGCGCGGGCAGATCGTGGCGTACAGCGGCAACACGGGCAACTCCACCGGCCCTCACGTGCACTTCGAGATCCGCTACAGGGGGCAAGCCGTCGACCCGTTGCGGTATCTGCGGTAAGTGGCCTTTGCGCGGGGCGGTCCGGATGGTATAATGCCGTTCGTGCGCCGGGTCCACCAGAGGCTCGGTGTCTGGCGGGGAGCTGACGGATCCATGAAGCAAGGCATCCATCCCGAGTACTACCTGACGACGGTCACGTGCGCCTGCGGCAACACGTTCGTGACCGGCTCGACCCGGCAAAACATCCGCGTCGAGATCTGCTCGGCCTGCCATCCCTTCTACACGGGCAGCCGGCAGACGGTGGTGACGTCGGGTGGCCGCATCGAGCGATTCCAGCGCCAGGTGGAGCAGACCAAGCAGGTGCAGGCGGCCCGGCGTGCGGCAGCTGCCCGGGCCAAGACGACCGGGCGCTCGCGACGGACAGGCCGGCAGGGCTGATCGAGAGGGGGCCGCGGCAGTCGATGCCGCGGCGCAACCAGTGAGGTCGTACTGGTGGGCCGGGGGAGACCCCGGCCCTTCCATTTGGATCGAGACGGCAAGTCGTGGTATCATGCCGCTGGGTGTGCACAAAGACGTGCACGAATGGGGCGAAGACGGTGGCGGACCCGGCAGACCTGTTGCGGATAGGGGAGAAGCTGGTCTCGAGGGAGCGGCTGGCGAGAGCCATCGACCGCATGCTGGAGATGAGGGCCCGGGGCGCCTCCCAGCAGGAGGTGGCAAGAGCCTTCGGCGTGGACCGCAGCTTCGTCTCCCGCCTGGAGACGCTGGGCGAGGTGCGGCGGGGCTCCCGGGTGGCAGTCTTCGGGTTTCCGGTGCAAAACCCCGAGGAGCTGGAGCGCGCGGCCCGAGAGGCCGGGGCCGAGTGGGTCTGGTTGATGACCAACGAGGAGCGCTGGCGATACGCCAGGGAGCGACCGGGTGACCAGTTGTTCAACGAGCTGATGGAGATCCTGTCGCGGCTGAGCCACTACGACCGCGTGATCTTCCTGGGGTCGGAGATGCGGATCCGCCTGGTGGAAGCCATCCTGGGCAGCGATCGTGTCATCGGGGTCACGCTGGGCCCATCGCCCATCGTTGCAGACGTCTACGTGGAGCCCGAGCGCATCGCGGCCCTCGTGAGCGGGGTGAGGTCCCGGTGAAGCGCGTGGTGAGCGTCAGCCTGGGCTCGTCCAGGCGCGACCATCGGTGGGAGACGGAGCTGGCCGGTCAGCGGGTGTTGGTGGAGCGCATCGGCACCGACGGCGACATGCGGCGGGCCATCGCCCTCATCCGTGAGTTGGACGGCAAAGTGGACGCCATCGGCCTCGGGGGCATCGATCTCTACATCCGGGCCGGTGACCGGCGATGGGCTTTCAGGGACGCGTTGCGGTTGGCGGCGGCTGCCCGCCAGACGCCGGTGGTCGACGGGGGCGGGCTCAAGGACACCCTGGAGCGATGGGTGGTGGAGTACCTCAGCCGCGAGGCCGGGTGGTCCTTCGCGGGGCGCCGCACGCTGATGGTGCTGGCCGTCGATCGTTTCGGCATGGCCGAGGCGCTGGTCGAGGCCGGGGCCGACATCATCTTCGGGGATCTCGTCTTCGGCCTGGGCGTGCCCATCCCGCTGCGGTCGCTGGGCCAGCTCAAGGTGCTGGCGCGCCTTTTGGCGCCCGTCATCACCCAGCTACCCTTCCAGCTCTTCTACCCCACGGGGAAGAAGCAGGAGGTCATCGTGCCGCGCCACGGCCGCTTCTACCGCTGGGCCGAGATCATCGTGGGGGACTTCCACGCCATCCGCCGGTACATGCCCGAGGACCTGCGAGGCAAGGTGGTCATCACCAACACGGTGACGCCCGGCGACGTCGAGGAGCTGCGACGGCGCGGCGTCGGGGTCCTCTGCACGACGACCCCCGACCTGGGAGGGCGCTCGTTTGGCACCAACGTCCTGGAGGCGGCCCTGGTCGCCGTCAGCGGTCGGCGGCCCTCCGAGCTGACCCGGGACGACTACCTGCGCCTGATACAGGAGGCCCGCCTGCGCCCCCGCATCGAGGTGCTGTCTCCGCAGGAGGCGTGGGACCTGCGACCCGAGCTGCGCCCGCACGGCGCCTTGACGTGATCTTGACAGGCTCGCGGCGCCGTGGCTATGATCACGCGGCTGCTGCAGGCTGCTCGTGCAGGCACGACGAGCACTGGCGCTCCCGTTGGGCAGTGCCAGTGCTCGTGCAGTCTGTGGAGCGTCGGCAGAGGCCGTATGCCTCGACAAGGATGCAGGGGGGCGTGGATGCGGTGGTGGCCCAGAACGAGGGAGAGATCCTCCTCACGCCGGAAGGCTTGAGGCGACTGGAGCAAGAACTGGACTACCTGCGCACCGTCCGGCGTCCTCAGGTGGCCAACCGCATCAAGCAGGCGCTGGAGTTTGGCGACATCTCCGAGAATGCGGAGTACGACGCAGCCAAGGAGGAGCAGGCGGCCCTCGAGGCTCAGATCGCCCGGCTGGAGGCCATCCTGGGGCGGGCCCGCGTGGTGGATGACGACGGCGTGGAGGGCGACGGCGAGCTCGTGACGGTCGGGTCCCGGGTACGGCTCAAGGATCTGGAGACCGGCGAGGAGCTGGAGTTTACCCTGGTCAGCCCGGCCGAGGCCGATCCCTCGGAGAGCCGTCTCTCGTACGAGTCGCCTGTGGGCAAGGCCATCCTGGGCCAGCGGGTCGGCAGCGTGGTGGAGGTCGACGCACCGGCCGGCAAGCTGCAGTACGAGGTGGTCGCCATCTCTCGCTCCGGTCAGGCGCCGACCGCCGGCTGACGGGCCCGCCCACACAGGGCCCAGGGCCACGAAAGCGAGGCAGCACCTGTGTCCGGACCACGACACCCCGATGATGACAGCCGCTACTCGCCGCCCCTCTCCGAACAGGTTGCCGTCCGCCGGGCCAAGCTGGCCAAGTTGAGGGCAGCCGGTGCGCCTCTATACGGGCCTACCTTTCGGCGGACTCATACCGCCGCCAGCGTCGTCGAGGGCTTCTCTGCCCTGGAGGGGCAGGAGGTGGCCGTGGCCGGGCGGCTGATGACCTTCCGCCAGCACGGCCGCATCGGCTTCGCCGACCTGTGGGATGCCTCGGGTCGGATCCAGCTCTACCTGCGTGAGGACCGACTCGGTCCCGACTTCGCTGCTTTCTTCGAGCTCGACCGGGGGGACATCGTGGGTGCCAGGGGCACGGTGATCAAGACCCGGCGCGGAGAGATCAGCGTCGAGGTCGCTGCCTACACGCCCCTGGTCAAAGCGCTGCAGCCGCCCCCCGAGAAGTGGCACGGCCTCAAAGAGGTTGAGCTGCGCTACCGGCGTCGCTACGTCGATCTGATGGCCAATCCCGAGGTGCGCCGGCGGTTCGCGTTGCGCTCTGCCATCATCGGGGCCGTGCGGGAGTTCTTCATCGCCGAAGGGTTCTTGGAGGTGGAGACGCCCGTCCTCCATCCCGTGGCGGGGGGTGCCAACGCCCGGCCCTTCGTCACCCACCACAACGCCCTCGACATGGAACTGTACCTGCGCATCGCGCCCGAGCTCTACCTCAAGCGTTTGCTGGTCGGAGGCCTGGAGCGGGTCTTCGAGATCGGCAAGAACTTCCGCAACGAGGGGATCTCTCCGCGGCACAACCCGGAGTTCACGGCCCTGGAGGCCTACCTGGCGTACGGCGACTGGCAGGACATGATGGACCTGACGGAGCGGTGCGTCGCGTACGTGGCGGAGCGCTGCCTGGGCAGCCTGGTCGTGGAGTACGCGGGCAGACGATTGGACCTGACGCCGCCCTGGCCCAGGCTGTCGATGCTGGAGGCCATCTACCGGTACGCCGGCATCGACCTCCGCTCGACGCGAGACCCCCACAAGGCCCGCGAGGCCGCCTTGCGGGCGGGGATCGAGACGCCCGAGGGGGCGACCTTCGGAGAGCTCGTCGCCGAGATCTTCGAGGCGCGGGTGGAGCCGGAGCTGTGGGGCCCCATCTTCATCACCGACTACCCCGTGGAAGTCTCGCCCCTGGCCCGCAACCGTCCGGATGACCCGGCGTTTACCGAACGCTTCGAACCGTACCTGGCCACGATGGAGATCGGCAACGGCTTCTCGGAGCTCAACGATCCCGACGAGCAGCGGCGGCGCTTCGAGGCCCAGGCCGCGCGCAGGGCCGGGGGGGACGAGGAGGCGCACCCTTACGACGCCGACTTCCTGCTCGCGCTGGAGTACGGCATGCCGCCCGCCGGTGGCCTGGGGATCGGCATCGACCGGCTGGTGATGGTGATGACGGGTGTCCCCTCGATGCGCGACGTCATCCTCTTCCCGTTGCTGCGGCCCGAGGAGCCCGGCTGAAGCCCGCCGGTCCGCGGGCCGGGGAAGGTCAAAATACCTCTTGCATTGTCGGGAGGGTCATGCTAGATATAGAGGTGCGCCGTACGACGGCGCCCAGTCCCATGTCCCGAGCCGTTCGGCGACCTTCCACCGATGGCTGAGCTGACGGCGCAGCGCGCCCGACGGCGAGGCTTCCAGCAAATGGGCCTTGCATGGGGCGACGAGGTGGTCTAGAGTAAGGTCTTGCCGCTCGGACATGGCGGCGGTGCTCCTTGACAACTAAACAGTGAGCCGGACGCGAGGCGGGCCGAGGGTGGTCAGCCTGGCGGTCGGTGGCGGGCCCAGGCCAAAAGAGGTCTGGTGATTCCGGAGCCAGGGTTAGGGAGTCGACGGCTGAGGACTTGGCGCTGGCTGGGCGGAGCCAGCCTGCTGGCGGTAGCTGGTGGGGGCTTTGCCGAGCTGGTGCGAAGCTTTGGTCGGAGAGTTTGAT
>DATCKA010000106.1:0-14111 GCA_036562495.1 Limnochordales bacterium
CATCCACCCGGGCGGCCGCCACTTCCACGCCAAGCGGTGGCCGGCCTCGGGGTTCGCGCACGTGGCCGACTACCTGGTGGGCCAGTACGGCGCGCAGGTCGTCGTCGTCGGAGGCCCTGACGACGTCGAGCTCGCCCAGGCCCTGGCGGAGGAGGCCCGCCTGGCCGAGCCCCTGCTGGCGGCAGGTCGGACAAGCCTCAAGCAGACCGCCGCCATCCTGGAGCAGTGTGACCTCTTCATCGGCAACGACTCGTCGCCGCTCCACATCGCGCAGGCGGTGGGCACCCCGGTGGTCGCGCTCTTCGGGCCGACGGATCCGGGCAACTTCGGTCCTCAGGGCCCGTACGACGTGGTGGTGCGCAAGGCGGTGCCTTGCAGTCCCTGCTTCCACTGGCTGGGTGGCAGCCGGCAGTACCTCCGATACGCCTCCCTGGTGGAGCAGCCTGCTCCATGCATGCGGGCCATCGGTCCGGCCGACGTCATCGCAGCGGTGGAGCAGGTGCTGGACCGGACAGGCCTGCGGGCGGCCCGCGGGCTTCCCAAGCCTCCCCCGATTCTCCCGCCGGAGGCGCCTCCCTGGCACTGGGTCGTCGACGGCGAGACGACCCGACTGCCGAGCGGGCCCCTTTGCGCGCCGGGGGCGTGGCGGCGCCGCGCCACAGGGCGCCGTAAGGCCGCCATCGCCCTCGGGCGTCGGGTGCAACACAAGGTGCAGGAGTTCGACGAGATGTGAGCGAGTCGCACCGCCGGGCCTGGACGCTCTCTCCCCAGGCCATCCGTCGAAGCGTCATCATCTCCCTGGTGGCAGGGGCGGCCGCCGTGGCCGCCCTTCTGTTGCTGGTGAGAGACGGCGACGAAGCCATCGAGCAGATCCGGCTGGTGGATCCTCTCTGGCTCGCCGTGGCGGGCGGGCTCACCCTGGCAGCGTGGCTGTTGCGCACCTGGCGCAGCCAGATCCTGGCGGCGGCCTTCGGGGCACGGGTGCCGGCCCGCCGGGTCCTCCGCTACTACCTGGCCAGCGCCTTCGTCTCGCACGTGACGCCGACCAGCGCCGGCGGGGTCCCCGTCTTCATCTACCTGCTGACCCGGGAGGGGCTCTCCGCCGGCCACGCGACGGCCGTGGCGGTGGTGGACACAGGCCTCGTCATGCTGTGGCTGCTGGCCGCCTGGCTGCCGGTGGCCGTCTGGAAAGGATTGGCGGCACGGGTGGGATCGCCGGGCTTGACGGCGGCGGTGGTGGCGACCCTGGTGGCCGTGGCGGTTCTGGTCGGCTGGATGCTGGCGAGACCCCGCGCGGTTCCGGCCCTCTTGATGCGATGGCTGGCACGCAGCCGGGCGCGGGGCGGGCGTGTTCTCGGTCGGCGCTGGGCCAGCGCCCTGGTCAAGGAGAGCCTGCGCTTCTCCGTTGGGCTTCGCTACCTGGTGCTGCGACGCCCGTGGCATCTGCTGGCGGCCACCATCCTGACGGGGTTGTACTGGGTCGTCTACCTCTCCATCGCCTGGGCGGTGCTGGTCGGGCTGGGCGGTCGGGCGGACTGGGTCTATGCGGCCGCCGCGCAGCTCGTCTTCAATATCCTGCAGCCCTTCATCCCGACGCCCGGCGGGAGCGGCGGCGCGGAGCTGATGATGGCCTGGCTGTTTCGGCGGGTCGTGCCGGCCAGCCGGCTGGCGGTCTTCGTCGGGGTGTGGCGCATCTTCATCTTCTACGCGAGCCTGGTCGTCGGTGGCGTCATGTTCGTGCGCTCCCTGGGGGACCGAGGCCTGAGGCCGGGCCCCGCCCCGGCGGGGGGCCGTGTCCCGCTGCAGCCGGCAGGTGGCGCCGCCGGGGACCGCGGAGGGCGAGCCCCCGCCCCCGCCGAACCTCCTTCCTGATCCAATCCGCCGAGAAGTGAGGTGCCACTGCCGTGTCGGACGCACGGCAGGCTGACCGGCCGACCCAGGACGGGTGGCCGGGCGTGTCGGCCGCGCAGGTCCTGGACCTGCTCAGGGCGATCCGAGGCCGGCGCATCGCCGTCGTGGGTGACGCCGTGCTGGACCGCTACGTCTACGGTGAGCCGGTGCGGATCTCCAGGGAGGCGCCCGTGCTGATCTTGCGCTGGTCGGGCGAGGAGACGCGCCTGGGTGGCGCCGCCAATGCCGCCACCAATGCGGCAGCTCTGGGGGCCGAGGTGGAGCTGGTCAGCCTGGTCGGTGACGACGCCGCGGCCGACCGCCTCGCCACCCTGGCGGCCCAACACGGCATCACGGCCCACCTGGTGCGGGAGCCCGGCCGGCCGACCACCGTCAAGACCCGGTTTGTGGCCGGGGGGCGCCAGACGGTCCAGCAGCAGGTGTTGCGGCTGGACCGGTGGGAGGGGAGGCCACCGTCCGCCGCCGCCCACGAGGCCTTGGTGGCCGCCGCGCAGCGAGCGGTGGGACGAGCCGAAGCTGTCATCGTGTCGGAGTACGGCGGGGGCACGGTGACCCCCGAGCTCTTCGCCGCCGTGAGGGAAGCCGCCGAGCGACGCGGCGTGCCGGTGCTGGTGGATTCCCGCTACCGTCTGCGTGAGCTCAAGGGCGCCTATGCGGCCACGCCCAACCGCGGCGAGGCCGAGGAGGCGGTCGGCATGTCGCTCGTCGACGAGGCGGCCCTGGTCGCCGCGGGGCAGCGGCTGGTGGACGAGCTTTCGCTGCAGGTGCTGGTGCTGACCCGTGGGGAAGAGGGGATGTCCCTCTTCTTCGCCGATGGCCGCCCGCCCCTGCGGGTCATGGCCTACCGGCCGCGGGAGGTGTACGACGTCAGCGGGGCGGGCGATGCCGTGGTCTCGGCCATGGCGCTGGGGCTGGCCTGTGGCACCGATCGGGTGCTGGCCGCGGCGCTCCTGGCCGACGTCGCCGCCGGCCTGGTGGTGGGCAAACGCGGCGTGGCGACGGTCTCCCCGCAGGAGGTGGAGGAGGCCTTGGTCGGGTGGATCCCCACCGTCTATCCCATGGAGGCCGCGACCGACCGATGACGGGCATGCAAGAGCCGGTGTCGCTCCAACGCATCGTGACGGCGCAACAGGCGGCCGCCTTCGCCCGCGCCTTGCAAGAGCAAGGGGTGGAGGTAGCCTTCACCAACGGCTGCTTCGACCTGTTGCACGCCGGCCACGTCGCCTACCTGGAGCAGGCCAGGGCCATGGCCGGCGCGCTCATCGTCGGCATCAACAGCGACGCCAGCGTCCGCAGGCTCAAGGGGCCGGGCCGGCCGGTGGTGCCGCAGGAGGACCGGGCCCGGGTGGTGGCTGCCCTGCGGGCAGTGGACCGCGTCGTGATCTTCGAGGAGGAGACGGCGGCCTCTCTCATCGAACTGATTCGGCCAAATCTCTACGTCAAGGGTGCGGACTACGCCGACAAGGCGCTCCCCGAGGAGCCGACGGCGCGAGCGGTCGGGGCGCGGGTCGTCCTGGTGCCGCTACTGGCAGGGCGCTCGACGTCGGCGCTCATCGAGCGCCTGCGTCACAGCGGGCGGCGGCCCGAGTCGGGCGAGTCCGAGCCCGCCACGTAGGCGGGAAAGGAGCGGGCGGCGGGCGTGGTACGGATCACGGTCATCGGCAGCTACCCCAAGCTTCCCGAGAGCGCCGAGGGGCCCAACGTGCGCAACGCCATCAACCGCTTCGAGGCCGGACGTCTCTCCTCGCGGGCGCTGGAGCAGACCGTGCGCCAGACCGTTGCGAGGGTGATCCGCGAGCAGGAGGAGGCGGGGGTCGACCTGGTGACCGACGGACAGGTCCGCTGGGACGACCTCGTCACGCCCTTCGCCCGGGACCTGGGCAGCGTCGAGATCGGCGGGCTCGTCCGGTACTTCGACAACAACGTCTACTACCGCCGCCCCCAGATCAAGGGGCGGGTCTGGTTTAGGGGCTCGTCGCTGGCCTGGGAGGTGCGGCAGGCCAAGGCGGTGGCCCGCAAGCCGCTCAAGGTGGCGTTGCCGGGGCCTTACACCTTCGTCAAGCTGAGCGTCGACGACCACTACCGCGACCTCGGACAAGCCATGGCCGATGTGGCCGAGGCCCTCAACCTGGAGGCCCAAGCCCTGGTGGAGGCGGGCGCCGACGTGATCCAGTTCGACGAGCCGGCGCTGCTCTTCGGCGCCTCGGCCGACGAGGTGCGGCTCGCCCGGGAGGCCCTGGCTGTGGCCCGGGAGGGCTTGACGGTGCCGGTGGCCCTGCACACCTATTTCCGAGACGCCGAGCCCCTGTGGGAGGCCCTCGTCGACTTCGACTGCGACATCCTGGGTTGGGACCTGGCCTCGGGGCCGGGACTGGCCCGACGCCTGGCCGAGGTGAAGCTGGACAAGCAGGTGACCCTCGGCCTGGTGGACGGCCGCGAGTGGCGGCTGGAGGCCGCCGACGAGCTGGCCCGGATCATCGAGGCGGTGGGTCGTCGCCAGGGGTACGACCGGATCCTCATCAGCCCCAGCTGCGGGCTGGAGTTTTTGCCGCAGGGGCGAGCCCTGGCCAAGCTCCAACGCCTGGCCGAGGCCCGGGCCCTGGTGGCGGGTGGAGCATGACCCAGAAGGAGGCCTCCCCATGGCAGCCCTCTTGACGACCAGCGTGGGCAGCTTTCCCAAGCCCGACTACCTGCTCAAGGCCCGCACGGCCTTCGCTCGGGGCGAGATCTCCCGCGAGCAGCTCGCCGCCGAGGAACGGCGCGCCACCGAGGCCTGCATCCGGCTCCAGGAACGGCTGGGCATCGACATCCTGGTGCACGGCGAGATGGAGCGGGGCGACATGACCACCTACTTCGCCGAGCAGCTGGAGGGCTTCGCCATCAGCGGGCTGGTGCGCTCGTACGGCAACCGATACTACCGCAAGCCCATCGTGATAGGCCCCATCGGCCGGCGCCGGCCCATGGCCGTCGAGGCCTTCACCCTGGCCCAGAGCCTGACGAGCCGCCCCGTCAAGGGCATGCTGACGGGGCCGTATACCATGGCCGACTGGTCCTTCAACGACTACTACCCCAATCGCCGGGCCCTGGTGCTGAGGCTGGCCGAGGTGATCCACGAGGAGGCGGTGGACCTGGAGCGGGCCGGCGCCCGCTACATCCAGATCGACGAGCCTGCGATCTCCACGCGCCCGGAGGAGATCGACCTGGCCATCGAGGCGCTCGGCATCGTGACGCGAGGGCTATCGGCCCACACCATCACGCACATCTGCTACGGACACTTCGAGACCATCTATCCCCGCATGCTGGACCTGCCCGTGGATCAGCTCGACCTGGAGGCGGCCAACAACGACTTCGCCATCCTGGAGCTCTTCCGCCGCCATCGCCCTCACAAGGAGATCGCCCTGGGCGTGGTGGACGTCCACAGCCATCGCGTCGAACCGGTCGAGCAGATCAAGAAAGGCATCCTGGCGGCGCTCGAGGTGCTCGAGCCAGACCAGCTCTACATCGATCCCGACTGCGGCCTCAAGACCCGCACGTGGGAAGAGGCGGAGCAGAAGCTGGCCAACATGGTGGAGGCCGTCCGCCAGGTCAAGGCCGAACGCGGGCTCGAGTGAGGGCGCTTCGATGACCTTTGCCGAGATCGTGCGCCCGGGGAGGGTGGCCCTGGCCGACGGCGCCATGGGCACCCTCCTCTACGCCAGGGGCGCCTCGCTGGAGGGCTCCTTCGACGCCCTCAACATCACCCATCCGGAGCTGGTGCTGGGCGTCCACCTCGACTACATCCGCGCCGGCGCCGAGATCATCACGACCAACACCTTCGGGGCCAACCGCATCCGGCTGAGCGCTCACGGGCTGGCGGATCGGGTACGGCCCATCAACGTCCAGGGGGTCAAGATCGCCCGCAACGCCCGTGAGATCGCCGGGGTACCCGTGCTGATCGCCGGCGACATCGGGCCGACCGGCAAGCCTCTGGAGCCTGTGGGTCCCCTGTCGGAGGCGGAGGTGCTGGAGGCCTTTCGGGAGCAGGTCGACGCCTTGCTGGCCGGCGGCGTGGATCTCTTCGTCATCGAGACCATGTCGGACCCACGCGAGCTGGCCCTGGCGCTTCGGGCGGTGCGGGAGGCCTGCCGGCTGCCGGTCATCGCCCAGATGAGCTTCTCCGCCGAGGGGCGGACGCTCTTGGGCGTCTCGCCGGAGGAGGCCGCGGCGGCGCTGTCGGCGCTCGACGAGGCGTGGCGCCCAGACGTGATGGGGGTCAATTGCGGAGCGGGGCCGACCCCGGTGCTGGAAGCGCTGCGGGCCATGCGCGGCGTGGTGGGGCCCCGGGCCCGGCTCTCGGCCATGCCCAACGCGGGGCTTCCCACCATCGTGGGGGGCCGATACGTCTACGGGGCCAACCCGGAGTACTTCGCCGACTTCTCCCGCCGAGTGGCGGCCGAGCCGGGGCTCGCGGTGGTGGGCGGCTGCTGCGGCACGACGCCCGACCACATCCGGGCCATGCGTCGCGCGCTGGACGCCATGGGCCACCGCCTGCCGGATGACTGGGCCCGGGCGCTGGCGAGCGGCTCGGACGCGGGGGAGCGCACCGCGGAGGGCGCAGGGACGCCGGCTGCCACGGTGAGGGTGAAGCCGGCCCGTCCCGCTGCCCGGGCGATCGTGCCTGGCGTGGAGCCGGCCACGGCCGAAGAGGCGGCGACCCGCCGGCCCGCGTCACGGCTGGCCGCCCGGTTGGGGCGGGAGTTCGTCATCAGCGTCGAGCTGGACCCGCCGCGGGGACCCGTGGCGCAGAAGCTGATCGCGGGAGCCCGGGCCGTGCGCGAGGCCGGCGCCGATGCCATCAACGTCGGCGACAGCCCCATGGCCCAGGTGCGAATGGCGTCGCTGGCCGCGGCGCACCTGATCCAGCAGGAGGCCGGGATCGAGACCATCCTTCACTTCACCACCCGGGATCGCAACCTCATGGGGATCCAGGCCGACCTGCTGGGAGCGCATGCGATGGGGATTCGCCACATCCTGGCGCTGACCGGCGATCCCCCCGGGCTCGGCAACTACGCGCACGCCACGGCGGTCTACGATCTGGACTCCATCGGCCTGGTGCGGGTGCTGAGCCGTCTCAACGAGGGCGTCGACGTGGCGGGCAAGGGGATCGGCAAGGCGACGGAGTTTCTCATCGGGGTGGCCCTCAACCCGGTGTCCCAGGATCTGGAGACCGAGGTGCAGCGCTTCGCCCGAAAGGTGGAGGCGGGCGCCCACTTCGCGATGACGCAGCCCCTCTTCGACCTGGAGCCGTTGCTGCAGGTCTTCGACCGGCTGGGCGGACGCCCCATCCCGGTGCTGCTGGGCGTGCTGCCCCTTCGCAGCTACCAGCACGCCGAGTACCTGCACAACGAGGTGCCCGGCATCTCCATCCCCGAGCGGATTCGGGAGGCCATGCGCAAGGCGGGCGACCAGGCCGAGCGGGTCGGCATGGAGATGGCGCTGGAGGTGGCGCTCGAGGCCCGCGCCTACGTCCAGGGGGTCTACGTGATCCCCTCCTTCGGGCGCTACGAACAGGCCTGCGAGCTCGTGCGAGCGCTGCTGGCCCACGTGCGTCCCGGCGGGTGAGGGCCGCTAGCCTGCGGGACGGAGCTCAGCCGCGCAGGCCGCGCAGCACGAAGGCCAGGTTGGCGGGGCGCTCGGCCAGCCGGCGGACGAAGTAGGGGTACCAGTGGGTGCCGAACGGGACATAGATGCGCAGCGGCCAGCCCTGGGCCACCAGGGCCTGCTGCAGGCGCGGCTTGACGCCGAAGAGCATCTGAAACTCCGCACGGCTCCGGGCGTCGGCCTCGACCACCATGCGTTGGGCCTCTCGGATGATGCGCTCGTCGTGGGTGGCCACCGCCGTGAAGGCGCCCTCTCGCAGTGCCAGCTCCAGCAGCCTCAGGAAGTTGGCGTCCACGTCGCGTTTGCGGGGGTAGGCCACCGAGGCAGGCTCGCTGTAGGCGCCCTTGCACAGCCGTACGTTGAGGCCGAGGGGCAACAGGGCCCGCAGATCGGCCTCGGTGCGGTACAGATAGGCCTGCAACACGATCCCGACCCGCCCCGGGAACTCCCGCACCAGCGCCCGGTAGATGGTGAGGGTGTCGTCGACCAGGGCCGACTCCTCCATGTCGATGCGCACGAAGCCGCCCAGCTCCGCGGCGACCTCCACCACCCGGCGCGTGTTGGCAAGGCACTCCCCGGGGTCGATGGCGAGCCCGAACTGGCTCAGCTTGAGGGAGACGTTGGGCTCGAGCCCGGCCGCCGACAGGGCGCGCAGCATCTCGCAGTAGGTGGCGGAGGCCTGCCGGGCGGCGGTCAGGTCCGTCACCTTCTCACCGAGGTAATCTAGCGTCGCGGACATGCCCCGAGCCCGCAGGGAGGCCACGGCCCGCAGTCCATCCTCCAGCGTCTCCCCGGCCACGAAGCGGCGGGCGCCCAGGGAGAGGCCGTGACGGGTCACCATCCGGCTCACCACCGGGTTGCCGGCCACGCCGAGGAGAAGGCGACGGAAGACCAGTTGGCTGCCCAGCATGAAGGTCCCCGGGGTAGGGTATTCAACGGGGCCGAGCGGGGCCCTGTCGGGGCCGACGTGGACAGGGAAGGGCCGGGCCGGCGCGGTAACAAGTCCCCGGTCGGTCGGGCAACATGAGGAAGGGGTGGCATCGTTGCTGGAGTTTCTGCGGCCGCTGGCGAGAAGCGGCGGCAAGATGGTGCTCCTGGTCATGGACGGACTGGGCGGGCTTCCCCATCCCGAGACCGGGCTGACCGAACTGGAGGCCGCCCACACCCCCAACATGGATCGGCTTGCGCAGGAGGGCTCGTGCGGGCTGTCGGTGCCGGTGGCAGCCGGCGTGACGCCGGGGAGCGGTCCCGGACACCTGGGCCTCTTCGGCTACGATCCCCAGCGGTACGTGGTGGGACGGGGCGTGCTGTCGGCCCTGGGCGTGGGCCTGACGCTGGAGCCTCAGGATGTGGCGGCAAGGGCCAACTTCGCCACACGCGACGGGGATGTCATCACGGACCGTCGAGCTGGCCGCATCTCGACGGAGACGTGCCAGCGACTGGCCCGCCTGCTCAACGAGCGCATCCGGCTGGAGGGCGTCTCGGTGCGGGTGGAGCCCGAGATGCAGCACCGGGCCGTCGTCATCTTCCGGGGCGAGGGCCTGTCGCCTCGGCTGACCGACTCCGACCCCCAGGTGACGGGAGTGCCGGCGCTACCCGTGCGGGCGCTGGAGCCCGAGGCCGAGCGCACGGCCGCGGTGGTCAACGAGTTCATCCGGCAGGCCTACGCGGTGCTGGAGGGGGAGCATCCCGCCAACGCGATCCTGCTGAGAGGCTTCGACCGGCAGCCGCAGTTGCCACAGTTGACCGAGCTATTTGGACTGCGGGCCGCGGCCATCGCCTATTATCCCATGTACCGGGGACTGGCCCGGCTGGTGGGGATGGAGGCCTACGTGCCCGGACCCGAGCCGGCCGATGCCATCGCCCGAGCGCTGGAGCTGTGGGACGAGTACGACCTGCTCTTCATCCACATCAAGGGGACCGACAGCGCAGGCGAGGACGGCGACTGGGCTCGCAAGAGCCGCGTGATCGAGGAGGTGGACCGGGCCCTGCCGCCGCTGATCGAGCGAGGCCCGGATGTGCTGGTCGTGACCGGCGACCACTCCACGCCGGCCATGCTCAAGTCGCACAGCTGGCACCCGGTGCCGCTGTTGCTGTGGGCCAAGACCGCCCGGCGGGACCGGCATGTGCGCAAGTTCGGCGAGACCGACTGCGCACGGGGTAGCCTGGGGCACATCCGGGCGACGGAGATCCTCCCGCTCATGCTGGCCCATGCTGGCCGGCTCAACAAGTACGGCGCGTGAGGTCGACGCCGGGGTTTCAGACCTGCGTGCAAAGGTGTGATGCGGGGTGCGGTGGCCAGGATCCGCAAGCGACGATGGCGGTGGGCGGCGGGATCGCCCCGGGCGGTGGGCATGGCCGCGATGGGCCCGCACCGCGGCGCTCCTGGTCGGGCTCGCGGCCTTCGTGGGGCTGCTGATGACCAGTTCGCAGGGCGAACAGAGATCGGGGGCGCCCGACCGGCCAAGCGCGAAGGGCGCGGACATCGAGCGCGCCTCGCCCAACACGCCCGACCGCCTCGGCTTCGACGTGGCGGCTCCTGCTGCCATCCTGGTCGACGCTGGCAACGGCCAGGTGCTCTTCGAGAAGGAGGCGGACCAGCCGCTGCACCCCGCCAGCATCGTCAAGGTCATGACCATGCTGGTGACCTTGGACGCCGTCAAGGCCGGCCACGTCTCGCTGGACGACCCGGTGCGGATCAGCCGGGAGGCGGAGGCCATGGGAGGGTCCCAGGTCTACCTGGCGGCAGGCGAGACCTGGAGCCTGGAGCAGCTATTGGAGGCAGTGGCCATCGCCTCGGCCAACGACGCGGCGGTGGCCGTGGCCGAGCACGTCGCCGGCACCGAACGCGCCTTCGTCGAGCTGATGAACCGACGGGCCCAGGCGCTGGGGCTCGAGCACACCCGATTCGTCAACTCCCATGGGCTGCCCCAGGATGGCGGGGAGGACGCCAACCTCACCACGGCACGCGAGGTGGCCATCATGGCTCGGGAGCTGGTGACGCGGCATCCCGAGGTGCTGCGGTGGACGTCCACCCGGACCAAGGTCTTCCGCGAGCAGCCCCGCTTCGTCATGGTCAACACCAACCGGCTGGTCGGGGCCGTGCCGGGGGTGGACGGGCTCAAGACCGGCTTCACCAATCAGGCGGGATACTCGGTGGTCGCCACGGCCGAGCGGGACGGGCGCCGCCTCATCGCCGTGGTGATGCGTACGGACAGCGACCAGGCCCGGGTCGATCAGACGTCCCGGCTGCTGGAGTTTGGCTTTCGGGCCTTTCGTCCCGTCGTCCTCGCCATCCCCGGCGAGCAGGTGGGCGAGGTGCGGGTGCGCGGAGGCCAGCCCACCCTGTTGCCCGTGCGGGCGGGCGGGATGCTCTACGTGCTCACCCTGGGCGGCGATCGACGCGGGGTGACCCGGGAGCTCGTGCTGCGAGATGATCTGGCGCCGCCCATCGAGGAGGGGCAGGCCGTCGGCTGGGTCATCGGGGTGGTGGACGGCCGCGAGGTGGCCCGGGTGGAGGCGGTGGCCGGCGCGTCGGTGGCGCCGGTCTCGGGAGCCGCCCGGCTCTGGCAATGGATCCGGGACCTGGTCGGATCGGTGGGGCGATGAGGGAGGCGCAGGCGACGCTCCCGGCAGGCGCCGTGGTGGAGCGGGCGCCGGCCAAGGTCAATCTGGGCCTCTGGGTGCTGGGGCGGCGGGACGACGGCTACCACCTCATCGACACCGTGATGGCCCGCGTGGAGCCCGTCGATGAGCTGACCATGTGGCTGGAGCCCGAGGCGCCGCCCGGTACGGTGAGCCTGTCGGTGACAGGGCCGGAGGCCGGGGCTCTGGCGCGCGAGGGCCTGGCGCTGGCCGAGACGGTGGACCTGCGGTCCGGGATCACGGGGGCTGGGGCCAATCTGGTCCTGAAGGCGGCGGCCGAACTGGCGCGGCTGGCGCCAGAGCCCCTGCCCGCGGTGCGCATCCGCCTGACCAAGCGCATCCCCGTCGGAGGGGGGCTCGGCGGCGGCAGCAGCGACGCCGCGGCCGCCCTGCGGGGGCTCAACCGGCTGTGGGGCCTGGGCCTGACGACAACGGAGCTGGAGGGCATCGGGGCCCGGATCGGCGCGGACGTGGCCTTCTTCGTACGGGGCGGCGTGCAGCGGGCGACCGGCATCGGGGAGCGACTGGCACCGATCTCCTGCCGTCTGGTGGCGGATTGCGTGGTCGCCGTCCCCGACGGCGGGGTGGTGACCGCACAGGCCTATCGGCTGTGGGACGAGCTCTCGGCTGAAGCTGCCGCGGCGGGGGACGGCAGCGGCCGCGGGGCGGAGGGAGTGGTGGCGGCCATCTCTCGCGGAGACCTGGAGGACGTCCGGCGGCAGCTGCACAACGACCTGGCCATGGCCGCATGCCTTCTCAGCCCTTCGACGGAGCGGCTGCTCCGGCTGCTGGAGATAGCTGGCGGCGAGGGCGCCTGTGTCTCGGGGAGCGGTTCGGCGGTCTTCGCGCTGGTGGCTCCGGGGGCGGGCAAGGGGCTGGCCGACGACGTCCGACGACGGGCGGCTGCGGAGGGGTGGACGGTCCGGGTCTACGTCAGCCGGCTACCGGCGGAGGAGGACGTCCTTCCCTGGCGCGTGGCCGGGACCGTGGTAGAATCCACTTAAGATCTGGCCCCGGTACAGGGTCGGAAGGAGCCAGAGCGACCCGTGCCAGGATCGCTTTCGCCTCTCAAGCTGGACAACTACAAGCCTCTGCGGGAGCTGGTCTTCGAGGCGCTGCGGGAGGCCATCATCACCGGCGCCCTCAAGCCCGGCGAGCGCCTCATGGAGGTGCAACTGGCGGACGAGCTCGGCGTCAGCCGCACTCCCGTGCGAGAGGCCATCCGCAAGCTGGAGCACGAGGGCTTCGTCGTCATGATCCCTCGCAAGGGGGCGTACGTCGCCGACATCTCCCTCAAGGACGTCGTCGAGATCTTCGACGTGCGCACCGCCCTGGAGGCCCTGGCGGCACAGCTCGCCGCGGAGCGTGCCAGCGACGAGGACCTGGAGCGCACCGAGCGCATCCTGGTGGAGTACGGGGAGTGCGTCGAGAGCGGCGACATCGCGCGTCTCATCGAGGTCGACACGCGCTTTCACGAGGCCATCTACCAGATGGCGGGCAACTCTCGCCTCAAGCAGATGCTGAGCCTGCTGGGCGAGCAGGTCATGCGCTACCGGACGATGACCCTCTCCCACAAACCCCGCATGCGCAAGGCGCTCGAGGAGCACCGGCGCATCGTCGAGGCCATCGCCGCCCGCGACGCCCAGCGGGCGGCCCGCCTGGCCCGTGAGCACATCGAGAGCGCCGAGCACGCCCTCATGGCCCTGATGGCGGCCAAGGGCAGCGACGAAGCGGCCGGCGACGAGGAGTCGAGCGATGACCGGACATCCTGAGCTCCCCGGGGCGGTGTTGCCGCCCAAGCTGGACGTGGTGCTGCTGGCGGCCGCGGGCAACGAGGGCAAGCTCAAGGAGGCCAGCGCCGAGCCCTGGGAGGCCCTGATTCCCATCGCCGGCCGCCCGATGGTTGCCTATGTGACGGCTGCCCTGGCCGAGTCCGCACGCATCGGGAGCATCGTCTGCGTCGGGCCGGAGGGCGTCGTGGAGGCGGCGGCAGCAGCCGCTCCGGGCCGGGTCCAGGGCGTCGCCCCGGCGGGGGACCTGATGGGCAACCTGGAGCGTGGTCTGGCGGCGGCAGGCGGCGCCTACGTGCTGGTGGCGACGTCGGACATCCCCCTGCTCAGGCCGCACATGGTGGACGACTTCGTGCGCCGCTGCGAGCAAGACGGCGAGGCCATGGACGTCTGGTACGCGGTGGTGGAGCGTTCGGCGGGGGAGCGGGCCTATCCGGGCGTGCGGCGCACCTGGGTGCGGCTGCGGGACGGCACCTTCACCGGTGGCAACCTGCTGGTGGTGACCCGAGACATCGTGGCCCGGACCCGGCGGATGCTGGAGCCGACGCTGCGGGGGCGCAAGAGCCCCCTGACCCTGGCGCGGCTGCTGGGGCCGGTCGCCTTGATGCGTTTCCTGGTCGGCCGTCTCTCCATCGCCGACGTGGAGCGGCGGGTCAGTGCCATGCTGGGGATCCGGGGACGGGCGGTCACCACGCCGTACGTCGAGATCGGCATCGACGTCGACAAACCCGACGACCTGGCGTTGGCGAAGCGCTTCCTGACTCCTACCCACGCCGGGGCGTGACGCTCAGGGCCGGTGAGGCAAGTCTTGCCGGCAACCCCGTCGGGCCGCCCGTTGGCCGGGGGGCCCCGGGTCTGCTATACTGGGCATGCGCTGGGGCGTTGTGTAACGGCAGCACGGGAGACTTTGGATCTCCTAGTCCTGGTTCGAATCCAGGCGCCCCAGCCACGTTTCAGCCAACGGTGCGCGAACCAGCCGGCACCCCCGCGTTTTCACCCCTCGCCGCCTTTGCCGCGCTGCTCGCAACGCAGAAGCTGCCACCCGGTCACCGTCGGTGAGCGCCTGCCTGTAGTGGCGCTCGGTCGTAGTCGGGTCCGCGTACCGGAGGGGCCTCAAGAGCGTGG
>DATCKA010000002.1:0-2119 GCA_036562495.1 Limnochordales bacterium
CCTCGTCCACCAGCTGCCGCGCCCGGCCCACCAGCTCAGCGACCTGCGGCATCTCACTCCACCTCCATCAAGGCTAGCTCGGCATCCAGCAGCTCCAGCTCGGCCATGAGTGCCGACACATCGGCCGGCGGCTCGGTGGCCGCGCCCTTCTCGCCCCCGTCCGTGGGTGGCGGCTCATCCGCCGGCCCGGCGGCAGGGGCAAGGCCCAGGCGTTCAAGCACCTTCTGGCGCTCGTCGTCGTTGAGCACTTCCCACAGCAGCGCCATCGCGCTGGCGATGCGCTCAAAATCGGCGGCGCTGTTGCGCCGCCCCGCCTTGATCTCCGTCAGCAGCAGGTCCAGACTGTCGCGCTCCCAGGGCGGCGTCTCGCCCAGCTTGCGGTAGTACCGGGCCAGGTGGTTGCGGACCCCGGGCAGGTCGCTGTCCGGGATGTCCACGCCGCCCCGAGCGCCCTGGACGACGGCCGCAGCAGTAAAAATCGCGCGGGGCACCGCGCGAAGCTGGCCGTCGATCACGTCGGCGATGGGCAGTTTGTAGGCGCCGAAATTCTCCGGGTTCGCGCTGTCGTACCAGACGAAGGCCCGCCGGTACCGGGCCCAGTTGATGGTGTCCTTCTCGCCGGACCCGTCGCTGGACGCCCACCGGCGGACCCGCTGGACGGCCGCATCGGCGTCCCAGGCCCTGTCTCGGTCGGCCAGGGGCAGGTCCTGGAACGGCACCACGCCCTTGGCCGACAAGATGATGGCGTTCTCGTTGGCCGGGAACGGCACAATGCTGACCTCGTACAGCTTGACCTCGTAGATATAACGGGTCGGCCGGCCCTGCTCGTCGAGCTTCACTTCATCCCGCAAAATCTCGAAGCCGATGCTGAAGCTGTTCAGGTGGCCCTCGAGCACCTTCTGGCGGATCGCCTGCGCCTCGTCGGTGCCCGCGAAGGCCGCCTTGATCCAGAGCCCCCGGTCTTCCTCCCGGGCCTCCACCACGGTGCCAATCACGTGCTGGGCATCCCAGCGGTGGCTGTCCAGGAGCTTGACCTTGCCGGCCGGCACCCGCTCCTTGATCGTCTTGGCGAAGGCGCCCTTGACGATCACATCCCCGTCCTCGTCGCGGTCCCAGGTGGAGGCATAGCCCTCCACGGTGCCCGCCGACTCGTCGAATCGCTCCAACGCGAAGGCGACGGTCTTAAACTCCGTCGGAAAGCCTCGCGTGGGCATGGCCCCTCACCCCCCCCTTCACTCGACCACCGGGACCAGCGTGCACCGGCAGTGCGGGTGCAGCGGCGGATGCCGCACCGGCTCGTAGGTGATGCGGAACGGGCGCTCCACGCCCTCGGGGTGCCACTCGTCCCCGATGTCGAACAGCACACTGCCGGCCGCCCAGCGCTTGCCCTCCAGGGCCTTGCAGTACGGGCAGGCGTCACCGGCGGGCAGCCACTCGACCATCTGCACGCCGGCGTAGCGGTAGGCCATCAGGGCACCGGCGTTGCTGGCCCGGATCGTCTCCGTCCGGGCCACCATCTCGGCCCGGGTCACCGTCCAGTCGTCGAACTCGTCCAGCAGCCGGTTCCGCATCTCGGCCACGGTCAGGCCTTCCTGCTGGCCGGCCAGGATCACGCGCCGCACCCGGTCCACACTGCCGTCCGCCAGGGTCTGCGCGAACGGGAACACGTACTGCTGCACGAACCGCTGAGCGTAGTCGTTGTCCAGCTCCACGGCCACGTCCAGCTCCGAGCCGGCGTCCCCCGCCGCGCTCAGCACGTGCTCCAGGGCAAGGTCCATCACGCTGTCCTGGATCCGCTGCCGCCAGTTGGCGTTCAGCTGGTACAGCACGGTCAGGAGCTGGATCAGCTCTTCATCGCTGAGGCTCTTCATCCGCCGGCCCTTCGTGGCAGCAGAAAAGGCGCGGAGCACATCCCGCGCCTCCTGCCGGAACTCTTCGGCGGCCCACTCGCGCCAGCGTTGCTCGTAGCGATCCGCCAGCCGCTGCCGGGCCTGGGCGATTTCCTCGCGGGCCTTCAGCAGCCGCGTAGGGCCACGCTGACGGGCCTCGGGTTCGCCGGTCGTCGTTGGGGCCGGCTGCCCCTCGGCCGGTTCGCCCGGGCCGCCCCCGGGCTCCTGCG
>DATCKA010000119.1:0-3991 GCA_036562495.1 Limnochordales bacterium
CGAGGAAATGCATCCGCCCGCCAAGGATTCGGGGCGTGCACGTGGTATCCTACTGGTGGCCGGGGGCGAGGGAGGGTTTCGTGCGCCCCAGGGCTGGCCGTGCGACGGCATCATGTTGCAGCGACGGGAGGAGAGGTTGATAGATGGCGTTCGTCATCGCTGAGCCCTGCATTGACACCAAGGACACCTCCTGCGTCGAGGTCTGTCCGGTCGACTGCATCCACCCTGGCAAGTCCGAGGGGCAATACGACGAGGTGCAGCAGCTCTACATCGACCCCGACGAGTGCATCGACTGCGGTGCCTGCGAGCCGGCCTGCCCGGTTGAGGCCATCTTCCCCGAGGACGAGGTCCCCGAGCAGTGGAAGTCGTTCATCGAGAAGAACGCCGACTGGTACAAGCTCTCGGCGGAGGAGTTCGAGGCCAAGTGGGGGTCGCCGGGCCGCAAGGCGTGACGGCCGGCTGACGTACTCACGGTCGCAGGGTCCATCCGTCGTACGAGACGAGACCTGCCTCTCCGGGTCGGGGTCTTGCCCGACCGCCAGAGAGGCAGGTCTCTTCGTCTCAGCGCCTCGAGCCCCTGACGTCAGCTCGCCCATTCCCCTGCCCCGCCGAAGGTCGCAGGCGCCTGACGCAACGCGAGCTGGGTCAGGACGACGCCCAGGACGCCCAGCACACCGGCGCCCGCCGCCATCGCGCCGGTCCACCCAGCCCCCAGCCGAAGGGCCGCCCACCCCGCCGCTGCCGCCGCTCCCCCACAGAGCAACGCCAGCAGCATGCTCCACAGCCCGTTGATGTTGCCTTTCATGGCCTGCTGAGGGCTGTCCCAGCGGGTGACCGGCCGCACCAGGTCGATCCACAGCGAGCCCGCCAGCACAGGCCAGCACCCGATGAGCCCTCCTCCCACCCCTGCCAGGACGGCACCGATGGGCGGCCGAAGGGCCCACCAGGCTGCGAGCACGACCAGCACCACCGACGTCGCAGCAAACAGCCCGGCCACCACGAGTCGGGCCGCCACCTGGCGGGCCGGAGAGACGGGCAGGGACGCGACCAGCGCAAACCCACGGCCCTCACGTGAGACCGACGTCGAGGCGATCTGGCCGGCGCCTCCCATGAAGATCGAAACGGCAGCGATGCCGATGGCGATCCATGCCGCGGGCAGCCCGGTCAGCAGGGCACCCAGCTCGGGGGGCTGCAACACCAGCAGCATCACCACCACCAGCGGCGGCACAACCGTGTTGGCCACGGCCGTCATCATGAAGGGCGGCGTCCGCCACAACAGGCGCCACTCCCTCAGGGCCAGGGCGATCACCGGCGACGCGGCGCGGCCGAGCTTCCTCGCGAGCACGGCTCGAGCAGTCCCCGCATCGGCAGCGCGCCGTCGATCGGCCGTCTCCTCGAGCCCTCCCTGCACGGCCTGTAGGTATCCCCGCTGCGCCCACGCGACGCCGGCCAGCAGCACTCCCACCGAGGTGACCGTGAAGAGCGCCAGGCGGCCCAGACGCCAGGCGATGGGGCCGCTGCCCATCGCCTCAGCGGCCCAACGCGCCGGCGGGTAGAAGCGCGCCCACTCCATGATCAGCGCGTTGGGCTGCGCCATCAGCCGCATCATCTCCGCGGGGTCCTCGAACCTGGGCAACCACCGCAGGTTGAGGTACTGGATTCCAAGCGCCACGGCCAGCCCCAGCAGGCCGCCGATCACGTAGAAAAGATCCCGGTAGCGGCTGACCGCCGCCCGCCGCCCGACGGCCACGGCAAGTACCGCGGCCAGGCCCAGGGGTGCCGCGGGCAAGGTGAGCCCCGTCCAGAGCCCCGTCAGCCAGTAGGCGGGGTCGGCGTGCAGTCGCAGGGGCGCCTCCCATAGGGCATCGGAGTGTTGCAGTTCAGACGGATCGGGGATCACCGAAGCGCCGGCCACCAGCACCGGAATCCACACCACCAGCAGGAGGCTCAGCACGTCCACGTAGAGGGCGGCAAACCGCGCCCCCAGCATCTGGCCCGGGCCAAGGGGCAGCGGCATCAGGCGCGGCACGTCGCGTGAGAAGAAGAGGCTCGACATCACGATCAGGGTCGCCACGACGACCAGCAACAAGCTGCCCCCCAGGGTCGCCATCACGAGCAACCCCAGCGGCTGGCCGGCTAGAGCCATGGCGAAGTGGATCGCCCGCAGGAAGAAGAAGCTGGCCACCACCCAGCTCGCCACCGCGGCGACGAGGACCGCTGCCAGCGCCAGCCGACCGCCCCGGCTGCGGATGCCCCCCGACGAGGCCTCCACGAGCCGCCCCCATTGCAGATGGCCGGCCAGGGTGACCGCCAGCGTCGCCAAAGTCGGCGAACGGCGGCGTCGCAGGCGGCGCTCGAGCGCCTGACGGGGATCCGTCACCCTCCGTCTCATCGGCGGCCGTCGCTCCCCTCCGGGACCGTGAGGCTTGCCCGGGTCACCTCGAGGAAGATGGCCTCCAGGGTCTCGTGCCCGCGGGCATGCAGGGCTCGCATCTCGTCGAGCGTCCCACTGGCCACCAGGCGGCCCTTGTGGATGATGCCCACCCGGTCGCACAGGCGCTCGGCGACGTCGAGGATGTGGGTGGAGAAGAAGACGGTGCCGCCCCGGCGGGTGTGCTCTCGCAGGAGCTCCTTGACCACGTAGGAAGAGCGAGGATCCAGGCCCACCAGCGGCTCGTCGAGCACCAACAGGCGCGGGCGCACCATGAGCGCGCCGACCAGCGCCAGCTTCTGCCGCATCCCGTGGGAGTAGCTGGAGATGAGCGAGTCGATGGCGTCGACCAGCTCCAGGGCCTCCACCAGTGGCCATGCCCGGTCCATGCGCTCCTCGGGCGGGATCTGGTAGACGTCGGCCAGGAAGGCCAGGTACTCGCTGCCCCGCAGCCGCGGCCACAGCTCGGGGGTGTCGGGCACGTATCCGATGAGGCGCCGCACCTCGGGCGTCGAAGGCACCGCCGGCCGGCCGTCGATGGTCACCTGACCGGCATCGGGGCGCAGGATGCCCACCACGATCTTGATGGTGGTCGTCTTACCGGCGCCATTGGGCCCCAGGAAGCCAAAGATCTCTCCCGCTCCGACCTCGAGGTCGAGGCCGTCGACCGCGGGGACCGGGCTGCGTCCGTATCGCTTGACCAGACCGCGTATGGCTAGCACGTCTTCACCCGCTCCTCCCGGCCGCCGGAATTCGGCGCCGCTGTTGCGGGGGCCTTCCGCGGGGGCTCGTACCCGGCCCCACCGTCGTGGCGCTCAGGCGGCAGCCGACCGCGCCCGGCGGCGGGCCAGTCTCGCGAGGGCGTAGGCCACGGCCCCGGCGTACGGCACGGCGACGGCGAGCAGCCCCCACGCCACTGCGCCGGGCCATGCCATCGACCGACGGCGCCTGATGAGGTCGGCGACGACCAGCCCGACCATGCCGAGGTCGATCACGGCCGGCAGCCAGAAGAGGACCACGCCCGCGACCTCCCGGAGAAGAGGCCGTGCAGCCGGCGGCAGCCGGTCGAAGCCCCCGCTGACCGCCTCGGCCGGCACCGGCTCCAGCGGGGCCGGATACGGAGGTACCGTCACCTCGCTCTCGGGCGTGGGCCACGGCGGTGCCGGCGGAGCCAGGGGATCCGGCATGCCGGGCTGGGGCGGTGGCACGGGCTGGCTTCGCCAGTCTCCCGCCTCGAAGTCGCCCCGCCTGGCCTCGAGGAATCGGCGCAGCGGCACCAGCGTCGGGAGCAGGTCGCCGCCTCCCACCCGCAGGAGGAGGCTGCCGCATCCGTACAGCCACTCGATGCCGCCCGGGCGGCTGCTGTCGTAGCGATTGCCCGCAAAGCACGTCCCGGCCCCGGCCGGGAAGCCCAGGGCCAGATCGGCCCTCCCCGACGCCCACACGACGTTGCCCTGCACCCGGTGGCCCGACGCCACCCAAAACTGCTCATCCAGATTGGGCACGATCAGGATGCCAAACTCCGGGTGATCCCACACCCAGTTGCCCTCGATGACGTTG
>DATCKA010000004.1:0-14684 GCA_036562495.1 Limnochordales bacterium
TCGCCCTCCGATCCTGATGCTGGACGGCGTGCAGGACCCCGGCAACGTGGGGACCATCCTGCGCTCGGCAGCGGCCGCCGGGGTCGGCGCCGTGGTCCTGGATGCCGGGTGCGCCGACCTCTCCCATCCCAAGGTCATCCGTGCCAGCGCGGGAGCCGTGTTTCGGGTGCCGGCGGCCCGCCTGACGGAGCCGAGGGCTCTGCCGACCCTGGCCCGGCAGCTACGCGGCCGAGGGTGGAAGGTGCTGGGTCTGGAGGCGCACGGCGGCGTGCCGTACCATACCGCCGCCCTCGACGGCCCGATCGCACTGGTGGCCGGCAGCGAGGCCAGGGGAATCGCCCCCGAGCTGGCGGCCGAATGCAGCGGCATGCTGACGATCCCGCTGGCAGGCGGCGTCGAGTCGCTCAACGTGGCTGCCGCCGTGGCGGTGGTGCTCTTCGAGGCGGCTCGCCAGCGCGCCGGCAGAGGTTGAGAAAGCCTCTACTGGTAAGGGCCGGCGGTCCGCCTCGCTTGTGTGGGCTCGTGGGACGATGGTATAATCGGCCCAGCCGCTAGAGCGGCCGTCGGCGTGGAGGGTGGGCTCCGTGATGCTCACGGCTGACTTCTTCTGGAGGCTGTTCGAGGCCACGGGTTCCATCACCGCCTATCTGCTCTACCGGCAGCTCAAGAGCCTGGCCCGGTAAGCATCGGTCACCGTCCATCGGTCAGCGTCGACCAATCTGCGCTGGCGTCAAAGGCGATGCGGAAGAGGAGTACCCGGAGCCGCACCTTCCCAGGGAGGGGCCGGCCGTAGACTGGAAGCCGCCCTGTAGGTCGTCCGGGGAAGTTCGCTTCCAAGCCGCGGTCTGAAAGTGCCGGGCTCGTGCTCCTCGGGGGCGCGAGCGGCGGTGCCAGTAGGACCGGCCGGGAGCTCCCGTTACAGAGCGCGTGCCGCAGGCAGCTGGCGCGACCGCCGGATGTCCGCGGCCGGGCAACGAGTGGATGCTCCGACGGGGCATCAACCAGGGTGGTACCGCGGGAAGCGGTTCTCTCTTCTCGTCCTTGGGAGAGCCGCTTCCCGCTTCTTATTTGGGGGTGTGCCGACAGTCCGCCATGTTGGGCCTATGTCGGATCTTGGAGCGGAGGAGGTCGTAGCGAGATGGCCGTGCCGGACACCCGCTACCTGGAGGAGATGCGGGAGGCGGCGCTGGCCCGGATCGAGTCGGCGCCGGACGAGCAGGCCCTGGAGGCCGTGCGCGTCGAGCTGTTGGGGCGCAAGGGCCAGGTGACGACGCTTCTGCGGCAGTTGGGCCAGATCCCGGATCCCGAGGCCCGTCGCCAGGCCGGCCAGCAGCTCAACCGGCTCCGGGAGGAGCTGGAGCAGCGGCTCGCCTCCCGCCAGCAGGCGCTTCGGCGCCAGGCCGTACGAGAGCGGCTGGCCAGCGAGCGCATCGACGTGACGCTGCCGGGGCGCGTGGTGCCCCTGGGGCGGTTGCATCCCGTGACGCGCACCCTGGAGGAGATGCTGCGCATCTTCGTCGGGATGGGCTTCGAGGTGGTGGAGGGGCCCGAGGTGGAGCTCGACTACTACAACTTCCAGGCCCTCGGGATCCCCAAGGATCATCCGGCCCGAGACATGCAGGACACCTTCTACGTGTCGGACGAGGTCGTGCTGCGGACCCACACCTCCCCCATGCAGGTGCGCACCATGCTGGCGCGCCGGCCCCCCGTGCGGGTGGTGGTGCCGGGCAAGGTCTACCGCAAGGACGCCGACGTGACGCACTCCCCCGTCTTCCACCAGGTGGAGGGGCTGCTGGTCGACGAGGGCATCCGCATGTCGGATCTCAAGGGGATGCTGAGCACCTTCGCTCGCAGCCTCTACGGGCCGGACCGGCCCGTGCGCTTCGTGCCCAGCTACTTCCCGTTTACGGAGCCCAGCGCCGAGATGTACGTCCAGTGCGGGATCTGCCGGGGAGCGGGCTGCCGGTCGTGCAAGGGGTCGGGATGGCTGGAGATCCTGGGGTGCGGCATGGTGCACCCCCAGGTGTTGCGCAACGTGGGCTACGACCCCGAGCGCTACACGGGATTCGCCTGGGGCATGGGGGTCGAGCGGATCACGATGCTGCGCTACGGCATCGACGACATCCGGCTCCTCTTCGAAAACGACCTGCGCTTCTTGCGTCAGTTTTGACGGGCCATCCCGGCGACGAGGGGGCGGATGATGGTGCGGCTACCTTTGAGCTGGCTACGAGAACTGGTCGACACGGAGCTGGACGCCTCGCCTCTGGCGGACCGCCTGGTGGCCGCCGGCATCCCGGTCGAGGGCATCGAGCGCGCGGGCCAGGAGCTGACCGGCCTGGTCTGCGGCGTCGTGCAGACAGTCGAGCGCCATCCGCACAGCTCCCATCTGCTGGTGGCGCGAGTCGACGTCGGGGGACGCACCCTGCAGGTCGTGACCGGCGCGCCCAACACGCGGCCGGGGTTGCGAGTGGCGGTGGCGCCGGCAGGCGTCTACGTGGCGGGGCTCAAGCGGCTCGTCCAGGCCCAGGAGATGGGCGGGGTGCGCTCCGAGGCCGTGCTGCTCAGCCAGAAGGAGGCGGGGGTCGGCGAGGACGAGAGCGGGCTGTGGGAGCTGCCGCCGGAGGCCGTCCCGGGGGCGCCGCTGGCCGAGGCCCTGGGCCTCGACGACGAGGTCCTGGAGGTCGAGGCCTATCCCAACCGCCCCGACTGGATGGGGGTGGTAGGGCTCGCCCGGGAGGTGGCGGCCGTGCTGGGGCGGCCGCTGCGGCTGCCCGCCGTCGACTACCCGGAGGGGCCCGACCGGGCCGAGGATCTGTGCGACGTCGAGATCGCATCCTTCGACGACTGCCCTCGCTACGTGGCGCGCGTCATCCATGACATCCCGCAGGGCCCCGTGCCCTGGTGGATCGTCAGGCGCCTCTACCTGGCCGGGATGCGTACCATCTCGCCCGTGGTGGACGTGACCAACTACGTGATGCTGGAGGTGGGCCAGCCGCTGCACGCCTTCGATTTGGAGCGGCTGGCGGGGCGACGGATCGTGGTGCGGCGAGCCCGAGACGGGGAGCGCATCGTCACCCTCGACGGCCAGGAGCGGGCGCTGGATGCCGGCATGCTCGTCATCGCCGATGCTGAGCGGCCGCAGGCGCTGGCCGGCCTGATGGGGGGCGCGGCCAGCGAGGTTTCGCCCGCGACCCGGGCCGTGCTGCTGGAGTCGGCCACCTTCCACGGGGCCCTGATCCGTCGCACCTCCCGGCGCCTCGGGCTGCGCACGGAGGCGTCGGCTCGGTTCGAGCGTGGGCTGCCGCCCTCGTTGGCCGACTGGGGATCCCGGCGGGCGTGCCACCTGCTGGCGTCGCTGGGGGCCCGGATCGCCGCCGGCAGCGTGGACCGGCGTCGTGAGGGCGACGAGGCCCCCACCGTCATCACGTTGCGGCCGGAGCGGGTCAACCGGGTGCTCGGCACCCAGCTGACGGAGACCGCCATGGCCGAGGCGCTGGCCCGGCTGGGGATGGAGGTGCAGCTCGAGGGCGACCCGGGGGAGGGGCGACCGCGGCGGCTGCGGGTCCGCGTGCCCGAGTGGCGGCGCGACCTGCATGAAGAGGACGACCTGGCCGAGGAGGTGGCCCGCCTCTACGGCTACGACCGGATTCCGACGACGCTTCCCCCCTCCATGGCGGCCGGGCGGATGCCCGCCGACGTCGAGTGGGCCTGGCAGGTGCGCCATGCCCTGACCGCCGCCGGGCTCGACGAGGTGATCACGTACTCGTTCTTCAGCCCGACCGAACTGGAGCCGCTCGGGCTCCCGGCCGATCACGAGTGGATGCGGGCCGTGGCCATCGCCAACCCGCTGGCGGAGGAGTCCTCCCACCTGCGCACCACGCTGGTGCCCGGTCTGCTACGGGTGGCCAGACTCAACGCGAGTCGCCGGCAGGGCGTCGTGCGCATCTTCGAGGTGGGGCGCGTCTTCCGTCCTCGGAGCGAGGCGCCCGACGGACAAGCCCCCGCCGGGGCAGGGGAGGCCGGGGCGTCGCCTCCGGCGCACCTGCCGGCCGAGGTGTGGGCGCAGGAGGGGCTGCGCCCCGAGGAGCGCCTGCTGGCGGGCATCGCCATGATGCTGGTGCCCGCGGCGGCGCCCCGGCAGTGGTACGAGGGAGTCAGGGCCTACGACTTCTACGACCTCAAGGGGGTCATCGAGGCAGCGGCCGACCGACTCGGCATCGAGCTGGAGTGGGAGCCGATCGAGATGGACGGGCTCCATCCGGGGCGGACGGCGCGCATCTGGGCGACGGCGGATGGGCGACGGGTGGCGGCAGGATGGGCCGGCGAGCTCCACCCCGAGGCGGCCGAGCGGCTGGACCTGCCCGGCCGGCTCTACCTGGCGGAGCTGGACCTCGATGCGCTGCGGCCCATGCGTCGCCAGGTGACGGCCCGCGCGCCGGGTCGGTTCCCGGCAGTGCAGCGGGATCTGGCCCTGCTGGTGCCGCTCGACATGCCCGCTTCACGGGTGCTGGAGCTGGTAAGGTCGCATGCCGGCCCACTCGCCGAGGAGGTACGCCTCTTCGACGCCTACGTCGGGCCCCACGTGCCCGAGGGGACCCGCAGCCTGGGGATCAGCGTGGTCTACCGGGCACCCGACCGCACCCTCTCCGACGAGGAGGTGGATGCGGCCCGGCAGGCGTTGCTGGAGCGGCTGGAGGCCGAGGGCATCCGGCTGCGCTGAGAGAGGTAGGGCTTCGCCAATTCCCGAATCGTTGCAGCGCAATCCCCAACAGGTCGGACGATGGAAGCGGGGAAGGATCCGAGGGGATGCCGCCGGGACTCGACGCCCGCCGGTGGGGTGCGGGCGTCGAGGACAACCCCCGGCTGGCGCTGGATCGCCCGATAGGGAGGTCACGGCGTGAGCGTATCCATCCCCGTTGGGACGTCGTCGAGTTGGACCTGGCTCGACGCCGTCTGGATCATCCTCATCGGCGCCCTGGTGGTGCGAGGGTTCTTGCGGGGCCTGTTGCAAGAGGCCCTGGAGGTCGGGGTGCTGGCGGTCGCCCTGTACGGCGGGCTGCGGCTGTTTCGCCCGCTGGGCGGGTGGATCCTCGATCGAGTGCCCACGCTGCCCCGGGAGGCCGCGCTGGCCATCGCCTTCGGCCTGGTGGTCGCGGTGGTGTTGACGGCAGGCGAGGTGCTGGCCGGCATGGTCGTCCACCTGGCGGGGCGCTCACCGCTCTCGTGGGCAGACAGCCTGGGCGGCGCGGTGCTGGGGGCCGTCAAGGGGCTCGCGGTCGTGGCCGCGCTGGTGGTGCTGGTCGCGGGGCTCCCGCCCGGCGATCTGCAGGACGAGCTCTCCGACTCGGTCATCTCCCGCGAGATGCGGGCGCTGGTCCCGCCCTTGTGGGAGGAGATCCGCCAGGCCTTCCCGGACCTTCTGCCGGCTCTGCCCATCTTCACGGCGCCCGATGTCCATGACCAACTTCCACCTCGCACAGCGATTTGAGCGCATCGCCGCCCTCCTGGAGGTGCTCGGCGACAGCCCCTTCAAGATCCGGGCCTATCGACGCGTCGCGCGGCTGATCGCCGAGCTCCCTGAGCCCATCGAGGACGTGGCGCGCCAGGGCCGCCTGCGGGAGCTCCCCGGGGTCGGGGAGGCCATCGCGGCCAAGATCGAGGAGTACCTGCAGACGGGCACCATCGGGCTGCTGGAGCGCCTCCAGGAGCAGATCCCGCAGGGGGTGGCCGACCTCCTGGCCATCCCCGGCATCGGCCCCCGCACGGCTCGCCTGCTGCACGAACAGCTCGGCATCGCCTCCCTGGCGGAGCTGGAGGCGGCGGCCCGAAGCGGCCGGATCCGCACGCTCAAGGGGATGGGAGCCCGCTCGGAGGCCGCCATCCTGGAAGGACTCGAGCGTTTGCGTCGCCTCGCGGGGCGCCAGCCCCTGCCGTACGTGCTGGGCGTGGCCGAGGCGCTGGTGCGGGCCCTGGCGCAGGTGGTGGGTGTCAGGGCAGCGGGCGTGGCAGGGGGCGTGCGGCGTGCCGAGACGACCGTGGCCGACGTGGACCTGCTGGTGGTGAGCGCGACGCCAGCCGATGGGTCCGGCTCCGTGAGGGCCGTGGCCGAGGCGATCCGACGCCACCTGGGCAGCACCGCCACGGTGGAGCCGGGGTGGTGGGAGGGCACGGCCCGCGTGAGGGCCTCGGACGTGACGGCGGTGCCGGTCGACGTCTGGGTCGTGCCGCCAGGCGTCGAGGGGCAGGCCCTGCTGCTCGCCACGGGGCCGGCCGCCCACGTGGAAGAGGTGCGCCAGCGGCTGGCCCGAAGGGGCTGGCGCTGGGACGACTCGGGCCGACTCGAGCGGGTGGAGGGCTCGCAGGAGGAGAGCGGGGGCGAGCACCCGACGGGCGCCACGGTCGAGCCTGCCGAGGAGGACGAGCTGGCCCGTGCCGAGGCCGCGATCTACGCACGGGCCGGCCTCCCGTGGATCCCCCCGGAGCTGCGGTGGGGGGAGGACGAGGTCCAGCGAGCCGAGCGGGGGCAGCTTCCGCGGCGCCTGATCCGGCTCGACGACATCCGAGGGGATCTGCACACCCACACCGAGGCCAGCGACGGAGCGGCAGACGTCGCGGAGATGGCGAAGGCCGCACGCGAGCGCGGCCTGGAGTACCTGGCCGTCACCGACCACTCGCCGTCGCTCGTGGTGGCGCGAGGGCTGACACCCGACCGGCTGGCCGTCCATGCGGCGCGCATCCGGGCCGTGGCCGAGGAGACCGGTATGGCCCTGCTGGCCGGATCCGAGGTCGACATCGGGCCCGACGGAGCCCTCGACTACCCGGATGAGGTGCTGGCAGGTCTCGACTGGGTGGTGGCCTCCATCCACTCCCAGTTTCGCCTGGACGAGGCCAGCCAGACGCAGCGGCTGCTGGCCGCCTGCCGGCATCCATCCGTCGACGTGCTCGCCCATCCCACCGGCCGGCTCCTCGGCCGACGGGAGCCCTACGCCGTGGACCTGGAGCGGGTGCTCCAGGAGGCCGCCGAGACCGGTACGGCCGTCGAGATCAACGCGAGCCCCGATCGCCTGGACCTGGACCCGCGCTGGGTCCGGCGTGCACGCGAGCTGGGCGTGCGCATCGTCATCGACACCGATGCCCACTCGCCATCGCAGCTCGGCTTCATGCGCTACGGGGTGCTGGTGGCCCGGCGGGCGGGGCTGGGGCCAGGCGACGTCCTCAACGCGCACGACCTCGACCACCTGCGGGCCCACCGCAAACGCCGCCCCACCACCTAGCCTCCGCCGCGGGTGGGTGCCCGTCCCGCTGACGTCAGCCGCTGCCCAGGGGAGCCGCCCTTTCCCGAGAGGGGGAGCCGAGACGAAGCCAGCCTACGCGGGGAAAGGGTGGCGGCGAGTCGGTCGTGCGCACGCTGGCGTTGGTCGGGTTGGCCCTGGGCGTGCTCTGGGGCGTGGCGACGGCTGGGGCGCAGGCGCAGGTCCTCGGCGGCCTCGGGCAGGACGAGCGGACCGAGATCACCCGGCTGGTGAGCGAGGACGGGGAGGAGCTGCTGCTCACCGGCCTGCCCTTGCAGGCCGGGGATCGCTTCGTGGCCCCGGACGACCGGCTCTTCGAGGTGACCGGGGTGCGGGACGGCGTGGCCCGGGCCCGGCAGGTGGGACGGGTCGAGCTGCAGAGCCGCCTGCCTGCCTCTCTGCTGGCCCTGCGGAGGGGCATGGGGCCGGCTCGGGGGCTGCCCGTCGCGGCGGCGAGCGTCCATGTGATGGCCGCGCCCCGCCCTCGCGATGTACTGATCGGGCTCTACCACACCCACACCGACGAGTCGTACCTGCCCGACGCCGGTCGGACCAACGAGCCGCGCAACGGCAAGATCCTCGAGGTCGGAGCCCGTCTGGCCCAGGTGTTGCGGGGGCACGGCCTCGACGTCCTGCACTCCACCCGGCGCCATGACCCGCACGACGGCCTGGCCTACTCACGGTCCCGGCGCACCGCGCTGGAGCTGCTGCGCAAGGGGCCGGCCGCGCTGTTCGACGTGCACCGCGACACGCCTCCGGCGGAGGCGTACCTGCGAGAGATCGCCGGGCAGATGGCGACATCGGTGCTGCTGGTGGTCGGCCGGCAAAACCCCAACATGTCCGCCAACGAGGGCTTCGCCTTCACCATCAAGGGGTACGCCGACAAGGCCTATCCGGGCCTCATCCGCGGGATCCTCTACGCGGCCGGCGACTACAACCAGGACCTCTACCCACGGGCCCTGCTGGCCGAGATCGGCTCGACCTACAACCGGCTGGCGCATGCCGAGGCAGGAGCCCGCCTCTTCGGTGACGTGGTGGCGGCCACGCTGGCGGACGTCGTGCCCGCTCCCGGCCTGCCGAGACCCGACCTGGGTGCGGAGGCGGCCCGCGCCTCCCGGAGGGCATGGCAAACCGCTGCCTTTCTGGTGACGCTGACGGCCGCGGGAATCGCGCTGTACCTGCTGATCAACGAGCGGTCGTACGAGCAGCTGAGCCGTCTGGCGGATGGTCTGCGGGAGTGGCGCGAGCAGGGGCGCGCCGCCTGGGCAGCGCTGGCGGAGCGGGTCGGAGTGGTCTGGCGAAGGATCAGGCGCCGCAACGACCTGCTCGACGGGCGGTAGCGGCGGTGAGCGTCTCGCCCTTGTCGCATCGGATGCGCCTCGCTACAATGGCCCTGGCCTGACCGGGTCGGGCCGGGGTGCAGCGACTGTGGAATCCCAGGTAGAGCGTCGGCAGCCGCTGTCGAGTGGGGACGCCCACGCGGTGGCCGATCCCGTCACCCTCGAGGTGTTGGAGTATCCGGCCATCGTGGAGGCGCTTTGCCGGCGCGCGGCCACGCCGATGGGGCGTGAGCGCCTCGAGCTCCTGGCGCCGACCGCCGATCCCGAGACGGTCCGGCGCCTGCTGGCCGAGACCACCCAGATGCGCGGCCTCCTGGAGCGGGGAGGGGCGACGGCCGCGATCCCGCTGGGGGCGCCGGACGTGCGGGCAGCCTTGCGACGATGCCTCGCCGGTGGCACCCTGTCGGGGCCCGAGCTCGTGCAGGTGGCCGATGCCATCGAGACGGTCGCCGACTTGCGCGACTGGGTGGCCACCGTCGCCGGTGCCGAGGGCCCGGCGCCTCTGTTGGGGCGCTGGTTGCCTCGCCTCATCGACGCGTCGGGCGTGGCGCGTGAGATCCGCCGGGCCGTCAGCGTCGACGGAGAGGTGGTCGACTCCGCCTCGCCCGAGCTCGCCGCCATCCGGACCCGGCTGCGGCGCCTCAACGAGCGGATCTACGAGACCCTCGAACACCTGGTCCACTCGCCGCTAGGCCGCAAGGCCCTGCAGGAGCCCATCGTGACGCGCCGGGCCGGTCGCTACGTCGTGCCCGTGCGTCAGGAGTGCCGCGACATGGTGCCCGGCATCGTCCACGACGCCTCCTCCAGCGGGGCCACCCTCTTCATCGAGCCGATGGCGGTGGTGGAGGCCAACAACGCCCTGCGGGCGGCCCAGGCGGCCGAGCAGGAGGAGATCGAGCGCATCCTGCGCAGGCTATCCGCCCAGGTGGCCGGCGTAGGGGTGCAACTGGCCGATGCGCTGGAGGCGCTCGGCGATCTGGACGCCATCGCCAGCCGGGCCCGTTTGGCCATCGACCAGCGAGCCGTAGAGCCAGCCATCAACACCGAGGGGCGCATCGTGCTGCACGGCGCGCGCCACCCGCTGCTGAAGGGCGAGGTCGTGCCCATCGACGTCGAGGTGGGCCGCTCCTTCTGGGTGCTGGTCATCACCGGCCCCAACACCGGAGGCAAGACCGTCTCGCTCAAGACGGTGGGGCTGCTCACGTTGATGGCCCAGTCGGGCCTGCACGTGCCGGCCGAGCCGGGCAGCGAGCTGGCCGTCTTCCAGCGGGTGCGGGCCGACATCGGCGATCAGCAGAGCGTCACGGAGAGCCTGAGTACCTTCTCGTCGCACCTCAGGCGCATCATACCCATCCTGCAGGAGGCCGACGCCTCGACGCTGGTGCTGCTCGACGAGCTGGGGGCCGGCACCGATCCGGCCGAGGGGGCCGCGCTGGGCTGCGCCATCCTGGAGCATCTCCGGGCGAGGCGGGCACGGGTGGTCGTCACCACCCACCTGGGCGACCTCAAGGTGCTGGCCCACACGCAGCCGGGCATGGCCAACGCCAGCGTCAGCTTCGACCTGGAGACGCTCAGCCCCACCTATCGCCTGGTGCTGGGTGCTCCCGGCCAGAGCCAGGCGCTCGCCATCGCCGCGAGGCTGGGCATGCCCGCGGCCATCGTGGAGGACGCCCGCCAGCGACTGGGCTCCGAACGGATCCGGGCAGACCGGATGGTCGAGGAGCTCCACCAGGCCCTCGAGGCCGCCCGCCAGCGGCTGGCCGAGGCCACGGCCGCCCGGGCCGAGGCTCAGGCCTTGCTGGCGCAGGCTCGCGAGGAGCGCGACCGCCTGCGGGCCCGGCGGCAGGAGGCCATCGAGCGGGCCCTCGAGCAGGCCAACCGTCTCGCCCATCAGGCTCGACAGGAGATCGAGACCCTGCTGCGGCGCGCCAAGGAGGCCGCTCAGTCGGAGGCAGCTGCCCAGCGGGTGGTGGACCTGCAGCGCTTGCGCCGCGAGCTGGCAGCCTCCAGGGGCCGCCTGGAGCGGCGAGCGAGGGGGGTGCTCGACTCGCTGGGGCCGGCGGGGTCGGGGCGGGAGGTCGGCGAGGGCGCGGCCCCGGCCGATGCAGTGGCCGTGGACGCCCCGGCGATGCTCCCCATCGAGGACGCCTCAGCCCTGACGGCTGGACAGCGGGTCTGGGTGCTGCCCCTGCAGTCGGTGGGCGTCGTCGTGGAGCCGCCCGACGGCCAGGGCCAGGTGGCGGTGCAGGTCGGCTCCGTGCGCACCCGCCTGCCGGCCAGCCAGCTGGCGTGGCTCGCCCCGTCCGAGGAGAGGCCGCAGACGTCCTCTGCGGGGGCGACGGCGGCCACGGGTGACCGACCCACGGCCGTCGCGGGGCGCTCGACCTCCTGGGCCAAGGCCGTCACCATCCGGCCGGAGATCGACCTGCGAGGCCTGACCGCCGAGGAGGCCCGTGCCGAGCTCGACAAGTACCTGGACGACTGCGTGCTGGCGGGCATCGAGCGGGTCCGCGTCATCCACGGCAAGGGCACGGGGGCACTGCGCGACGCCGTGCGGAGCTACCTCCGAGAGAATCGGCGCGTCCGCCGCTTCGCTCCGGCCGGACCGGCGGAGGGCGGCGACGGGGTGACGGTGGCCGAGCTCGCCTGAGCCCCGTCACTCCCGGGAGCCATCCGGCGGAAACAGCCCGTCGAAGGACCTGCGCAGCCAGTCGGGCCACTGGAACCACGACCGCCGGCAGTTGGGCGAGATCTCCGTGGGTTGCGTGCCCGGGGCGAAGATCTCCAGGCGCGTCTGCGACTCGGGGATCCCGCAATCGGGCGGGGCCAGGAGACCCGTCTTGATGTCGATGCGGACCCCGTCCACGATGCCGGCCGGCTTGGGGAAGTCCCGTGGCGGCAGGTTGCGCACGGCGACCTGCATGTAGTCACGCCAGACCTGCGCGGCGCGCCCGCTACCGATGTTGGTGCCGTCGGGCAGCCGCATGGGCACCCGCTGCTCGTCGTTGCCGATCCAGACCGCCGTCACCAGGTCGGGCGTGAAGCCCACGAACCAGGCGTTGGTGTAGTCCTCGGTGGTACCCGTCTTGCCCGCGACGGGGCGCCCGTCCGGCAACGCGGCGGACCGGCCGGTGCCCCACTGGACCACGCCACGCATCATGTCGGTCACGAGATAGGCGGTGACGTCCGAGACGACCACCTGCTGGCTGGGTTGCGTCTCTTCGAGCACGAGGCCGCTGGCATCCTCGATGCGCAGGATGGCCCGCGGCTTGGAGAGGATGCCGCCGTTGGCCAGCACCCCGTAGGCCGCCGCCATCTCCAGCGGCGTCACGCCTCGGGTCAGGCCGCCGAGGGCCAGGGCCAGGTGGCGGTCGTTGGGCTCCCGGGGCGGCTCCACCAGGGTCGTGATGCCCATCTGCTTCATGTACGAGATGACGACGCCCGGGGTGACCTGCTCCAGCAACTGGATGGCCACCATGTTGATGGACTGCTCGAGGGCGGTGCGGATGGTGACGGGCCCCAAGAAGCGGCCGTCGTAGTTGGACGGCTGCCAGTGGGTGCCGTCCGGCAGGGTGTACTGCAGCGGCTTGTCTTCGATGACGGTGGCCGGGGTCGCCAGGCGCCGGTCGATGGCCGCCAGCCAGATGAAGGGCTTGATGGCGGAGCCGGGCTGCCGGGTGGCCTGCACCGCCCGGTTGAACTTGTTGCCCTCGCCGCGCCCCCCGACCATGGCCAGGATGTCGCCCGTGTGGGGGTCCAGGGTGACGATGGCCAGTTGGGGCTGAGGCAGCCCGTTGGCGTCGGTGGTGGCGACGGGGAATCGAGCGGCCACCTGCTCGGCGGCTCGCTGCAGATCGAGGTCGAGGGTGGTGTAGACGCGCAACCCGCCGCCGAAGATCCGGTCACGGGCCTCGTCGGCCGGGAAGCGCTCGTAGAGCTGCTGGAGCACGTAGTCGACGAAGTACGAGGCCGAGACGTCGCGCTCCTCGTTGCGGCTCACGACGCCCAGGGGCTGCGCCTTGGCCTCGGCTGCCGCACGGGGGGAGATGTAACCCTCCTTGGCCATGCGGTCCAGCACGAAGTTGCGGCGAGCCAGGGCCCGGTCAGGATAGCGGAAGGGGTCGTAGTAGTAAGGGCCCCGGGGGAGGGCCGCCAGCAGGGCGGCCTCTGCCAGCGTCACCTCTCGGATGCTCTTGCCGAAGAAGGTCTGCGCCGCCGCCTCGACGCCGTAGGCGCCCGCGCCGAAGTAGATCTCGTTGAGGTAGGTCTCCAGGATCTCCTCTTTGCTGAAGCGACGCTCCAGCTCGATGGCAATGAAGAGCTCGCGAATCTTGCGAGTCAGCGTGCGCTCGTGTGAGAGGAACATGAGCTTGGCCAGCTGCTGGGTGATGGTGCTGCCGCCCTGCACCGGCCGCCCGCCTTCGCGCAGGTCCACCCACAGAGCGCGCAGGATGCCGCGCACGTCGAAGCCGCGGTGCTTCTCGAAGTCGGCGTCCTCGGCTGCGAGGATGGCTTGCTGCATCACCTTCGGGATCTCGTCGATGCTGACGGGGACCCGGTTTTCGATGTAGAGGCTGCGGATAACCCGCCCCTTGCGGTCATAGATGTAGGTCGTCTGGTGCGGCCGGTAACGCAGGTCGTCCAGGTCCGGCGTCGCCCGCACCAGCGCCGCGACGGCCCCTGCCACCGCTCCAAGGGTGGATGCCGCGACGATGGCCAAGAGCACCACGATCCATCGCCGCACGGAGCGGCCGGCCCGTGTCGTCACTCCCATCGACTCCCTCCGCAGCCAGGCCCATCAGACTACGTCGACGACGGCGCCGAGCATGTGGCCGTGTCCGGGGGTGCGTCGGCGGGGCCTCCTCGTCACGAGGCCCGTCCGCCAGGCCGCCGCGCTCCGATCATATGCTGAGGCCTGCGGCCGACGGCAAGCGGCCCACCGGAGGCAATGGGAAGGATGCTGACCCGTCGCAGAAGCCTTCGCACGACAGCGGGGCTGGTCCTGCTGGCGGTGGCCGTCCTGTCGGCTGCCACCGGCTGGCTTCTCGAGGCGAGCCTGGGGCCTGGCATCGACCGGTGGGCCGTGCAGCAGATGACGTTGATGGCTACGGGCGTGGTGGCCGAGGCTGCCGAGCAGATGAGCGCCGCGACCGGCACGGCTCCCCTCGTCACGTACCGGCAGGGCAGCCAGGGCGAGATCGTGGGGATCGAGTACAACTGGCTCGTCATCAACGGGCTGCTGGCTCGCACCGCGCAGGTGCTCCAGGGGCGCTTGCGGGAGCTGACCGTCACCGACGCGAGGGTGCCGCTGGGGCAGGTGACGGGCTTGCGGCTCTTCGGCGGCCGGGGTCCCATGCTGCCCGTGCGGCTCGTCAGCGTCGGGGCCTTCACCGTCGAGCCGTACACCGAGTTCGTCGAAGCCGGGATCAACCAGACCCTGCACCGCGTCGGGGTGGACCTGTCGGTGAAGGTGACGGTGGTCGCCCCGTTCGTTCGCGACGAGGTGGCCGTGCGGGCCAGGGTGCCCGTCCTCGAGACGCAGGTCGTGGGGCGAGTGCCCCAGTTCTTGCTCCAGGCGAGCCAGGAGTTGCTACGGCGAGGGCTGGGCGGGCAGCCGCCGTGAGGCCCCCAGGCACGGCCAGCCCGGCCGCCGAGACGACCCGAGGGGATCATCGTCGGTCGCGGTTGACACGGGAGGGGTGACTCGCTAGAATAGCCCTTGCGACGGCCACACGACAGTGGCTGCAGCTCACGGTGCCTTCCGGATCGGTGAGCGACCGCCCGACTCGAGCAGTCGGGTGCGACCTGTCCGGAGGGAGCCGCTGGCTCGGATCCTTGACAACTAAACAGTGAGCCGGACGCGAGGCGGGCCGAGGGTGGTCAGCCTGGCGGTCGGTGGCGGGCCCAGGCCAAAGAGGTCTGGTGATTCCGGAGCCAGGGTTAGGGAGTCGACGGCTGAGGACTTGGCGCTGGCTGGGCGGAGCCAGCCTGCTGGCGGTAGCTGGTGGGGGCTTTGCCGAGCTGGTGCGAAGCTTTGGTCGGAGAGTTTGAT
>DATCKA010000006.1:0-1538 GCA_036562495.1 Limnochordales bacterium
ATGGAGCGGCGGCTGCTCGCCCTCTATCGGGAACTGATCCTTGCGACCGGGGCCCGTGCCCTTCGCGAGCTCCATGTCGGTCGCGACCGGCACCGGTACCCCGATCCCCACCGCAACCGTGGGTACGAGGGTCACGCTCCGCCGCGTCGCACGCCAGTTCCCACGACCCGCGGCGCCAGCCGGGTCCCTCGGGTTCTCATCGGCCCCAAGGTGCCGCCCGCCGTGCGCCGTCGCGTCCTGCTCTGGGCGCTGGGCCAGGGCATGGCCGTGGACCTCATCCCCGACCCCTACGACGTGCTGGTCGCAAGCGCCCGCTGGAGCCGGCTGGCCGATGCGCCCCTTCTCCGCATCGGCCCCCTCGAGCCGCCGCCGACCGCCCGGCTGGTAAAACGCCTCCTGGACGTGGTCGGGAGCCTGGTCCTCCTGGCCCTCTTCGCCCCCGCGTTCATCCTGATCCCCTTGCTGATCTGGCTCGACGACCGCGGCCCCGTCCTCTACCGCCAGACACGCCTGGGCCTCCACGGCCGCCCCTTCACCATCCTCAAGTTCCGGACCATGGTGGTCGACGCGGAACGCGCCACCGGACCCGTCTGGGCCCGGCAGGACGATCCAAGGGTGACGCGAATCGGACGAATGTTACGGTCGACGCATCTCGACGAATTGCCCCAACTGGTCAATGTGCTGCGGGGCGAGATGAGCCTGGTGGGCCCCCGGCCCGAGCGCCCGGAGCTGGCGGCCCGGTTCTCCCTAGACGAACCGGCCTTCCGGCTCCGGGAGGCCGTCAAACCGGGGCTCACCGGCCTCGCCCAGATCCGGGGGCGGTACGATACCGAACCGGGCGTGAAATTGGCCTGGGACCTACGGTACGCGGGATCCGCGGGAGGGCCGGTGGCGGACGTCCGCGTCCTCATGGCGAGTGCATTCCGCTTCATACGGCCCCGTGCCAACCGGCCCCGCACCAAGGGCTTGCGTTGAGCCCGTGCCGGCGGCTTACGTTGGGGGAGCGAGGTCGCCCGAACGCTGTGGTGGACGATGCGGCCGAACCGAACCGGGGGGCCTCGCATCGTGTGGGCTTGGCCCGTCGTCGATCATCAGACGGGTGCGAGCTCGCCTTCCTTCACCCGGCAGGGTCAGCTGCTGAGGCGGCTGCTGCGCCACCGCCACGCGTACGCCGTGATCCATGCCTGCGACTTCGACACCTTGACAGCCGCTGTCATCCTGAAGCTGGTATATGGGAAGAGGGTCGTCTACGACATCTTCGACGGGTACGCGGATGCGGTCCGCGGGCTACCCGGCGTCCTGCGCCGGTGCCTGGCCCGCCTGGACGGCTGGCTCCTTGAAAAGGTAGACGCCGTGATCCTGGCGGACGAGAGCCGGCTGCCCCAGCTGGGCACGGCCCGCCCGCGCCGGCTGGAGATCGTCATCAACAGCCCGGACTGGGATCCCGACGACGTCATCCGCGGGCTACCGTCCCGGCAGGGGCTGCGGGTGGCCTACATCGGCCTGCTGCAGTCCGACCGGGGGCTGCTGGAGCTCAT
>DATCKA010000011.1:0-1517 GCA_036562495.1 Limnochordales bacterium
CATCTACCCCGCCCTGAAGACCATCTTCCGGCGGCGGGAACCGGCGGGAGGGGAGCGGGAATGAGCGGCGGGGGCGTGTCGGTGGCGGGGCCGGGGGCCGAGGCCCTGGTGGCCGACCTGGAGGAGATCTGGGAGGCGGCACGGGAGCTGGGGTTCGACCCGCTGCCCACCCACTTCGAGATCGTGCCGGCCCCCGTGGTTTACGAGGTGGCGGCCTACGGCCTGCCGGGCCGCTTCACCCACTGGAGCCACGGCAAGGCCTACCACCTGCTCAAGACGCGCCATGACTACGGCCTGCACCGGATCTACGAGCTGGTGATCAACGCCGACCCGTGCCGGGCGTTCCTATTGGAGAGCAACAGCCGCCTGGAGAACCGGTTCGTCGCCGCCCACGTGGCCGGCCACGCCGACTTCTTCCACCACAACGTCTTCTTCCGGCAGGCGAACCGGGAGATGGCGGACCTGGCGGCGGTGCACGCCGAGCGGGTGCGGCGCTACGAATTCGACCACGGCATCGAGGCGGTGGAGCGGATCCTGGATGCGGCCCTGGCCCTGGAGCCGCACACGGACCCGTGGCTGCGGCCGGGGGAGGCCGACCCGCCGCTGCGGCCGGACGAACCCTTTGAGGACGTTTTGCTCTTCATCCAGTTGCACGCACCGGCGCTGGAGGACTGGGAGCGCGACCTGCTGGCCATGGTGCGGGACGAGCGCATGTACTTCTGGCCCCAGGTGCGGACCAAGACCATGAACGAGGGCTGGGCCTGCATCGCCCACTCACGGATCCTGCGCCGGCTGGGGCTGGACGACGCCGAGTACACCGAGTTCGCCCGCCTGCACGCCAGCATCCAGGCCTCCTCGCCCCTGGCCTACAACCCCTACGCAGTCGGGTACCACGTCTGGGAGCGCATCCTGGAGACCCGCGGCTGGGACGAGGCCCTGCGCATCCGCGAGACCGAGGACGACGTTTCCTTCCTCCGCAACTACCTGGACGAGACGGTGGTCGAGAAGTGCGACCTATACATCTATGCCCGCCGCGGCGACGAGTGGGTGATCGTCGAGGACGACTGGGAGAAGGTCCGCGACCTGATCGTGCTCAGCCGGGTGCGGGGCGGGCACCCGCTGATCACGGTGGTGGACGGCGATTACCAGGGGCGGCGCGAGTTGCTGCTGCGCCACATCTTCGACGGCCGCGAGTTGGACGTGGAGGAGGCGCGGCACACGCTGGCCCTCGTGGAGCGCCTGTGGCGGCGGCCGGTGTATCTCGAGACACGGGTCGAGGGGCGAGACGTGGTGCTCACGCCCCGCGGCCATGAGAAGGGGTGAAAGGAAGGTGGACCTGCACGAGCTGTTACGCAGGCACCGGGATGAGGAAGCCAAGCTGCGCTGGGAGGGCACGTTCGCCGACTACCTGGAGATCGTGCGCCGCCACCCCCACGTGGCACGGCTGAGCCATGCCCGCCTGTTCGCCATGCTGCAGGCGGCCGGGGTCACGGAGAGGGAGGACGGCTCGCGGCAGT
>DATCKA010000014.1:0-5821 GCA_036562495.1 Limnochordales bacterium
CTCGACGGCCGAGGGAGGTGGGGTGATTGTACAGCGTCATCTACATCTTCCGTGTCCCCAAGGCTCAGGTGGGCGCGTTCCTGGAGATCCAGCGACAAGCGGCCAAGATCTACAAAGAATACGGAGCGCTGGATGACACCACCTGGGGGCCTGCAGACCTGGCCGCAAAGTACGGCTGCACGAGCTTCTCCGTCGCTCTGTCGACGACCAGCCAAGAGGTCATCTTCGTGGAGGTCGCGACCTTCAGGGATCGCGGTCATCACGACGAAGTCATGGCCCGGGTGGACAGCGACGAGCGGATATCCGCGCTTTACCGCCAACTGACGAACCTCATCGACGTTTCCACGGTCGTTCGAGGCGAGTTCGAACAAGCGGTCTGACCTCGGTCGCATCTCATGGTGAGCGGCCAGGAGGACGACGAGCCCGGCCCACGGGCCGGGGAGAAGGGGGGAGCCCCATGCGCGACGTGTACCCTGTGATCACCGTGCGAGACGTGCTGGCAACGCTGCGCTTTTACACCGAGGTGCTGGGGTTCGAGGAGTGGTTTCGCTGGGGGGACGACCCGGCGCGGCCGCTGTCGGCCGGGCTGATGCATGGACAGGCCCGCCTCATCTGTGACGCAGCGCCCGCGGGAGGATTACCGGCTCGCGCAGGCGAGGGCGTCGAGCTCTACTTCGACGTGGGCGAGATGGACATCGACGGGTACTACGCCCGGGTGGCGGGGCGGGGGGCACGGATCGTGGAGCCGCCAACGGACAAGCCATGGGGGGACCGGGTCTTTCGGGTCGAGGATCCCGACGGTTACGTGCTCGCCTTCGCCCGAACCCTGACGAGCTCTGGTGGCGAGCCGCCCGAGGGTGGGAACCCCGGCGAAGAAGGGGCCGGGTCGTGACGACGCGCGAGATCCGCCGCTGGGTGCTCATCGGGGCGCCCAGGGAGCGGGTCTGGCCGCGGGTTGGCCGGCCGGAAGGGCTCGAGCGGTGGTGGTGCCCGCCGCCGACGGTACGCCTCTTCTTCGAGCCGCGGCCGGGCAGCCGCTTCGTGGAGCTCTACGACGACGGCACTCGCTCCTATCGAGTCGAAGGGGTCGTGGAGGAGTGCCTGCCGCTCCGACGCCTGGTCATCCGTCGGCGCACGCCGGGCTCGGCTTCGCCGGCTGACCGGATCGCGATCGTGCTAAACGCCAGGCGCCACGAGACATGCGTCACGGTGGTGCACCGGTTCGAGCGGGTGCCGGATCGGCGGTGGCCCGAGCTGGAGCGGTTCTTCGGGCCTCCCTGGGCGGAGTCGCTGGCATCGCTGAAGGCCCTGGTTGCGGACGGGGCAGCGGGCGAGCCGCCCACTGGCTGGCGCAGCGCGGCGAGCCAACAAAGGGGGCGATAGGGTGATCACGGTTCGCCGTGAGAAGCCGGAGGACGCTCCAGCCGTCCGCGAGGTCAATCGTCTGGCCTTCGGAAGGGACGAGGAGGCGGAACTCGTCGACGCCGTCCGGGATACCCCCGGTGTCATCTCCATTGAGGCCTGGCGCTTTGGACGGGATAAGCGGCCGGGTCCGCTACCTGCCTCAATTCACCAGGTCGTAGCCATACCGATACGGGCCAGGTCTAAGGCACCCGGTGGCAGCCACTGCCACGCCCCGGCTGGCCGCCCGGGGTGAGCGGAGCTGACCGCTCACCCCGGGTGCGTCCGACTCTAGCGGGAGCCAGGGGCCGATGGGGGGGCCAGGGGTCGATGGCCCGGCCCTCACCAGACCGCCAGGACGCGGCAGGGGCCGCCCGATGCGCCGCGCACCCGCGGTGCCCCTACGATGACCGTGGCTCCCGACGGGGGGACCTGGGCCAGGTTCGCCAGATTCTCGAGCCCGTACCGGTTGGCTCCCAGCACCGTCAGGTGCACGTCGAAACTCGTCGAGGCCCCGATGTCCAGGCTGAGGGTGTCGACCCCGATGCCCACCACGTCTCGCTCGTGGATCAGCCACTGAGCTGCATCCGGGCTGAAGCCGGGGAAGTGCATGGTGCCGCTGGGGTCGGCGTTGCGGTACGCGTCGGCGTCGCCCACCCGGGACTCCCACCCCGAGTGCATGCAGACGAGGGCGCCGTCGGGGATGCGACCGTATCGGGCCTCCCACGCCATCAGGTCGTCCACCGTCACCCAGGCGTCAGGGTCGCGAGCAGCTCGCTCGTGGATGTGGACCACCACCAGGGGAGCGATAAGCCGCTGAGGGGGCACCTGATCGACGCTCCACGCGTCCTGCCGGTCGACGAAATGGGCGGGCGCGTCGAAGTGGGTGCCGGTGTGCTCGCCCAGATCCCATCGGTTGGCGTAGAAGCCGTGCCGCTGCACGTCGTAGAGGTTGGTTATCCGCATGGGCTCGAAGGAGGGGAAGACCGGGAAGGCCGGGTCCAGGACGTGGGTCAGGTCGACCACATGCTGCGGCGAGAAAGGCCGGGAGCGGGCCGCAGTCGACGCCTGCACAGGGGACCGGGACGAGGCCAACAGGGTGGCTGCCATCGCCCCTGCGGCCGCTCCCAGCAGCTCCCGACGGCTCAGGCGGGACGCCACGTGCTCGACGACCGATGGTGCGCACATGCCGATCCACCTCCATCACCAGGGACACTTACCGTGATACTCCAGCAGGAGGGGCGGCACCGTCAATACGGTGCCAAGTGGCGTTATGAGCGCAAGTAGGCGTCTCGGGCCTGATGGGCGCGGCCCAGCACGTGGTCCACGGGCTCCGGCCTTCTCTTCTTGCCGGGATCCATTGACACGGGGTCCCCGGTCATGGCTATTATGTTGATGCGTTTAAACCCGTAGGCCTATTAGGGGGGTCTCCGGTGCCCCGCATGGTCGACGCCCTTCGGCTGAGCGGCGACGAGGTCCGGCGAATCTACGACCGCCGGAGCCGCCACTACGCTCGAACCGTTGGACGGCTAGAGCGACGTGCCCACCTGCGCGCCCTCGAGCTGGCCCGGATCTCGCCCGACGACAAGGTGCTCGAGGTGGCGGTCGGTCCGGGCACCACGTTGGTGGAGATCCTCGCGAAAGTCGACGGCGCCAACGTGGTCCACGGCGTCGACATCTCGTCGGGCATGCTGCGACAGGCAGCCAGGACGGCGGCTGCCGCCGGCTACCAGAACTTCGAGCTGCGACAGGCGGATGCCCGTCAATTGCCCTATCCGGACCAAAGCTTCGACCTCGTCTACAACGGATACATGCTCGACCTGATGAGCCTGGGGGACATCCGGGCCGTGTTGGCAGAGTTCCACCGGGTCCTGCGTCCGGGAGGGCGGCTGGTGCTGGTCCACATGAGCAAGCGGGACCCGGAGCGGATCACGTGGTTCGAGCGCATCTACGAGGCGCTGCCGGAGCGCCTGGTGCCACGGGTTCTGGGCCTGTGCCGGCCGGTCGCGGTCGAGCCCTACGTGCGACAGGCCGGGTTTGTCGCCGTACGGCGGGAGTTCGTCGGCGGGCTGATGCCCTCCGAGATCATAACCGCCCATCGTTCGAGTCCATAGGGCAGCAGCTTTCGATGGCGTCGGCCAGCGAGCGCAGCGCGTCGACGGCGCGGTGCCGGTTGAGCCGGTAGTAGACCTCCTTACCCCGTTTCTCGCCGGTGAGCACACCGGCATCCTTCAAGACCTTGAGGTGATGAGAGATGGCCGGACGGCTGAGCTTGAACTGGGAGGTGATGTCGGTGACGTTCATCGGGCCGCGGCTGCCCACCAGGAAGACCAGTTGCATCCGAATGGGGTCCCCAACCGCCTGCAGCATCCGCATCAGGTCCTGGCCGGTCATCGAGAGCCCCTCGCCTTGACGCGTCCAAGTGTTTCGACGTGAGGGTAGCACGCTTGACGCCGCCGGGTCAAGGCGCCCGGCCTTCGACGGACAGGAGGTGCGACTGTGTCACGAGACAACGATCCCGCTGCTCCTGCAGGGGGGAGATCGCAGTGGGCCATCGAGGTACGAGACCTGGTGAAATGGTATGGAGACGTGCGCGCCGTCGACGGGATCTCGTTCACCGTGGCATGGGGCGAGGTCTTCGGCCTGCTCGGCCCCAACGGAGCGGGTAAGACGACCACGCTCGAGATCCTAGAGGGGTTGAGACGCCCGTCGGGCGGCTTCGTAGCCGTTGCAGGTGCAGACGTGACCAGGGATCGGGCCCGGGTGCTTCGTCACACGGGGCTGCAGCTGCAAGCCACCGCCCTCTTCGAGTTGCTGACGGTCCGGGAGACCATCGACCTCTTCGGGAGCTTCTACGGGCAAGCCATTCCCACCGATCGGCTGCTGGCCGACTTGGCCCTGGAGGAGAAGGCGGGAGCCCTGGTCCAGCACCTGTCGGGCGGCCAGAAGCAGCGGCTGTCCTTGGCCCTGGCCCTGGTGCACGACCCCGACATCGTCTTCCTGGACGAGCCCACCGCGGGCCTCGATCCGCAGGCCCGCCGCAAAGTGTGGGACGTGATCCGCCGGCTTCGGGACCGGGGGAAGACCGTCATCCTTTCCACCCACTACATGGAGGAAGCGCAAGAGCTCTGTGATCGGGTGGCCATCCTCGACCACGGCCGGATCCTCGCCCTGGGGACGCCAGCAGCGCTGGTTCGGTCGCACTTCGAGGATTCCATCGTCGAGTTCACGGTCCCCGGGGCAGCGACTGAATCCGCGCTGGCCGCCCTCGACATCCTCCCACCGGGCAGCCGAAGCGAGCAGCGCGTGCGCATCACCACGCGCGAAGTGACGGCGACGCTGGACGCCATCTTGCGTTGGGCCAGGGACCATGGCCTCGCCATCGACCAGTTGACGGTCCGAAATCCCTCGTTGGAGGACGTCTTCATCGAGCTGACCGGAAGGAGTCTGGTTCCATGAGGGCAGGGGTGCGTCTTTTCGCGGCCGTACTGCGGATGTCGCTCCGCAATCGGCAGGGGTTGTTCTGGACATTGTTCTTCCCGGTGCTGTTCATGCTGGCCGCCAGTTTGTTCTCAGCTCGTCCCGCCTTCGCCGAGGAGGGCTCGTCCGGGGCGACCTATCTTGAGTTCGCCCTGTCCGGGCTCATCGGGGTGACGATCATGAACGCCAGCCTTGCCGCCATCGGCATGGGGCTCACAACCTGGCGCGAAAAGGGCATCCTCAAGCGCCTGCGGGCGACCCCCCTGACGCCGGCAGCGTTGCTGGGCGGTCTGGTCGCCAACCAGGTGCTCATCGGTGCCGTCTCGGTGGCCTTGATGCTCCTGCTGGCCGTGGCGGCTTTCGGCGCCAGGGTGCACCTTGACCTTGGGCCGCTGACGGCCCTCGTGCTGGCGGGCCTGGTTGTCTTCCTTGCCCTGGGGTTCTTCCTCTCCGGCCTGGCCCGGCGCCCCGAGAGCGTGCCGCCGCTCGTCAACCTCATCGCTCTGCCCATGATGCTGCTCTCGGGGGTGTTCTTCCCCATGGAAAGCCTGCCCCACTGGGTGCAGGCCGCGGCGGGGATTCTGCCTCTGACGTTCCTCGTGGACGGCCTCCGCGACGTGATGAGCGCGGGGGCCGGATGGCCCGACATTGCCCGGCACCTGGCCGGCCTTGGCGCCTGGGCGGCGGCGACCGTCGTGGCAGCCATCCGCACCTTCCGGTGGGACGGCGGATGACGCCACGCTATGTGCACAGGGAGGCTGCCCGGGCGGCCTCCTCCGCCGACTCGACGGCCGGGTTGGACAGTTCACCGGGAGCCCGATAGCCGTCCCCGCAGAAGAGGAGGTTGGGAATCTCCGGGCTCTGCACCGGCGGCAGCACCTGCCAGCGTTGAGCGGCCGTATGGGCGGCTGCTGTGAGCATGGGCGGCACCAGCCAGCGC
>DATCKA010000022.1:0-3105 GCA_036562495.1 Limnochordales bacterium
GCCAACTTCCGGGGGGTGTGCGGCCCCGGGGCGGAGCTCGACGACTGGGTGCGGGCCAGCGCCGTCGACGCTCCGCCGGGGGTAGACGACCCGGCGACGTCGCGGGCCAACCCGAGCAAGTGGCTGCTGTGGCAGGATCCGCTCCTGGCGGTGATGGACCCGCTGGTGGAGGGGCAGCCGCTACGGGAGCACTACGAACGGCTGGCGGCAGAGCTGGCGGAAGCGGCCGACAGAGCGGCGGCTGCAGAAGGCCGCGGCGGCCGGTCGCTCGGGCGGCGGCTGATCTTCCCGGCTCGGCTGGCGCAGGTGCTCGCCATCAAGAGCGAGCTGCGCCGGCGCCTGGCGGCGGCCTACCGGCAGGGGGACCGGGCGGCGCTGCGTCGAATGGCGGCGTTCGAGCTGCCGGCGCTGCGGGCGGCGGTCGAACGGCTTTGGCACACGCACCGGGCGATGTGGATGGAGACCTACGAGCCGTTCGGGTGGGAGGTCATCGAGCGCCGGTACGGAGGGCTGATGGCGAGGCTCGCCACGGTCAGCGAGACGCTCGAGGCCTACCTGGACGGGCGGGTGCCCCGCATCGCGGAGCTGGAGGCGGATCTCCTGCCGCCGGTCGAGGTGGCTCCCGGCACCCTGCCCGAGGTGACCTACGCCCACGTGGCCACCCCCAGCGCGATCAAGTGAGCCGGCCCGAGGGCCGGCGATCGGGCTCCTAAGCTCGAGCTCGCCGAGGAAGCCCGCATCGAGCGAGGGCCGCTCCACATGGCGGGAGCGGCCCTCTCGCGTCATCGGGCCAGGGTGCCGTTTAAGGACGACGATAGGCTCGAGTCGCGCTCAACTCGCACTCGACGCGGTCTTGAATGAGTCAAGACGCATCGAGACGTTCTTCCGCAGGGTTTATACCTCCCGCGTTGAATAGGCAAGTCACCTTGTTTTGGCCCACAGGGCGGATTCGTCAAGCATCGACCCGGAGTTGAACGATGCGACGGTCTCCTATTCGTCAAGTTTTGATTCGTCAGATGGCGTCGAAAGACTGGGGGAATTGCACTTTTTGCGGACGCCGTGCGAGTGAGGAGGGGATGGGGGGTTGGAATTGACACACCGGGTGGCTCGAAATTGTGTGGCCGGCCTTGCGATGTTGGTCGTCGGCGTGCAGTTGATCCTGGCCATGGCGCCTTCGTCGTCGAAGGCCATCGCTGGCCAGGTCATGGCAAGGCCCCAGCGGCCTGCGACCGGCACGGTCTTCGACGTGGGAATAGCCGGTAAGGCCGGACAGGCGGAGGCGGCTCCGGGAGAGGTCGTCATTCGCTTCCGACCGAGTCGGGTCCAGGTCGGCGGCATGCTGACGGCCCAGGCCAGGGTAGAGGCGAGGAGTACTGCCCTGGCAGAGGTCCAGCAGGCTGTCGCTGCCCTCGGGGCGCGCGTGGTTGGCGATGCCTTCTTCGCCCCGACGGCTCGGCAGTCGGAGGGGCTCTTCCTGTACAAGGTCCAGCTGCCCGACGGGATGTCCGTCGACGAAGGGATCAGGCAGCTCAGCGCGCTACGCGGGGTCGTCTACGCCTCCCCCAACTACAAGCGATATCCGGCGGTGACGTATGTGGAGAGGGTTCAGGTCGAGCCTCGCGACCCGGCGCCGCCTGGCGGCCTGCCCCCCAACGACTCGTTCTTTGGCAGACAATGGGCGCTTCACAACATAGGCCAGACGTTTCGTCCGGGCTATACCGGCGCAGACGATGCCGACATCGACGCACTAGAGGCATGGGCAGTGCAGGTCGGGGACAGCGCAGATCCGGTCGTGGTGGCGGTCATCGATACGGGGACCGAGCCGACCCATCCGGATCTTGCAGCCAACATGTGGATCAACCCCGGTGAGATTGATGGCGATGGTATCGACAACGATGGCAACGGCTACGTGGACGACATCTATGGATGGGACTTCTTCAACGACGACAACACCGTCTACGACCCTGAGGACGCGGAGTACCACGGGACGCATGTGGCGGGCACGATCGGCGCCGTGGCCCGCAACGGGTTGGGCGTCGCTGGCGTCGCCTGGAACGTGCGTATCATGGCCCTGAAGTTCCTGGGGCCCAACGGCGGGTACGACTTCGACGCGATCCGGGCGCTGGCGTATGCAAAGGAGATGCGCGACCGATATGGCTTGCGCATGCTCACCAGCAACAGCTGGGGAGGGGGCGGGTTCAGCCAGGCCCTCAAGGACGCGATAGAGGCGTCAGACATGCTGTTCGTGGCCGCCGCGGGCAACGACGCCGTGGACACCGAGGTCGTGCCGCACTACCCCTCGTCGTACGATTCCCCCAACATCATCTCGGTAGCGGCTTCCGATTGGGAGGACCAGCTCGCGGACTTCTCCAATTGGGGCGCAGAGTCCGTGGATCTGGCGGCTCCGGGCGCCATGATCCTCAGCACGTATCCTACCGACGATCCGTTGGGCCTTGGTTGCTTTCCCGGAATCTGCTTCGTGTACGCCAGCGGCACGTCCATGGCGACTCCTCACGTCTCCGGGGTGGCGGCCCTGACGATGTCACAGTATCCGGGAGAGGACTGGGCCTCCATCAAGCAACGCATCCTCTCCGGTGTGGACCAGCGCCCGGCGTTCCAGGGGCGCGTAGTGACGGGCGGACGACTCAACGCCCGCAACACGGTGACGGGGATGCAGCCTCCTGTCATCCAGTCGGTGTCGGTCACCCCAACGTACGCGACGCCGGGTACGACGATCACCTTCTCAGCGACCGCTCATGACCCGGACGGCAGCATCGTCTCGATGGCCTGGGAATTCGGGGACGGCTCGTCCGCAACGGGAGACAGCGCCTCACACCAGTACGGTGGCATCGGCGGGTACTTCGCGACCTTCCGCGCCGTTGACGACGACGGCAACGAAGCGGTCGCCGGCGTGTGGATCGCAGTGGCCAACGCCGACACCGTGTTGTTGGTCGACGACGATGGCAACACCTCCGCGTCGGACTCGACGGAGTTCTCGTTTGAGCCGGCACTGGCGGCTCGTGGGATCGAGTACGTAAGGGTGGAGAGCGCTCTGGACCTCCCACCGGCGCTTCCCAATCCGGTCATCTGGAACACGGGGTTCCA
>DATCKA010000023.1:0-5082 GCA_036562495.1 Limnochordales bacterium
GTGTGAGGGCTTCCCGGTGGGCTTTGCCGAGCGAGATGCAGGTCAGGCGGCCGCTGGGGCCCCGGACGAGCGACGGATCGCCTTCATCACGTGCGTGGACGAACCGTCACGGCACAGGCCGTGTGCTCGGTCCATCGATGCGCTGGACGTGCCGTCCGGGTATACCGTGGAGAAGGTCCTCGTGGTGGGCGCGCCGACGACGGCCGCCGGGTACCAAGTGGCCATGCGGGCATCGTCGGCGAAGTACAAGGTCTACCTGCGCCCCGATGTCCGTCTCGTGCATCGCGGACTGTTGCACGAGCTGCTGAGGCTCTTCCGGCTCTACCCGAGGCTTGGCATGGTCGCAGTAAGGGGCGCGACGCGCCTTCTCCCAAGCGGTCTGTGGCACGATGCCGGCTGGAGACACCGGTACGGGCGGGTGTGGGAGTACCGGGGGCCGGAGGGAGCGGTGGGGCAGGGTGGGCCAGTCGACCGGCGCCGGCTTCGGCTGGTGCGTCACGGGACTTCGTGGGGGACTACTGGGCGGCCGCGATGTACGGGGCGCAGCGGCTGGAGGCCCGGTGGTGGGCACGGCGGCACCGCGGCGGCAGCGAGGAGCTGCAGCGGATCGGCGAAGCCATGGCCAGGATGGAGGAGCTTTACAGGCGGTTGATGGGGCGCGATCGGCCGCCGGAGCTGCTGGAGGCGTAGGCAGGGCGAGGGGCGTCTCGCGCGCGAGCGTTGCCGGCCGAACACATGTGTGGTAGCCTGGGTGGCAGGAAGAGCCAGAGGGCTGCTGCACCGTCACGACGAATATCCCGGGCCCTGCCTAGGAAGTCGGGAGCCAGGGAGGGGGGCGGTCGATGCTGAGGCTGCTGCACCTCGCCGACCTTCACCTGGGGTGGGCGCCCGCCTACATGGACGAGCCCCGCCGCTCGGAGCGCCAGCGGCGACGGAATAGCCTGCTGGAGCGAGCGGTGCGCTTCGCCCTCGATCCCGCCAACCGCATCGGGATGGTCGTCATCGCCGGGGACCTCTTCGAATCGCACCGCCCCGACCGGGCCCTGGTGGCTTCCGTGTTGGAGCAACTGCGCCGCCTGGAGGCGGCGGGCGTCCGGGTCGTCACCGTGCCCGGCAACCACGACGAGATCACCTACCCTGACTCCGTCTACCGCGAACGGGCGGCCGAGTGGCCGGGGCTGCTGGTCCAGAGCCCGGTGCCCGTGCACGCCAGGACGGTGACGGTGGGCGGCGTGCCGGTCCACGTCTACGGCCTCGCCTACACGGGTGGGCTGACGCCTACCCGAGAGCCGCTCGCGCAGTTTCCGCGGGTGGACGAGCCCGGCTTTCACCTGGCTGTGCTACACGGCACCCTGGGCACATGGGGCGGCGAACGGAGCCTGCCGCTGGACGGGGCGGCGCTGGGGCGGGCGGGCTACGACTACGTGGCCTTGGGTCACATCCACCGCCACGAGCGGCACGACCTGGGCGGCACGCCGGCCGTCTACTGCGGGGCGGTGGAGTGCAAGGGGTGGGACGACCCGGGCGTCGGTCAGTGGACGGTGGTGGATGTGGAGATGCCCGCCGGCCTCGGCGGGCGGCCCCGGGTCGAGGTACGCACCTATCCGGCCGAAGGCGTGCAGCCCATCGAGACGGTGAGCCTCGATGCGGGAGCTTACGGCAGCGCCGCCGAGCTGCGGGCGGCCATCGAGGCCCTCGCCGATCCCGAGCGTATCGTGCAGGTGCGTTTGACGGGAGCGCCCGCCTTCGAGGTGTCGGGACGGGAGCTGGAGGCGGCGCTGGCGGGGCGCTTCTTCCACCTGAGCATCGTGGACGACGAGGTGCTCTTCGCCCCGGCGCTGCTCGAGCGCTGGGCCTCCGAACCGACCATCCGCGGCCTCTTCGTCAAGCGCATGCAGGCCAAGATCGCCGAGGCGAAGGACGACGAGACTCGCCGTCTGCTGCAACGGGCGCTGCGACAGGGCATTCACGCGCTGGCGGGGGGTGGCGCCCAGTGAGCCGCAAGGCCGGGGGCCGGCAGGCGAAGCTCGAGAGCTTGCAGGCTGAAAGGGTCGAGCGGGCCAGCGTGGCTGAGCAGGCAACGGAAGGGGCGCGGGCCGGGGCCCCGGTCGGTGGCGTCGTCTGGCACCGCCTAGTGCTGCGGGGGTTCGGGCCGTTCCGGGACGAGGTGACCCTGGAGTTTCCGGGCGGGCTGGGGCACTTCGTGGCGCCCAACGAGTTCGGCAAGTCCACCCTGGTGGAAGGACTGGCGGCGGTGCTCTTCGGGCTGCCGGGCTCCAACGACCCGGCTGCCTTCGGTCAGACCCGTTTTCGCCACTGGCGTGGGGCCGACCGGTTCGAGGGGGAGGCCGAGTTTACGGCGGCCGACGGCCAGCGGTACCGGGTGTGGCGGGACTTCGACGCCCACCGGGTGCGGCTGGAGCGCTTGGGCCCCACGGCAGAGGTGCTCTTCGACTCCACCCACAACCCCAGGGCCCGGCGCCGGAGCGTCAGCCTGGAAGAGCGGCTGCTGCAGCTGATCGGCATCGCATCCCGGGAGCTTTTCATCCAGACCTTCTGCGTCCGCCAGCCCCTGCCCGAGATGCCCACCTTGCCCGATGAGGTGCAGGCCCTATTGTCGGGGGCGGGCGGCGGCACGGTGCAGCAGTCCCTCGACGCGCTGCAGGAACGGCTACGGGCCATCACCAAGCGCAAGGGCGAGTTGGGCGTGGCGCCGAGCAACGATCGCGCCGACCGGGAGCTGGAGCGGGTCGAACAGGCCATCGCCGAGACGGAGAAGGCCATCCAGGGCTCGGCCCGTTTGGCCGACGAGCTCCAGCAGGTGCGGCAGCGGCTGGCCGAGCTGCAGCGGGAACGGGCGCAGGTCGTCCGGGAGCTTGAGCGGGCCGAGGCAGCCGAACGGGCCTGGCAGGAGTGGCTGCGCCTGGCCGACCGGTACGACACCGAGGCCAGGCGGCGCAGCGACCTCAAGCGCCATCTCGACGAGGCGACGGACCTGGCGCGTCGCTTGAGGGAGGCAGAGGCCCGCCTGCGCGAGGCGTGGCCCGAGATGCAGGGGCAGTCCGACGAGACGGGGGCGCTGCTGCAACGGCTGGCCCGCATCGAGTCTGAGTCGGCGGAGCTGCGCCAGGAGCGAGAGCGTCAGGTGCGAGGGCTGCGCCAGGCCTGGGGTCGGGCGGCACTGGCCGTGTGGGAGCGCTGGCGCACCCTGCGGGCGTGGCTGGAGGAGACAGGCCGGCGGCTGGAGACGTACGCCCCGTTGGCGGCGGCGGACGAGGCGACCCGGGCGCTGCTACGGGACTACGAGCGCGAACGGGCCCGCCTCGAGCGTCAACTGCAGGAGGCTCAGGCCCAGCTCGACCGAGCCCTGGAGCGGCGCAAGCAGTGGGAGACGCAAGAGCGGGAGCTGTACCAGGCCTTCGCCGAAGTGGCGGCCATGGAGCCGCAAGTGGCTGCGGCCATCGACGAGAAGCTGGATCTGCTGGAGGAGTGCGAGGCCCTGAGGCAAGCCCAGGCCGAAGCGACGGCCGCGGCGGCGCGCAGGGCCCGGCAGCAGCGGGCTCAATGGGCCAGCCTCGTGCTAGCGACCGCGGCGGCCATGGCGGCCTTCTTCGTCACCAGGGCGGTGGAGGTGGGGGAGGCGACGTTAGCAATAGCCTCCCTGGTATCGGCGGCCGCAGCCGCGGTGTTGCTGGTACAAATAATCCGTATATTCCGCGAGGCCCTGGTCGAGACGGGCCCTGGCGGGAAGGTTCGGAGCCAGGGGAGTTCCACAGGGCGACTCGACGAGCTACGCCGGCGCCAGGCAGAGCTCGAGGCCCAACTGGCCCAGGTCGACCGGATGCTCGGCGACCTGGCGGGGCAGTCGGCAGCGCGGCTCGCCGAACTGCGGGCCCACTGGCGGCAGTGGCAGGCGCAGCGGGAGCAGCTGGAGCGGAGACGCGCCGAGGTGCCCTCGGAGGAGGCACTGGCGGGGCTACAGGCCCAGGTGAGGGCCGCCCAGGCCGAGTGGCTGGCCTTCCAGCAGACCGTGCGGCCCTACGTGGCTCGCTATCCCGACCCTGCCCGGGCCGTAGCGGAATGGGAGTCGCTGGAACGTCGGCGGGCCCAGCTACAGGAGGCGCTGGCATCGCTGGCCCGAGAGCAGTGGGGAGTGGAGCCGGGCCACGTCGAGGCTCTCTCGCCCGTCGAACTGCCTGGGCCCTCCGAGGCCACCGGAGGTGGATCGGCCCTGCCCTGGGCGGAGCTGGGGCGTATGGCCGGGGTCCGCACCCTCGCCGAGCTGGGCGAGTGGCTGGGGCGATTCGACTCCGTGCTGTGGGAGCGGCCCGACCAGGAACGGGATCGGTGGGCAAAGGCGCCCAGCGAGCCGGAGGCTCGCCTCGATTGGCTGGACGCCATGGGCAGTCAGGCCGCGGGTGCAGCGGTCACCTTGCAGAGCCAGGTGGATCGGACCGAGCGACGCCTGGCCGAGCTCGAAGCCGAGGCAACCGATCTGCGTCAGAGCCTTGCGCCCATCCTGGCCGCCTGCGGCGGCGATGCGGGGCGGGCACTGGCCCGCTGGCAGGAGCGGGCCCAGCATCTGCAGGAGATGGACAAGCTGCGCCGGGCGCTGCAGAGCCTGCTGGACGCCCGCCAGGTGCAGACGCCCGAAGAGCTGGCCGACCAGGTCGACCAGGCTCAGGATGGGGCGATTGCCGCCCGTCAGCAGCTCGACGAGCTCGTGCGCCGCCACCCCGCTCTGCCATCGGTGGAGATGGTCTCGGACCGGGAGGGGGCCAGTCGGCGCTTCGAGGAGATCCAGGCCCAGGCCGAGGCCCTGCGGCAGCGCCGCAGGCAGCTCGACGAGGAGCTCGATGCGCTGCGGGAGCAGGAGGTGCGGCTCGCCGGCCAGCAGCCGGTCAACGTCGCCGAGGCCGAGGTCGAGCTGGCCGAGCTGCGCGCACGGCGGGATGCGCTCTGGTTCGAAGCGCGGGCCCTGGCCCTGGCCTACCGGGAGCTCGAGGAGACGGTGCGGGAGTACCAGGCCTCCTACCGGGAGCGGCTCGAACGGGGCGCGACGGCCTACTTCCAGGCCATCAC
>DATCKA010000027.1:0-1751 GCA_036562495.1 Limnochordales bacterium
CAGGCCACCGCTGTCCCGGAACATGGCCAGGCTCCGGATGGCCCGCAGCAAGTCGTGGTTGTAGAGGCGGGTTCCCTCCAGGTGCGGGATGGCCTCGGGCCCAAAGAGATCGCCATTGAGGGGCGGGATGCCGAGCGGGCTCTCGCCGTTCGTGCCGTACTCGAGCATCCGAAAGGTGGCCTGCAGGCCCAGCCAGAGATCGGAGTGCCAACTTTCCTTCACCGGCCGCTCCGCCAGGGCCCGGAGCCGCTCGACGCTGTAGAGCTCCCGGTAGATGCGCTCCTGCCGCTCGAGGCCCCGGGGCACCAGCATCCGCCGCTCCTCGGCCACCATCAAGAACAGCAGCCGGTAGACCAGCCGCAGAAGCTCCTGGTAGTATCCCGCCGGCGTGAGCTTCCCGCTCCGCAGCGCTTCCCGCACTGCCCGGTTCTCCCGATGCGCGAGAAAGCCCCGACCCAGGGTCTTGAGGGCCTTTTCGACCCCGCCTCGGAGCTTCTCCCGGACCCGGCCGCCCTCAAGGATCGACTCCTGGAAGTACCGTTCGAGCCAGCATTCGCTAGCATCCTCGACCCCCCGGGGTAGCCGGGTCCGGTGGCACAGGCGGTAAAGGATCGCAAACTCGTCAAACTTCCCCGCCCCGAAGATCGTCCGCAGGTCGAACTCCAGGTAGGCTGGCCGGCTGATGCGGGGGTTCTGCCGGATGAGCCGCAGCCGCTCCCCGTTGGAGAGCACGCCCCACAGGTGCTCCGACCGGTTCAGGTAGTCCTGCATGAGCGCCTGCGGGCTGCGCCGGCGCTGCCGGTCCGGGTGGCGCCGGTCGAGGTCGATGTCGTGCGCCTCCAGGTGCACGGGCGGCGCCGACTCGTCCGGCCCGGCCCGGTGCGAGATGGGGAACCGCATGCCCCCGATCTCGGCCGGCATTCGCTGGTAGGTCAGTTCATAGCCCAGGATGCCCTCGAAGAAAGGCACCAGCCACTGCTCGCGGGTCAGCGTGGTGCTGCTTTGACCTTTCCGGTGATCTTTGAGCCAGTCGTACGCCGCCCACAGCTTTTGGGCCCCGCTCCAGGCCGCGGCGATCTCGTCTTCCACTCGCCGCCGGCCGTCGAGCCCAAAGTCCGCCGGCTTCTGACCCCCGTACTCGCCCTGTAGGATCTTCGCAATCGTATCCTCGGTAAAGAGCCCGCCTTCGCTGCGGATCGCGGTCCACCGGCTCACCAGTTCCGTCCCCCCAAGGTTACCGCTCCCCAGGCACCAGCACGTACACGGCCAGCACGTCGGGCGGATAGGCCGTGGCCGTCACCCGCCCACCGCCAACGACCTGCCGCAGCCGGTTGTGGGCTTCGGCCAGGCGCTGGGCCCGCTCCCGCGCCAGGGCGTCCAGGGCCCCGGCCTCGGCCTCCAGGGTGTCCATTGCCCACCGGGCCTGGTTCCGCTTTGTGGCCTCCGGCAGGTTGCCCGACGGCCGCACCTCGAGCAGAGTCCGGACCTCCTCGCTGTTGGGCTCGAGCCACCGGACGCGCCCACCCTCCCGAGCGAAGCCCGTGAGGACCACTTCCTCGGCGTAGAGATCGGGCCGGCCCCTGGTCTGGTGAATCTGGAAGCGCAGCCGCAGCACGACCAGCGCCGTGCGCCGCTCCACCGCTGTGGTCACAATCGCCCCGCACCGGGCCAGCCCGGCCCGGCCCTCCGGCGCCAGGGCCTCGCCGAGCACCCGGTCGGCCAGGTCTTCCACCCAGGGGTGGTTGCGGTGG
>DATCKA010000040.1:0-4133 GCA_036562495.1 Limnochordales bacterium
CGGGGGCGAGCAGGATCTCGCCGCTGATGGCGCGGGTGGCGCCGACCGCCACGTTGGGCCGCTCGAAGCGCAAGAACGTCTCGCCCACCCGGTAGCGAGCCTCGGACTCCTCGGCGACGACGACATAGCGTACCAGGGCTCCCGCGTCGGTGGCGGCGCCCGCCGGTGCAGGGGTCGAGCCGGCCGCCACGAGAGGGGCCTGTCCGCCGGAAGACGTCGAGTCCGTCAGCGGTGCGCCGGGTGGGGGTGTCGTGGCGTCCCGCGTCGTGACCACCGAGGCCAGGGCGGCCACGGCAACGACCATGACGGCTGTCCCGGCGATCCACAAGAGCGGGCGTTGGACGCGCATCGGCTTGCTCCTTCCTGGTGCACGGGTCGTGTTGAGGCGCCAGGAGCCCTCGGGTTCAGTGTACCCGCCGGTGTTGCGTGACCGTGAAGGAGCTATGAAGAAGGTGGTAACAGTGGCAACGCACCCGCAAAGGAGCGACCCTCTTCCAGGACCGCCGGCCCGTACGGCCGCTGCGCCTCCCTCATACCCTGATGCGGCGCCGGCGACGGTAGCCGGCCAGGAGGAGGGAAAACCTGGATGAACGACACCAACGCCACCGTCCTCGCCCTGACCATTCGCTGTCCGGTGGGGTGCGGCGGGCCTTACGTGGTGCAGCCGGGGGACACGCTCTTCAACATCGCGCAACGGTTCGGCACCAACGTGCAGGCCATCCTGGCGTGCAACCCGCAGATCGTCAATCCTGACCAGATCTTCGTCGGGCAGGTGCTTTGCGTACCGGGGGCGCCCGCACCCACCCAGCCATGCCCCGTCGGATGCGGCGGGCTCTACATCATTCAGCCCGGCGACACGCTCTTCTTGATCGCCCAGCGCTTCGGCACGACGGTCCAGCAGATCCAAAACTGCAACCCGCAGATCGTCAACCCCAACCTGGTCCACGCCGGGACATTCATCTGCGTGCCGCAGCAGGGCGTGGGCACGGCGCCGTGCCCACCGGGCTGCGGCAATCCGTACACGGTCGTGGCGGGCGACACGCTCTTCTTCATCGCGCAGCGCTTCGGGACGACGGTGCAGGCCATCCTGGCGTGCAACCCACAGATCACCAACCCGGACCTCATCTTCCCGGGCCAGGTCTTGTGCGTGCCGGGCGCACCGGGGTCTGCCCCCTGCAAGTGCTAGCGAGGTGTCGGTGCCAGCGAGGCCAGACGAGGCGGCCACCCCGAGGGGCGGCCGCCTCTCGCGAGAGGGCCCATGTCTCCAAGGGCCAGTAGGAAGGCACGTTGCCCGTACAGCAGGTAGGACTTGCCGGTCGCCCGTGGAAGCTTCTCCTCGCCAAGCGGCGCTGAGCCGTGAATTGGCGCACCAAACGGCGGGCGTGGTAGTCGTGGAGCAGACGGTCCTTCAGCGGCTTGCGGCGATCGGGATCGTGCCGGTCGTGCGCGTGAAACGGCGGGATACGGCCCTGCGGTTGGTCGAGGCCCTCTTGGAGGGCGGGCTGGAGGCCATCGAGATCACGTTTACCGTGCAGGGCGCGCCGGACGTCATCGCGGCGGTGTCGGAGCGGTTTCCCGAGGTGCTGGTGGGCGCCGGCACCGTCCTCAACGAGGGGGCGGCAGCCTCGGCCATCGCCGCGGGGGCGCGCTTCATCGTCAGCCCGGCGACCATCGAGCCCGTGATCCGGGCGGCGCGCCGAGCGGTGGTGCCGGTCATACCCGGCGTGCTGACCCCGACCGAGGCGGTACACGCATTGGAGCTGGGGGCCGACGCGCTCAAGCTGTTTCCGGCCTCGACGGTCGGGCCGTCGTACCTCAAGGCGCTGAGGGCCGTCCTGCCCGGCGTCGTGTGGTGCCCGACCGGAGGCATCGAGCTGGACAACCTCGGACAGTGGCTGCAGGCCGGGGCGGCCTTCGTAGGCGTCGGATCCCCGCTGCTGGGCGACGTCGAGGCGACGGGCGACTACGCGGGGGTGACGGCCCGGGCCCGGGCCTACGTCGACCGGGTGCGCGAGCTGCGGTCCCGCTGAGGGGCCGTATCCGGCATAGCGACAGTGCGGGGCGGGCGGATCGCACCGGCGGTCCGCCCGCGCTCGCCCCGGCAGGACGGGGACGGCTCCCGGCGAATCGGCGCCGTGGCGGCCATGCGGCCGCCTGGGAAGGACCGGGAGTTGTATGCACGAGCCCGTCACCCTGGCCATCTTGGGGGCCGGCAACCGCGGCGCCGACGTGTACGCCGCCTGGGCCCTGGCGCATCCCGAGGAGGCCCGGGTGGTGGCGGTCGCCGATCCCGACCCTGCCCGGCGGCAGGCCGTGGCCCGGGCGCACGGCATCGCCCCCGAGCGGCAGTTTGCCTCGTGTCAGGAGCTGCTCGCCCACCACCGCCTAGCCGACGCCATCGTCATCGCCACCCCTGACCGCCAGCACGTGGAGCCCGCCGTGCGGGCGATCGCGCTCGGATACGACGTCCTGCTGGAGAAGCCCATCGCCCCTACGCCCGAGGGGGTGCGGCGGGTGGCCGAGGCGGAGGCCGAGGCACGAGCCCGCTCGGGCGGCCGGGGCCCCAGCGTGACCGTGGCGCACGTCTTGCGCTACACGCCCTTCTTCTCGACCATCAAGCGCCTGCTGGACGACGGAGCCATCGGACAGCTCGTGTCGCTGCAGTACACGGAGAACATCGGCTACTGGCACTTCGCCCACAGCTATGTCCGGGGCAACTGGCGCAACGCCGCCGCCTCGAGCCCCATGATCCTGGCCAAGTCGTGCCACGATCTCGACATGATGCGCTGGCTGGTGGGCCGGCCGTGGCGCAGCCTCAGCTCGTACGGGTCGCTGGTGCACTTCCGCCCCGACAACGCCCCGCCGGGCGCGCCGGAGCGCTGCACGGACGGATGCCCGCACGCAGAGCAGTGCCCGTTCGACGCCGTCCGTTTCTACGTCGAGACGATGAAGGAGTCGACGGACTGGCCGGTCTCGGTCATCACCCGGGACTTCACCCCCGAGGGTCGCCTCGAGGCGCTGCGCCGGGGGCCTTACGGACGATGCGTCTACCGGTGCGACAACGACGTGGTCGACCACCAGGTGGTGGCCATCGAGTTCGAGGGTGGGGTGACGGCGGCGTTTTCGGTTTGCGCCTTTACCGAGGAAAACACCCGCACCCTCAGGCTGATGGGCACCCGGGGCGAGATCCGGGGGCACCTGGAGAAGGGCGAGATCGAGGTGCGGCGCTTTGCGGGGGCGCCGTGGGCGGTGAGGGCGGCCGGCCGGGCAGGGACGGCCGGCGCGGCCGGCGCGGAGGGCGCGGCCGTGGGAGCGGGCGAGGCGGGCGGCGACCCCGTGGAGGTGCTGCGGGTGGTGGGGCGTGGCCGGCACGCAGGGGGCGACGATGGGTTGATGGCAGCCTTCGTGCGGCGCGTCCGGGCCCGCAAGGCCGGGGAGACGCCGGAGGAGGCCCTCACGTCGCTGGCCGAGTCGCTGGAGAGCCACCTGATGGCCTTCGCCGCCGAGGAGAGCCGCCTTGCGGGGCGCGTGGTGCGAAACGAGGCGGTGACGCCAGCAGCCTGAAGGCCGCGTGAGGGTCGGCGCGTGAGGGTCGCGAGGAGTGACGGTGAGGGCGAGAGGAGAGACCGCATGATGCGTCCCATGCTTCGCATCGATCTCGCCACGGTGCCCGACGAACTCCGGGACGGTCTGCGAGCCATCGTGGCGGCACGACCCGACGCCTTCGTCCAGGAGGGAGGCGCGGGCAGACTGGCAGACGGCGCGGGCGAGCCCCCGGCCGGCGCGGTCAGAACAGTCGACGTCCTCTTCGCCCATGACCCGGCGTTGGGCGACCGGCTGGCCCTGGCGGTGGAGGTGCTCGACGGCGGACGGCGGCTGCGGGTCGCCTACGGCCAGCGGGCGGCCGCCTTCCGGGCCCTCGGGCGCATCCTGGGGCAGCTGGCGTCGGCAGGCGCGGCAGGAGGGGGCGGCGGTGCTCAAGGCGCTTACGGCGGCGGGGGGCGGCTCGAGGGGTTCGCCGAGGCGTCGCCGTTTCGCATGCTCGGCATCATGGTGGACGTCTCCCGAAACGGCGTGCTGCGGCCAGAGGCCGTGCAGCGCCTGCTGCGGCTGGTCGCCCTGATGGGCATCAA
>DATCKA010000046.1:0-1736 GCA_036562495.1 Limnochordales bacterium
ATCAACCGGGCCGTGTCCTTCTTTAGCTCCCTGGGCAGCCGCATCGTCAGTGCGGTGAAGGGGGCCGTGGGCCGGGTCGCGTCCATCGGCCGGGATATCGCGGAGGGCCTTTGGCGCGGCATCTCCAACATGACCAGCACCCTCCGCAGCAAGATCCTGGCCTGGGCGAAGAAGATCATCCCGGACCCGTTGGAGCGGTTCTTTGGTATCCGGTCGCCCAGCCGCCTCATGGCCCGGTACGGGAAGTTCATCGCCGAAGGTCTGGTCAAGGGCCTGACCGGCTCGGCCAGCGACATCAAGAAGGCGGCCGAGCAGGCGGCGAAGCTGATCCGCGAGGCCTTCGGCGGTGCGCGGGAACGGCGCCTGCTGCGGATGCTCGACTCCAACACGGCCCGGCTGAAGAAGCTGGCCGCCCAGCGTGACGCTATCGCCCAGCAGATCGCCGAGGCCAACAAGATGGCGACCGACGTGGCCTCCAAGGCCCGGGAGTACGCCGCCCTTAGCAGCCTGAACCTGGGCGGCGAAGGGCCGGTCACGGCGGATCGGGTGATCCAGGCGCTGTCCGACCGGCTGCGGCAGATCAAGGCCTTTGCCTCCAACCTCCGCATCCTGGAGCGCATGGGCTTGTCCAAGGACGTGATGCGCCAGCTGATTGACATGGGCGTGGAGCAGGGGGGCGCGTATGCGGCGGCCCTGGTGGCCGGCGGGGCGGGCGCGGTGGCCCAAATCAACGCCCTGCAGAAGCAGATCAACACGGCGGCGCAGGGGCTGGGCCAGACCGCAGCCGACATCATGTTCGACGCCGGGAAGCAGGCCGCCAAGGGCTTTTTGACCGGGCTGACGGCGCAGCGGAAGGAGATCGAGGCGCTGATGCTCAGCATCGCCCGGTCCATCCAGGCCACGTTGAAGCGGGAGCTGCGGATTCGGTCGCCCTCCCGCGTGATGATGGACGTCGGCCGCAACATCGTGCTCGGCCTCGTGGCCGGGATTCAGCGGCAGGCGAGTCTGGTGGCGTCGGCGGCGAGCGCCCTGGCGGGCCAGGTGGTGGAAATCGCGGCCGGTGGCGAGGCCGTGGCCCTGCCGGTGGGCGTGGCCGGGGCGGCGGCCGGGGCCGGTGCGGCAGCCGGGGGAACCATCACCATCGTGGTGCCCGTGTACCTGAACGGGCGGGAGATTGCGCGGGTCACGGCCCCCTTCATGGACGAGGCCATGGCCCAGCTCCAGCGGCGGGTCAGCCGGGCGCGGGGTGAGGTCTACTGATGGCCTGGGGATTCCGTTACAACGGCGTCCACAGCGCGACCATGGGCGTCTACTCGGTGCCCGACGTGCGCCGGTCCATTCTGCCGCCCGTCACAGCGCGGGCTCTGGACACCCCGGGCCGGCCGGGCGTCTACTACCAGGGGTTCGCCTACGGCGCCCGAGAGATCCAGGTGGACATCATCCTGGCGGAGTCCACGCTGGAGAGCCTGCGGTCCAGGGTGCGCGCCCTGGCCGCCTGGCTGCGGCCCGACAACGTACCCCGGCCCCTGGTGTTCGACGACGAACCGCACCTGACGTGGTACGCGGTCCTCAGCGGCGACACGAACCTGGAAGAGATCGTGACCGTCGGCCGGGGCACGCTGACGTTCCTTTGCCCGGAGCCGTTCGCAATCGGCCCCGAGCATGTGGTTCCGATCAGCGACGGCTCTGTGGTGGTCGCAGCGGGAACGGCGGACACGTACCCGATCATCCGGGCC
>DATCKA010000058.1:0-1817 GCA_036562495.1 Limnochordales bacterium
CACCCTCCGGGTCAGGACGACCGGGTACAGATCGAGGCGCAGGCTCAGAGCCACCAGAGTCGCCGCGACGAGGCCGCCCCGGGCGATCCCCACCACCGCCTCGACTTCTCGCTCGGCCAGGCCCTCGGCGAGCCTGCGACACAGCTCTTCGACCTGAGCCCAGTTGACCCAGTGCACGCCTGCCCGCCGGCCGTAGTCGTAGGGCCGGATGGCCGGTGCCTCGCCGTCACGGGTCTCAGGCCGGTCACCGGCTGCCGCTGCTCCCATCCGTCACAACCTCCCGGCCATGCGGTAGCGCTGGTGCTCCTTGAGCATGCAGCGGTCCATGACCACGCGCAGCCCGGCCTGGCGGGCCCGCTGGGCGGCCTCCTCGTGGACGACCCCTTCCTGCAGCCACACCGCCTTGGCGCCGATGGCGATGGCCTCCTCCACGATCGCGGGCACGTGCTCGGGACGACGGAAGACGTCGACCACGTCCACCGGCTCCGGCACCGAGCGCAGGTCCGGATAGCTGCGCTCGCCCAGCACCTCGGAAACCGTGGGGTTGACGGGGACGACGCGGTAACCCTGGCGCTTGAGGTAGCTGGCGACGACGTGGCTCGGTCGCGATGGATCCGGCGAGAGCCCCACTACCGCCACCGTCCGGGCGTCCTTGAGGATGGCCAGCGCATCGTCCTGTTGGGCCTGAGACGACATCACGCTCGACGCTCCCTCCCGTGCGCCTCTGCCGGCCGTCGCGACGTCGGTCGCAGCCCCGGGCCGGCGTTGCGCGCCTGCTCTGGACCATGCTATACTCGTGCCGGCGCAGGGGCGTAGCTCAACTGGCAGAGCACCGGTCTCCAAAACCGGCGGTTGCGGGTTCAAGTCCTGCCGCCCCTGCCACTAACGACAAGGGTTTGCCGGACCCCGTCATTGGCAAGTGTGCGCCCTTGCCAGTGAGTTTGCCAATGACGGCCACTACCCCACCAAAGAAGCCCCCTTCACGGGGGCTCTTCTTTCAGGGGCCGGGCCTGGTCGGTTGCGTTCAGTGACCCCGCTTCTCATTCCTGCCTTCTCTTTGCAGCAGCATCGCCACCGTTCGGTCGCCTCTGGGCGGGCCTCGGAAGGGGGCAAGGCTTCGATGACGATGACTACCCTCCCGACTCCCCACGACCCGGCAAGCGATGCCCTGCGGTGGATGCTGCAGACGAGCGCGGAAGGCCTGCAGAGCTTGGTCAAGGACATGGACGAGGAGGAGATGTCCGCCCGGCCGCAGGGCCTGGCCCCGGTGGTGTGGCAGATCGGGCACGTCGCGGTCTTCGACGCCCAGCTGGCCTGCTGGGCCGGCCACTCTGTCGACATCCCCCTTGGATGGGAGGCGCTCTTCGCGAAGGGCGCGTCGGGCGAGGGGCCGCTGCCCACGATGGAGAGCGTGATGGCGCTCCTGCGGAAGGCCAACGAGGAGCTCGTCAAGCTGTGCGCCACAGACCTAGGCCGCCCTGTCATCACGTCCTCCGGCCAAACGGCGCCGCTCTCGAGTCAGCTGGTATTTCACCTGTTCCATCGGGGCTACCACGCGGGCAAGATCATGACTTTGCGGGCACTGCTGGGCAAGCCGAGGCTGCTCGGGTGAAGAACTCGTGTCGGGCTTACGACGTGGAGGAAACGGACGGCCAAAGGACTATAGCCCCCGCCTCGGTTGGCTTTAGGCGCTCCTCGGCGGCCGGGCGGCTTTGAGGTGGAAGTTGAGTCGCAATGGCTCTTCGAGGCCCGAGGGGAAGCGAAAGCTGAGCGTCCGGTAGTCGAAAGCCGCCCGGGCTCGGTGGACGGCGTGGTGG
>DATCKA010000085.1:0-2001 GCA_036562495.1 Limnochordales bacterium
CGGCGGCGCCCGCTGTGTCGCGCGCGACGCACCCCGGGTGCGAGGGCGAGGGTAAGACGATGGCCGGTCACTCCAAGTGGGCCAACATCAAGCACACCAAGATGAAGGAAGACTTCCGCCGGGGCCAGCTCTTCGCCAAGCTGACCCGGCAGATCATGGTAGCCGCCCGCCAGGGCGGGCCGGACCCCGAAGCCAACTTCAAGCTGAGGCTGGCCATCGACAAGGCCCGTGAGGCCAACATGCCGATGGACAACATCCAGCGGGCCATCCGCCGGGCGGTGGGCCAGGAGGAGGGCACCAACTACGAAGAGGCCATCTTCGAGGGCTACGGGCCCGGCGGGGTCGCCATCCTGGTCATGGCCATGACCGACAACCGCAACCGTACCTCCGGCGAGATCCGCCACCTCTTCAGCCGCCACGGCGGCAGCATGGCGGAGAGCGGGGCGGTGGCCTGGCAGTTCGAGCCCAGGGGGCGGCTGGTGGTGGTGCCCGGCGAGGCGGGCGGCTCCATCGACGAGGAGCAGCTCATCCTGGACGTGGCCGAGGCCGGCGGCGACGACGTGCGGCCGCTGGAGGGACAGGCCGGCTACGAGGTGATCTGCGCCCCGTCGGCCCTCTCCCGGGTGCGGGACGCCCTCGTGCAGCGGGGGTACCACTGCCAGGAGGCCCAGCTCACCATGGTGCCCAAGACCACCGTCAGCCTCGAGGGCCCCGACGCCGAGCGGGTGCTGCGCCTGGTCGACGCCCTGGAGAGCCACGACGACGTGCAGGAGGTCCACGCCAACTTCGACATCCCCGACGAGGTGATGGAGGCCCTGCAGGCTTGAGGGAGCCTGCGAGCGCCGGCGGCGGCAACGGCACCACCGGCGCCCTCGTCATCGCCGGCGTCGACCCGGGCCTGGCCCGCACGGGCTACGGCATCATAAGGGGCGCCGGCGAACGCTGGGAAGTGCTGGCCTCGGGCACCATCGAGACCGAGGCCGGCGAGCCCATCGAGCAGCGGCTGCTGGCGCTCTACCGGGCGCTGGCGGAGCTCTTCGGCACCCACGAGCCCGACGTGGTGGCCGTCGAGCAGCTCTTCGTCAATCGCAACCGCCGCTCCGCCATCATGGTGGGCGAGGCGCGGGGCATCGTGCTGCTGGCGGCGGCTCAGGCGGCCGCCCGAGTGGTGGAACTGACCCCCCAGGCCGTCAAGCTGGCCATCACCGGCCAGGGGCGGGGGGACAAGCACCAGGTCGCCTACATGGTGCGCCACCTGCTCCACCTGCGCCGCCCTCTGGCGCCCGACGAGGGCGACGCGCTGGCGGTGGCGCTGTGCGCGGCCTACCAGGCCGACGCGCCGGTCGTCGGCGCGTGAGGGCCGGGCCGTGAGGGCGGAGGCCATGAGGGCCGGGGTGGGGTCGTGAGCGGTCGGCCAGGGATCGGGCGGAGGCAGCCGGCATGATCCGCAAGCTGCGGGGCCACATCGACACCCTCGAGCTGACGGAGGCCATCGTCGACGTGGGCGGCGTGGGCTTCCGGCTCGCCATCCCCCTCTCGACCCGCCAGGCGCTGGCCGAGGCGTCCCGCCACGAGCCGGTCAGCCTCTGGGTGCACACCCGGGTGCGGGAGGACGCCATCGAGCTCTTCGGCTTCGCCACGCTGGAGGAGCTGCGGGTCTTCGAGCTGCTCATGCAGGCCTCGGGGGTGGGGCCTCGCCTGGCGCTGTCGGCGCTGTCCACCTTCGAGCCCCAGCGCCTGCTGGGGGCGCTGGCCGCCTCCGACACCGACGCCCTCCAGCGGGTGCCAGGGATCGGGCGCCGCACCGCCGAACGCCTCTGCGTCGAGCTCGCCGAGAAGGCCCGGGACCTGCTGGGCGCCGAGGGCGCCGACGAGGTGACCGCGGCCGCCGGCCGCGCCGCGAGGCTGGATGGGGCCCGTCACCCGGGCTCGCGGGACGCGGTGGAGGCCCTCATCTCCCTGGGCTACTCCCGCGCCGAAGCCCTCAAGGCGGTGCGGACG
>DATCKA010000135.1:0-4287 GCA_036562495.1 Limnochordales bacterium
CGCCGGGATGGTTCGGCAAACCTCGCCAAGCTCCTCCTGCCCCGAGTGCGTTTGCGGTCAGAGGCGTCTGAAGCAGTTCCGCGCTCTGCCGCCGATCGACGCGGCTTCTGCGCCGTGGTGCGCTGTTCTGGTAATCCCGCGGGAGCTGGTGGTGCTGCGGTCGACCGGAGCGCTTCTGCTGTCAAGGCTGGTCTAGATCTAGCTCTCCCGCAAATGTGGTGAACCGGAGCGACCTCAGGTGCAGGAAAGGAGCCGGTGGCGCAGCAGGTCCAGTCCTGCCCGACCGTACATCATGCGCTTGATGGCCTTCAGCTTGTGAATCCACCCTTCCGTGGGGCCGTTGCTCCAGGGCAGACGCAACGCCGCATACACCGCCTGGAAGTCCTGTTCGAGACGATGGGCGAAGCCCGTCAAAGGACGCACCTTCTCCTGCTTGACTGCGTCGATCCAGGCGGCCAGGGTGTCGGCGCGACGCTGGCGCACCATCTGGGCGAACTCCTCAGCGAGGAGCCACACCCTGGCAAAGTGGGCGTCGGTTTCGGCCAGGGAGGTCAGGTAGGCCCGCTCGGCCTGGGAGCGACGGTCCGGGGCCTGCCAGAGCCATCGCCCCAGCTGCCGAGGGGTCACGGAGCGCACGGCGGGCGGTGCCTCCTTCGACAAGCCTACCGACCGGCGCAGGGCGGTGACGACCTCGGCGACCCGAGAGCGGCCGCCCGGGTAGCCCAGAGCCCGCAACTCCCGATAGAGGGCACGGGCATTGCGACACCCCTGCTCCCATCGCTCGAGGATGTAGCTCCGGTACGGATCGAGCTGGCTCGGGCGCCTGCGGCGAGGCCCCGTGCCAGGCACCGTCGAGCTGGTCAGATAGCGCCGCACCGTCACCCGGCTGAGGTGCAGGCGTCGGCTGATTTCCCGGATCCCAAGCCCCTGCGCATGGAGGGCCCGAACCTGGTCGTAGCGCTCGCGCCGGCGCTGCCGGCGAGCGGCCTGCTCCAGAGCACGACGGCGAGGGGTTGCCCGAGGGGTCGCCGCCGGGGTCGGCCCGGGCGCCACCGGCGCGGCCGGTGGGGACGGCGCCGCTTCCATGGGCGGCAGGCGGAGCGTCTGGAAGTAGCGCTCCAGCACCTCGCCCAGGTTCTTGAGCAGGTGCCACCGGTCGGCCACCTGGAGCGCATCGGGCGCTCCCCGGCGGATCCCCTGTGCATAGGCCTCCGAGCGGTCGCGGACGACGATCTGGACGCCCGGATGGGCGCTCAGCCACGCCGCAAGTGTCTCGGGGGATCGGTCGGGGAGGAGGTCCACCGGCCGCCTGCGCTCCAGGTCGCACAGGATGGTCCCGTAGCGATGCCCCTTTCGCCAGGCCCAATCGTCGACCGCCAGCACGCGAACCGGGGGTACGGGAGGCAGGGGGATCCGCATCACCAGGCGCACCAAGGTATCCGGGCTGACCGGGATCCCCAGGGTCCGAGCGATGCGGGAGCCGGCCTCGGCACTCATGGCCAGCGCCAACCGGCCCAAGAGACGCTCAAGCCGGGCGGTTCGCCGGGCATAGCGTCCCACCAGGTGCGGGAACGGCTCCGTGAAGGTGGTCCTTGGGCATGCCGGCTCCGTACAGAAGAAACGGCGCACCACAAGCCGTAGCCGAACCGATCGGCTTCCCACCGGCACGTCCAAGACGGTTCGCCACCGCCGCGAGTGAAGACGTCGGCTCCAGCGCCCACAGTCCGGGCATGCGGCGCGTGCCGCTCGACGCCCCACCACCAACACGAGGACCTCATCGTCGACACGAGCCAGACGAATGGTATACTGGTCCACGGGTAGGAACGGGAATCGCACACTCCCTTCACCCCTTGCAGGAAGGCGTGTGCGTCTCTTTCCTACCCGTCTTCTTGTGGACCTTCACCACATTTGCGGGAGAGCCCTAGATCTGACCCATGGGGCCGGTTGGTAACTGACCCACCCGCGTCGCGATAGGGACCCAGCCCCTTGGTGCGTAGCACCAAGGGCGCCGCTAGCGTTCGGCCTTCCCGTCCCGCTCCGCCAGCACCCTCGAGGCAAACAGCCCCGCCTGGCGCTTCTCCCGGAGCCGGTAGCTCTCGCCCCGGATGTTGAGGACGTGGCTGTGGTGCAGCAAGCGGTCCAGGATGGCCGTGGCGATGACGGTGTCGCCCAACACCTCCCCCCACTCGGCGAAGCCCTTGTTGGACGTCAGGATGATGCTGCCCCGCTCGTATCGGGCCGAGATCAGGGTGAACAGGGCCGTCGAGGCCATGCGGTCGTAAGGCCAGACGCCGAACTCGTCGATGATGAGCAGCTTGGGCGCCAGGTAGATCCGCAGCCGCCGGTCCAGCCGGTGCTCGGCCATGGCCCGGCGCAGGTCCTCGACCAGGTCGTGGGCCCGCACGAAGTAGACGCCGTAGCCGGCCTCGATGGCCTTCAGCCCCAGCGCCACCGCCAGGTGCGTCTTGCCCACGCCGGGCGGACCGAGGAACAACACGTTGGCCGCCTCTCGAACGAAGGCCAGCTCCGCCAGCTCCCGCACCTGCCGCTCGTCGATGGAGGGCTGGAAGCGAAAGTCGAACGCCTCCAGGGTCTTGTGAAACGGCAGGTGGGCCAGGCGGGTCCGCGTCTTGAGGTAGCGCTCCCGGCGGGCCGTCGCCTCCACCGCCAGCAAGTCCGCCAGGAACTCCGCATAGGACACCTGCCGGTGCGCCGCTTGATCGAGGCGCTGATCCAGCACTGCCGCCGCGCTGGCCAGCCCCAGGCTCTCAAGGTAGTGACGGGCCTGCTCAATGGCCACCATGGCCGCTCACCGCCCCGACCAGCGTCTCGTAGACCGAAAGGGGCCGTACCTCCACGCCCACGTCCGGCACCTGAAAGATGACCGGCCCGCGCCGCCGTAGCGGGGTGGGAGCCTGCAGCCCCTCCCACTGGTGGGGAAGGGCGAAGCGCTGCCCCGGCGCATGAGCACGAGGATGCACCGCGATGCGCTCGGAGCCCGCCCAGATCTCCACCCAGTCCTCAGCGGCCTGGATCTGCACCTCCTGGCCGGCGTAGGGCCAGGGCACCCCGTAGGCGCTGCCTTGCCAGATGACGAAGCCGTCCCGGCCCACCTTGCGGCTCTCCCGCAAGAAGATGGCCACGCGCTCGGGGGGCGGCAGGGGCTGCAAAGCTGGCCGCTCCCGCACGAGTCGGTCGGCCGGCCGCTCGTGGGTGGTGCTGTGGATGCGGGCATCGGCCACGTGGACGCACCACAGCCGGGCCTGACGGTTGAGGTCCTCGAGGTCAACGGGCCGGGCGGAGGGGACGAAGTTCTCCTGCACGTACCGCAGGAAGCGCTCCACCTTCCCCTTCGTCTGGGCCCGGTACGGCCGGCAAAGCCGGGCGTCGAAGCCTGTCCGCAACGCGAAGTCCAAGAAGCGCAGATTCCAGACGGGCTGGCCCTGCTGGTCGCGGCCGTTCACGACCAACTTGGTATGGTCGTAGAGCACGCGTCGGGGCACCCCGCCGAAGTGCTCGAAGGCGTGCAGATGCGCCCGAAGGAAGCTCGGCAGGTCCGCCCTGGCCATGAACTCCACGTAACCGGCCCGTGACCACTCCAGCACCATGGCGAAGGCCCACAACGGCTGGGTCGTACCGTCCGCTCGCACGAGGGTCACGGCGGTGAGGTCGACCTGGGCCTGCTCGCCCGGCTCCGTCTCGAAGCGGACCGTGGCCGGAGCGGGCCGGGGCGGCCGCAGCGGCTTCATGAAGTCCTTGAGGATGGTGCGCCCGCCCGTATAGCCCATGGCTCGCAGCTCCCGCAGCAGCACCTGGCTGTTGGTGACGCCGTCCTGCAGCATGCGCCGTCTGATATACTCGTGGTAGGGCGCTAGCTTCGACGGGCGAGGCGGCCGGGGCTTGGGCTCGGGCAGCCCCGGATGGCGTAGGTACTTGCGCACCGTGTTGCGGGAGATGTGCAGGCACTCGGCAATCTCCCGGATCGACCGGTTATCCTTGCGCAACGCGTGAATCTCTTTCACCTTTCCACCCTCCAGCAACCCCTGCACCTCCGAACCCGTTGGCGTCGAGTTCGGAGCAGAGGGTTCGTTGGGGGGTGGGTCATTTCCAGCCGGCTCCAGGGTCAATTATCCGCCGGCCGCAACACCACGCTCTTGAGGCCCCTCCGGTACGCGGACCCGACTACGACCGAGCGCCACTACAGGCAGGCGCTCACCGACGGTGACCGGGTGGCAGCTTCTGCGTTGCGAGCAGCGCGGCAAAGGCGGCGAGGGGTGAAAACGCGGG
>DATCKA010000086.1:0-28262 GCA_036562495.1 Limnochordales bacterium
AAGGTGCACGTCTCGAGTCCCAGGGGCGAGCGCGAGCGCAGGGCCCACGCCGACTACGTCGACCCGGCCTTCGTGGAGGACTTCTTGCGGCACGCAGCCTCCCTGGGCGACCTGGACGTGATGGTGGAGGCCAAGGCCAAGGATCTGGCCGCACTTCGCCTCCGAGCGGACTTCCCGGACCTTTTCTCGTCGAGAGCCGAGGTGGAGTCCTCCGGCTGAGGCGCTATACTGGAGGCGCTTGCACGCCACCCGGCGCAGCGCCGGGTACCCATCGCGGCACCAGGGAAGGGGGATGGCCATGGCGGCCAAGCGGATCCTGATGCTGGTGGGGGACTTCGTGGAGGACTACGAGGTGATGGTGCCCTTCCAGGCTCTGCAGATGGTCGGGCACACGGTGCATGCCGTCTGCCCGGGCAAGAAGGCAGGCGACAAGGTGCGCACGGCCGTCCACGACTTCGAGGGCGACCAGACGTACAGCGAGAAGCCGGGCCACAACTTCACCCTCAACGCGACGTTCGACGAGGTGCGGCCGGAGGAGTACGACGCACTCGTGATCCCGGGCGGGCGCGCTCCCGAGTACATCCGCCTCAATCCCGACGTGCTGCGCATCGTCCGACACTTCGCCGAGGCCGACAAGCCCATCGCCGCCGTCTGTCACGGGCTGCAGGTGCTGGCGGCCGCGGGCGTGCTCAAGGGCCGCACCTGCACGGGCTATCCGGCTGTTGGGCCGGACGTGACGGCGGCAGGGGGCGAGTGGGTGGAGGTGCCCGTGGACCGGGCCCACGTCCACGGCAAGCTGGTGACGGCGCCGGCCTGGCCGGCCCACCCTCAGTGGCTGGCCAAGTTCCTGGAGGTGCTCGGCACCCGCATCGAGCCGTGAGCGTAGCCGCAGGGTAGGCATCGGACCTGCACGGCACCGCGAGGCGGCGCTCGACGGCCCGGATGGGCAGGGGCGCCGCCCGTTCATCTCGAAAGCCCGTCCGGCTCACATTACCTGGGGGCGGCAAGGAGGCCGCCGGATAAGAGCAGGGGGTCCTTGCACCACCTGCGATGCGAGGAGGCGCAGCTGTCATGGGACGGGTCCCGATCGTCGACACCCTGCAGCGGGTGCCCGGCGGCATGATGTTGATCCCGTTGCTCTTGGGCTCGCTGGTCCGCACCTTCTGGCCGGGTTTCCTGGGCCTGGGTTCCTTCACGTCGGCGCTGTTTCGCGACGGCGCTTTGCCTCTCATCGCGCTGCTGATCCTGGCGACCGGCGCGCAGATCAACCTGCGCCAGAGCGGTCGGGTGCTGGCCAAGACCGGTGTGGTGCTGCTGGCCAAGACCGTGGTGCCGGCGCTGCTCGTCATCGCCTACGGGTACGCCTTCGGCCGCGAGGGGATCCTGGGCATCTCGCTCTTGGCGGCCATGGTGGCCTTCATCAACTCCAACGGCGGGCTGTGGCTGGCGCTGGCGGCGCAGTACGGCGACGAGGAGGACCGTGGCGCCTACATCGCCAGCGCTCTCAACGACGGCCCCTTCTTCACCCTGGTCTTCCTGGGGCTGAGCGGGCTGGGCGCCATTCCCTTCGTGTACATCGTCGCCGCCGTCCTGCCGTTCGTCATCGGCTTCGTGCTCGGCAACCTGGACGCCAAGTTCGCCGACATGATGAAGCCGGCCTCCGCCATCACGGTGCCGTTCTTCGCCTTCGCACTGGGCGCCGGCATCGACCTGCGCTCCCTGGCGGTCGGCGGCGTGACGGGGATCTGGCTGGGTCTGCTGGTCTCGCTGGTGACGGGAGCGCTGACGTACTGGGCCTACCGATGGTTGCTGGGCGAGCGCAGCGCCGTCGGGTTCGCCGCCGGCACCACGGCTGGCAACTCCGTGGCGACGCCGGCCATCGTGGCCCAGGCCGATGCGTCGTTCTCCCCCTTCGTGGCGGTGGCGACGGCGCAGGTCGCTGCCGCTGTGCTGATTACGGCCATCGTCACCCCGCTCATCACCCACTACCTCCACCGGAGGCTCCAGCGAGGCGCGCCGGGTCAGCCTGCCGGAGCCGGAGCCTAGGAGGCGGGGGCCGTGGCAGAGAGGCGTGACATGTACGCCGTCATCGCCGACGACCTGACGGGGGCGGGCGACACGGGCGTGCAGTTCGCCCGGGCGGGGTTGCGCACCCGTGCGCTGATGGGCGACTGGAGCGCCCCGTCGGTGGAAGGCGCCGACGTCATCGTCATCAACACGGAGAGTCGGGCCCTCGCCCCCGAGGCGGCCTACGAGGCGGTGGCCAGGGCCGCGGCCCGGCTGCGGGCCGTGGAGGCTCGGCCCATCTACAAGAAGATCGACTCCACCATGCGGGGGCCCGTCGGCGCCGAGGTGGACGCCGTGATGGACGTCTTCGACCTGGCGATGGCCGTGGTCTGTCCCGCCTTCCCGGACAACGGGAGGGCCGTCGTGGGGGGCCATCTGCTGGTGGGAGGCCAGCCCGTGGCGCGGACGGCCATCGGGCGGGACCCGGTGGCGCCCGTACGGGAGAGTTTCCTGCCAGCGCTCCTGGCGTCGCAGAGCCGCCGACCCGTCCATCATGTGGATCTCCGCGTGGTCGAGCAGGGCGCCCGGCGGTTGGGCGAGCACCTGGCGACGCTGCGCCGGGACGGCGGCTGCCTCGTGACCGTGGATGCCGTCGGCGACGCCGACCTGGAGACGATCGTCGAGGCGGTCAAGCCCATGGGGGAGAGCGTGCTCCTGGTCGGCTCGGCCGGACTGGCCCGTCCGCTGGCCCGGCAGCTGGCCACGGCACGAGCGGGCGCAGGCCAGCCGGGAGGTCCCGGCGGGCGGGTCGTGCTGGTGATGGTGGGGTCGGTCAACCCGGTCTCCCGAGAGCAAATGGCCCGCCTCGGCGGGTCGAGGGAGACCGAGATCGTATCGGTGGACGTCGCCGCTGCCGTGCAGGACGAGGCCTCCTGGCAGCGGATCGTCGACCGCGCCAGGGAGCGGGTGCGACAGGCGGCGTCGGCAGGTCGGACCGTCGTGCTCACCACCCCGGGCGAGCCGGCGGACGTCGAGGCGGCGCGGGGGGCCGGGGCGGCCCGAGGGATGGAGCCCCGACAGGTGGCGCGCCGGGTGGCCGAGGCGCTGGGCACCGTGGCGGTGGCCGCGCTCGACGAGGCGCCCCTGGCCGGCGTGGTGGTGACCGGCGGCGACACGGCGCAGGCGCTCCTGGACCTGCTGGAGGCCGACGGGATCGACCTCGTGTCGGAGGTGCTGCCGGGCATCCCCTTCGGGGTGGTGCATGGAGGCAAGCGCCCGGGGCTTCGAATCGTGACCAAGGCGGGAGGATTCGGCGGGCCCGACGCCCTGGTGCAGGCAGCGACCTATCTGGCCGGGCTGCCCTGAGGGGCGGGCCCAGGCCGAGGCGAGTGGGTGACGTGGCGATGAGGGTAGACGAGCGACCCCTGCTGGCCATCACCATGGGCGACGCCGCCGGCATCGGCCCCGAGATCATCGTCAAGGCGCTGGCGCGGTCGGACGTGCGGGCGGCGTGTCGTCCCCTGGTGATCGGGGACGTGGGGGTGATGGAGCGCCACCTGCGCTTCTGGCCGGCCGGTGAGAGCGCCGTGCAGCCCTCGGTGCGACCGATCGCCTCGCCGGAGGAGGTGGGGGACCCTCCGCCCGGCACGATCCCGGTGCTGCAGCCGGGCCCGTCCCTCGGCCCGGTGGAGCCGGGCCGGCTGTCGGCGGAGGCCGGGCGCGGCGCGGTCATGTACGTGCAGGCGGCGGCGTCGCTGGCCCGGGAGCGGCGCGTGGCCGGCATCGTTACCGCCCCGCTCAACAAGGAGGCCATGCATCGAGCCGGCTACCGCTATCCCGGCCACACCGAGCTGCTGGCCGAGGCCTTCGGCGTGACCCGCTACTCGCTGGTGCTGTCGGCCCGAGGGCTCTTCGTCTTCCACGTCACCACCCACGTCTCGTTGCGCCAGGCCCTCGACCTCCTCACGACCGATCGGGTGTTGGGGCAGATCCGGCTCGCGCACCTGCTGGCGGAGGCCCTGGGGCAAGGCGACCAGCCCGTCGCCGTCGCTGCCGTCAACCCCCACGCAGGGGAGGGGGGCCTCTTCGGCACCGAGGAGCGAGACATCCTCGCTCCGGCGGTGGAGACCGCCCGACGGGAGGGGATCCCGGCCGTGGGCCCCTTGCCCGCGGACGTGCTCTTCCCCAGGGCGGCTCGCGGGGACTTTCGGTTCGTGGTGGCGATGTATCACGACCAGGGCCACGCGGTCTTCAAGAGCCTCTTCTTCGACGAGGGCGTCAACGTGACGGTGGGGCTCCCCGTCATCCGCACCTCCGTCGACCACGGGACGGCCTTCGACATCGCCGGGCAGGGCATCGCCCGGGAAGAGAGCCTGGTGGCGGCCATCGACCTGGCGGCCCGGCTCGGCCCCAAGTGGGAGCCCATCTGGCGGCAGGCCCAGGCACTGGGGTAGGGGGTCGGGGACGTCGCGCAGGCGCCGAGGCCACTCCGACCCCGTCAGGTCGAGGCGGACTTCGTCGCAGGGGGGCTGTGCGTGTCCGACCAGCGTGATCCGGCACCCGCCTTCGCACGCCCCACGAAGGGCGGGGTGCTGCTTGCGGTGCGGCTGCAACCGGGGGCGGCGCGCTCCGAGGTGGCGGGCCTCCAGGGCGACGCTCTGCGGCTCAGGATCGCCGCTCCGCCGGTCGACGGCCGTGCCAACGAGGCGGCACGGGATTTCCTGGCCGAGCGGCTGGGCGTCCCGCGGTCGGCCGTCGTCCTCACCCGGGGCGCCACCTCTCGCCACAAGCTCTTCTTCATCCAGGGCCTGACCGTCGAGGCGGTGCAGGAGCGGCTCTACCGGCCGTGACGTGACGCGCGGACGCCCCGACGGCCCCCATCCGTCGACGACCCCGAGCCGATGAGAGTCGTGATGACTGCAATGTGACTTAACCGTTTAGGATCGACTGAACGAAGTGAACGGTCTAGCATGTACATGGGAAGGCCCTCGAGGTGGGGGAGGCGCCATGGAGCCCGACAGCGGAGCCCTGATGTCGGTCGTCGAGGAGATGGGGCTCCTCTTCGAGCAGTACGGCGCGAGTCGCATGATGGGCAGAGTCATCGGATGGTTGCTGGTATGCGACCCGCCCGAGCAGTCATCGGCCGACCTGGCTCGCGCGCTGCTCGTCAGCAAGGCTTCCATCAGCATGGCCACGCGCGCGCTCTTTCACATGGGCATCATCGAGCGAGTGGCTCGTCCGGGCGAGCGCGGCGTGTACTTCCGCTTGCGGCCCGACACCTTCGGCACGACCATCATCGGCATTCGGGTCGAGGCTATGAGGCGCTTTCGGCAACTGCTGGAGCGAGGGCTGGCCACGATGCAAGATGCCCCTGCGGCCCGCCGGGAGCGCCTCGAGGCAGCTCGCGTGCTGTTTGCATTCTTCGAGCGTGAGCTCGAGCGCATCCAACGCCGCTGGGAAACGGGCGAATGGAAAGAAGGGGACGGGAGGGCGTGAGGTGATCCTCATCCGCCTCGCCTGGCGCAATCTGTGGCGGCATCCCCGCCGCACGATCCTGCTGGGGCTGGCGGTCGCCTATGCGACCCTGGTCATCGTCTTCTTCTGGGGTTTCACCGACGGCTTCATCGACTCCATCCTGGTCAACCAGGGCCGCCTGCTCAGCGCCCCGGTGCTGATCACGACCCCGGCGTACCAGGAGGACCCCGACCCCCAACACGCTTTGCCGGACCTGGACTTCCTGGCGACGGTGCGCGCCCATCCCTCGGTACGGGGCGTCGCGGTGCGGCTGACGTTTCCGGTGCTCGTCAGTTCTCCGTACGCCTCGATGGGCACGGAGGCCCGGGGCGTCGACCCGGCGGCCGAGCCGGCCGTCAGCCTGGTGCCGGACCGGATCGTCGAGGGCCGGATGCTCGAGGCACCGGGCGAGGCCGTGCTGGGAGCGGGGCTGGCCGAGCGGCTCGACGTGCGGCTGGGCGAGCGGGTCGTGGTGGACACCGCGTCGCTGGCCGGCCCGCAGGCGGCGGGGCTGTTGGTGGTGGGGCTGGCCCGCACCGGGCTGTCGAGCCTCGACGAGACCCTGGTCTGGGTGCATCTGGACGACGCCCGGCGCCTGACGGGCGTGACCACCGGCACCGAGGTGGCCCTGGACGTGCCCCGCGGCCAGGAGGAGTCGGTGGCGGCCTCGCTGAGCGGCGTGCTGCCATCCGGCATCGGGGCCTACGGGCTTCGCCAGCGGATGGGAAGCCTCTGGGCGGATCTGCGATCCGGCCGGGCCGAGGTGGTGGTCATCGGGCTCTTTCTCTCGGTCTTCGCCGCCCTGGCCGTCGTGAGCACGGTGGTGGTCAGCGTCCTGCAGCGCACCCGGGAGTTCGGCGTGATGATGGCGGTGGGGATGAGCCCGCGCCAGGTCTCGACCATGGTGGTCTGGGAGACCGTCCTCGCCAGCGCCCTCGGGTGGCTGGCCGGGCTGGCGGGAGGCTTCGCCCTGACTGCGCTGATGCAGCGGTACAACATCCTGGGGCCGATCTTGGGCCAGTCGTACGGTGCTCTCTTCGCCCAGTTGGGTGTCCCCGAGGAGGTCTACACGGTGACGCGGCCGGCCTATGCGCTGTATGCGTCCAGCACCGTGGCGATGGCGGTCCTCTTCGCGCTGCTGGGGCCGGTGCGACGGGTGCGAGCGCTGGATCCCGCGCGGGCGCTGAGATCCGAGTAGGGGGCGGAGCACAGGCGATGGCAATGCGAGTCACGGCGTGGCTGGCGATGGCGAGCGTGCTCGTCGGGATGGCCGCGGTGGTCATGGAGCCGTTGACCGGAGCCGGAGTGGCACGGGCCGCGGAGGCACCCGCGGATGACGCCGAGGACGTGCTGGACGCCATCCTCGACAACATGAGGGGCGGTGGGATGGCAGCGACGCTGGTGCTGTCGGTCTGGCGGGGCGACAGCGAGACCCGCTACCGGCTCGAGATCGTGTCGGATGGACGGGAGCGCGCGCTGATGCGGGTGACCGAGCCTCCCCGGGAGGCGGGCCAGGCCTTCTTGCGGGACGGCGACAACCTCTGGATCTACGTGCCGAGGCTCCGGCGCACGCTGCGGCTGCCGCCCAGCGGCAAGACGGACCGCTTCCTCGGATCGGACCTCTCCTACAGCGATCTGTCGGGGCGAGACGCCGAGTCCGACTACGAGGCCGAGATCCTGGCGCGCACCGACCGGGAGGTCACGCTGAGGCTGGTGCCCCGTCCCGGTGCCCCGACGCCCTACGGTGAGGTGCACCTGAGTGCCGCGCTGCCTCACCACACGCCGCAGGTCATGCTCTTCTTCGACCAGCGGGGACAGCCTGTGCGCCGGATCCTCTTCGAGGACTACGTCGAGGCTGAGGGATACCGAGTGCCGACGCGGGTCACGGTGGAGGACCTCTTGCGGGAGGGCCACCGCACCGTGATGGTCTACGACCGCTACCGCTTCGGGATCTCGCCGCCGTCGGCATGTTTCACGCTGCAGGCGCTGGAGGGTGGCTGCCCGGTCCCACTGGATGACGGGAGGGCGGGCGGTCGGCCGTGATAGCGCTGGCCTGGCGCAACGTGTGGCGTCGCAGAGGGCGGAGCCTTGCGGTGGCGACGGCGGTCGGCGCCGTCGTCTGGCTGGCCCTCGTCTACTTCGGCCTCGTCGGGGCCGCAGGGACCGGCATGTACCAGCGGCTGATCGAGCAGGGCGGTCACCTGCAGATCCGGGTGGCCGACTGGCGGGACCGACACGAGCTGCGCAGCCTGCTGGTGCCCGACGCGGCAGGCCTCGTCCGGCAGGTGCAGGAGGCGTTGCCCCAGGCCAGGGTCGAGCCCGTGCTGGAAGTGCCGGCGCTGTTGTCGGGCGAGAGCCGCTCGAGGGGCGTGGTGCTGGCGGGGCAGGCGCCGCCCAGGTGGTTGGAGGGGCGCTTGAGGGAGGGACGCTGGTACGACGCCGATGAGCCCGACGCGATCGTGCTGGGTGCGGCGCTGGCACGGGCTCTCGACGTGGGCATCGGCGATTGGGTCTACGCGTACGCGCCCGGCACCGAGGGCCTGGGGGCGGGTGCCTTCCGGGTGGTGGGCATCGTCGGGCTGCCCGACCCGGCGCTGGAGGTGCGAGCGGCCTACATGCCCCTCATCGCTCTGCAGGAGATGGCCGCGCCGGGAGCGGCCACGCGGCTGGAGATCGACGTCGGCATCGTCAAGCTGGCCGATGACCCGCTGGTCGAACCCATGCGGGATGCCCTGGCGCTGGTGGTAGAAGGCGGTGCCGCCACCGGGCGCCCCCTGGTGGTGGAGACCTGGCGCACCCTCAATCCGGCCGCCGCGAGCCTCGTCGAGATGGTCCGCCCGATGACCGTCGTCGTCAACGCCCTCTTCTTCGTCATGGCGGGCCTGCTGGTGCTCAACAACGTCTACCTGAGCCTGATGGAGCGGATCCGGGAATTCGGCACCATCCTGGCTCTGGGCGCCAGCCGTGCGCGGGTGATGGGGATGGTCGTGCTCGAGAGCTTGCTGTTGACCGTCGCCGGTGGCGCGGTGGGCCTGGCGCTGGGGCTGGCCACGGTCGCGGCGCTTGCTGGCGGCTTCACCTTGCCGTACTACGACCTCGAGCGCTGGGGGCTCCCGACCGTGCTGTACCTCAGCCTGGAGCCGGCGGACGTGGTGGTGACGGTGGCGTTGACGCTGGCGACGGCTCTGCTGGCAGCGCTGTGGCCGGGCTGGGTGGCCGCGCGGCTGGAGCCCGTCGAAGCCATGCGCTTTCGGGCATGAGACAGCCCGGTGCATGAAGGGGTAGGGGAGGAGAGAACCGGTGTCGGCTCTTCTGCGAGCGCGACAGCTCCGCAAGACGTATCGGGCCGACGGGGTGGAGACGCCGGCGCTGCGCGGGCTCGACCTGGACATCGAGGCAGGGGAGTTCACCGCCATCGCGGGCCCGTCGGGCAGCGGCAAGACGACCCTCCTCAATCTGCTGGGAGGGCTGGACCGTCCCACCTCGGGGGAAGTGTGGCTCGGATCCACCCGGCTCGACACGCTGAGCCGGGACCGCCTGGCCAGGCTGCGCTTGCAGGAGATCGGCTTCGTCTTTCAGTCCTACAACCTGTTGCCGGTCCTCTCCGCGCTGGAGAACGCCGCCTTCGTCTTGGAGCTGCGGGGCGTGGGGCGCCGGGAGCGGGAGCGTCGAGCCCTGGAGGCCCTCGCCAGCCTGGGGATGGCCGAGCTGGCCAACCGGCGCCCCAATCAGCTCTCCGGCGGCCAGCAGCAGCGGGTGGCGGTGGCCCGGGCGCTGGCGGGCCGGCCCCGGGTCATCCTGGCCGACGAGCCGACGGCCAACCTGGACACCGAGTCGGGGTTGGCGCTCATCGACCACATGCGAAAGCTCAACAGAGAGCTGGGCATTACCTTCGTCTTCAGCACGCACGACCCTCGCCTGCTGGAGCGGGTCGATCGGGTCGTGCGCCTCGAGGACGGGAGGATCGTCGCCGATGAGCGCCGCTAGGGCGACCCGACTCGTCCTCCGGCGAGCCCGGGGCCTCCTTGCCCTGGCGGTCGGCCTGGTCGCTGGAGTCACGCTGGCGCCGGTGGGCCCCGGGCGCGCCGCAGAGGTCCAATGGCGCCCGGCCGGCGAGGTGGGCCTTGCCGCCACGGTCTCGTCCCACTCGCCCCACCGGCTCGTCCTCGACTCCCGCGTCGAGGTGGCCGGGGGATCGGGACCCGTCGGATGGCACCTCGCTGCCGCCCCCACGCTGCCCGTCACCGTGAGCAAGGGCGGAGAAGCCCAGGTGGGCGACGTCGACTGGGCGGTGGAGGAAGCGACGCTGTCCTGGCAGAGGGGCGCCTGGACGACGAGCGTCGGCCGGGAGCGGCTGCCGCTGGAGGCGGCTCGGCTGCTGTTGCCCTTCGCCATCGAGCCCGTCTCGCCGTCGGGCCTGCGGCTCGGGGTGTGGGGCGCGCGGGTCGCCTGGGCCGAAGGGCTCACCCGCTTGCGGCTGGCTGTCGTGGAGGACGTGCGCCAGGAGGGACGGGCCACCCCGGTGGTCAGCGTGCGCCGCCAGGGGGCTTCGATGGAGGTGGAGGGCCACGTCGCGTGGATCGACGAGGACGGGTCTCCGGCCACGGGCGTGACGGCCAGCGGCCTGCTCGGGGACCTCGTCGTCTACGGCGAGCTCTGGCACGCACCGGGCTGGCGTTACGTGGTCGGGGTCAGCGGCTTCTGGGGTGAGGCCCTCTGGACGGTGGAGGCCGGCCGAGCGGCGCTGCTGCCGGGCCAGGGGGTGCGCCGGGTGGCCGCGGCCCAGCTGAGCTGGCAGCAGGGGCCCGACGTGGCCTGGACGCTCGGTTCGCGAGTTTCCTTCGACGACGATGCCGTGCGAGGGCAGCTCGACGTGGAGCGCGCCACCCTGGCCGCCCGGCACGACTGGCGCCTCTTCGCTTCCGTGCGGGTCGGCCCCGACGAGCCCTCCTGGGCCCTCGGTGCCGCCTGCCGCTACTACTGGGGGCTCTGACTACCGGGGGCTCTGACGGCCTGTACGCCCGGGTGAAGGATGCCCGGGAGCCTTGTCGAAACGGCTCCCAGGCTGGGGCACGGAGCCGCCCCAGCCATTCGCTCATGGTAGGGTGGTGCGAGGCGTGGAGAAGGCGCCTTCGAGAGCGGCGTCGGAGGGGGCGGCAGCGTCGCCGAGCCTGTTGGCCGGCAAGGCGCTGGCAGGGCTCCTCATCGGGCTGGCCGGGGGCAGTCTGGGCGGCCTGGTCGGACTGGGAGGCGGCGTCATCATGATCCCACTGTTGACGTCGTGGATGGGCCTGACGCAGCACGCTGCCCACGGCTCCAGCCTGGTGGCGGTCTTGTTTACGGCCGTCTCCGGAGGCGCCGGCTACGCGCGCCAGGGGGCCGTCGACCTCACCGCGGCCGTCGCGGTGGCGGCGTCGGCCATGCTGATGGCCAGGCTGGGGGCCCGGGCCAGCGGCCGGGTTTCGTCCGCCCGCTTGCAGGGGTACTTCGGCATGTTTCTGGTGGGCGTCTCGCTGCTGCTGCCCGTGAGCCGCTACCTGATGGCCCACGTCGACAGCGGCACGGCCCTGCCTCCTGTGGTGGTGGCTGCCGGTGGCCTGGTCATCGGGGTCATCAGCGGCTACCTGGCGGGCATGATGGGGGTCGGCGGTGGGGCCATCGTGGTGCCGGCCCTGGTGGTGGGGCTGGGCTTTCCCCAGCACCTGGCGCAGGGCACCTCGCTGATCCAGATGATCCCGACCGCCGTGTCGGGCATCTGGACCCACCACCGCCTCGGCCACATCCAGTGGCACATGGCTCCGTGGCTGGGAGTGGGCGCCATCGCCGGGGGCTGGGTGGGGTCGGTGGTGGCCGGATGGCTGCCTTCGGCGACGCTGCGCTACGTCTTCTCGGCCTTCACGCTGCTGATGGGCGTGCACTACATCCGTCGCTCTCGCCGGGCGGTGGCGGCGGAGCGGCGGGAGGCCGGTCGGCCGGTGTGACGGCCAGGCGCCCGCGGGCCTCGACGGAGACGGAGGGATGGCTTTGGGCGAGCGGCTCCAGGCGTTTCGGCGGTTCCGCCAGGAGATGAACGAGAAGATCCTCGCCTCCGACAACCTCGTCATCAAGCGGTTTTTCAACCTCGACACCCAGACCTACCAGGCCGGGGCGCTGCCCGTGCGGGTCAAGGAGATGCTGGGGCTGGTGGCCTCGCTGGTGTTGCGCTGCGACGACTGCATCACCTACCACCTGATCCGCTGCAAGGAGGAGGGCGTCACCCGGGAGGAGCTCTTCGAGGTGTTGAGCGTCGGGCTGGTGGTGGGCGGCTCCATCGTCATCCCGCACCTGCGCCGGGCGGTGGCCACCTGGGAGGAGCTGGAGGCGGAGCAGGGGCAGGGGCGGGCTTAGCGTCGGTCACCCTGCCTTCGGGTGAGGCCGCGCAAGCCGGCCCCTCAGCGGATCCGCAACGAGACCCGGTAGCGGCGCAGCCAGGTGTCGAGCTGCACCAGGTAGGCCATCATCTGTGGCCCCATCATGAGCTGCCCCCACCACGGCACGTCCAGCGCGCGGCCTTCGCTCTCCACCAGTGCCCGGACGGCCCTCACGTCGATGAGCGGGAGCAAGGGGGAGGCGGGGTCGGCCAGGACCTCCTGCAGGCGACGGCGCACCCCCGCGGTGTAAGCCGGGTGATGAGTCTTGGGGTAGGGGCTCTTGCGCCGTGCGAGCACGTCGTCGGGCAGCACCCCCGCCAGTGCCCGGCGTAGCAGTCCCTTGGCCCGGCCGTCGCACGCCTTCATGGACCACGGGACGTTCCAGACGTACTCCACCAGCCGGTGGTCGCAGTAAGGGAGGCGGGCCGCCAGACCCACCGCCATGGTCATGCGGTCCTTGCGGTCCAGCAGGGTCGGCCCGAAGCGGGTCAGGCTCAGGTAGGCGATCTCCCGCAGGCGGGCCTGGTCGGGGGATTCGCCCGCCAGCACGGGCACCTCCTCCAGGGCCTCCCGGTAGCGTCGCTCCAGGTAGAGCTGGGGCCGGATGGCCTCCGTCACGTCCGGGGCCAGCAGGCCAAGGCGCGCATCCAGCCGGCGGGTCCAGGGGAAGGTGTCGGCCCGGAGGTCTTCCTCCCGCCAGAACCACGGGTAGCCCCCGAAGACCTCGTCGGCGCCCTCCCCCGACAGCACCACCGTCGCCTCGCGCTTGACCTCGCGGGCGAAGAGCAGCAGGGATGCGTCGATGTCCGCCATCCCCGGCAGGTCGCGGGCGACGACCGCCTGGTCCAGCGCTTCGACCAGCGCCTCGGCATCGATCACCACGCGGCGGTGGACGGTGCCGAGCCACGTCGACACCCGCTCCACCCACGGCCCGTCGGCGTCGGGCTGAAACTCGCTGGATCGGAAGTGGCGCTCGTTGTCCTCGTAGTCGACGGAGAAGGTGCGCAGGGGCGGCAGGGCTCGCTCCCGGTAGGCGCGGGCCGCCAGAGCACTGACGCCGCTGGAGTCGAGCCCTCCCGACAGCAGGGTGCCGATGGGCACGTCGGCGGCCAGCTGCCGGCGCACGCTGTCCTCCAGGAGGCGCCTGACCGTGGCCACCGTCGTGGGCAGGTCGTCGGGATGAGGGCGGCTGTCCAGGGCCCAGTAGCGCCGGCAGACCAGGCGCCCCCGGGGCTCCCGCACCGGCCCCGACGACCCGGCGGGGAGGTCAGGCTCGAAGCTGAGCCAGCATCCCGGCTTCAGCTCGTGGACGCCGCGGAAGACGCCGTGTCCCGGGGTGCGCGCCGGACCCATCACCAGCACTTCGGCCAGCCCATCGGCATCGACCTCGGGAGGCACGAGGGGGTGGGCCAGCAGCGCCTTGAGCTCCGAGCCGAAGAGCAGCCCGCCCTCCCGCTCGGCGTAGAAGAGGGGCTTGACGCCCAGGCGATCGCGAGCCATGAAGAGGCGGTGCGAGGTCTCGTCCCAGATGGCGAACGCGAAGATGCCGGTGAGGCGCTCCAGGCAGGCGGGGCCCCACTCCACATAGGCTGCCAGGAGGGCCTCGGTGTCGGAGTATCCGCGAAACACCCATCCCCGGTTGGCCAGCTCGGCCCGGATCTCGTCGGAGTTGTAGATCTCGCCGTTGTGGACGATGACGTAGCGTCGGCCGTGGCGGTCGCACACCATGGGCTGCTGGCCGCCGTGGAGGTCCCGCACGACGAGCCGGCGATGCGCCAGGACGGCGTGAGGGCCGACCCAGAGCCCGCATTGGTCGGGGCCACGACAGGCCAGGGTGGCCCCCATGGCCTCCACCTGCTCGCGCAGCCCGGTCAGGTCTCGCCCGAAGTCGACCCATCCTGCGAAGCCGCACATCCCGGCCCCACCCACCGACCGTCAGGATCGTCGATGCGTCGACCATCCTACGCCGGGACCCGGGTGGGGGTGAGGGGCGCGCGGCGCCCCTACGGGTCGTGGGGAATGCCCGGGCCGGCGGCCTCGCGAGCCCCTTCGCCCAGCACGACGCCGAGCATCTCGGGCGCGTCACCGCCGGGAGGGGGCCCCGACGGCGGCTGCACCCCTCCCTCCGCCAGCGCGCGCCGACGTTGCCACGCCCGCACGGCCCCCTTGAGCGTCGCCAGCCCCAGGGTGGCGCAACGGGGGCGGGCCTTGACCACCTCGCTGCCCAACAGCTCCTCCATGTGGTGGTAGTCCATCTCCAGGATCGCCTCAGGCGAGAGGCCGGCGCGGTGCACCTCGTCCAGCAGCATCGAGGTGCCCGCCTGGCTGACGGTGCACCCCTGGCCTTCCCAGCGGACGTCCACCAGCCGATCGCCGTCCGCCTTGAGGTGGATGACCACCACGTCCCCGCAACCCGGGTTGCCGCCCGGCATGGTGATGTCGGCATCCGGGATGGCCCCGAAGTGGCGCGGGTGGCGGAAGTGTTCCGAGATCAACTCCAGATCCGGTCGATGGCCTTCGTTGCTCGACACGGCCCTGCCCCCGATTCGTAGCCCCCGGCTTCGGTCGCCGGGTCTTGCGTCAGCGCTCGATGGGCGCCCGCACCAGGTTGCCCCACTCCGTCCAGGAGCCGTCGTAGTTGCGGACCTTGTCGTACCCGAGCAGGTACTTCAAGACGAACCACGTGTGGGAGGAGCGCTCGCCGATGCGGCAGTAGGCGATGATCTCCTGATCGGGGCGCAGCCCCGCCTCCTCCTCGTAGATGCGGCGCAGCTCCTCCGCCGTCTTGAAGGTGCCGTCCTCGTTGACGGCCCGGGCCCAGGGCACGTTGCGGGCGCCGGGGATGTGACCGCCCCGGAGGGCGCCCTCCTGCGGATAGTCGGGCATGTGCAGGAGCTCGCCCCGGTACTCCTGCGGCGAACGCACGTCCACCAGCGGCTTGCCGGCCTTGAAGTGCGCCTCGACGTCCTCCCGGAAGGCCCGGATGGCGGCGTCGTCACGGGGGCGCACCGGGTAGTCCGTGGGCGGATACTGGGGCACCTCCCGCGTCATGGGCCGGCCCTCGGCCTCCCACTTCTTGCGGCCGCCGTCCATGATGCGGCAGTCGGGGTGACCGAAGAGCTTGAAGACCCAGAAGGCGTAGCAGGCCCACCAGTTGTTCTTGTCGCCGTAGAAGACCACCGTCGTCTTCTCGCCGATGCCCTTGGAGCTGCAGAGGCGGGCGAAGCCCTCGGGATCCAGGTAGTCTCGCATCACCGGGTCCTGCAACTCGGTGTGCCAGTCGATCTTCACGGCGCCGGGGATGTGGCCCAGGTCGTAGAGGAGCACGTCCTCGTTGGATTCCACGATCCGCACGTTGGGGTCGTCGAGGTGCTGGGCCACCCACTCGGTGGAGACCAGCGCCTCCGGGTGCGCGTAACCCTTGGCCTTGGCCAGCTCGTCAGCCAATGACTGAGTCAATCCGGACACCTCCTGATGTCTCCATGGGACGATGAGACCGGGAAGAGGTCGCCGGCATGCGGCGCACCTCTCGTTGGCGGCATCGCGGCGAAGCGGGTGCCGGTACGGGCGCCGGGCGGGAGCCGAAACGCTCCTGCCGGGTCAGGGGAGGGGCGGAGCTGGGCAGGTGGCGGCGCGCGCCCGCAAGACGCCCTTCAGGCGCCTCTTCGCCGCCAGCTACAGATGCATCGACGCGGCGTGTGCCTCTCCGACCGCTCCCGACGGCGGGGATCCGCCGGGCGCGGTCCAAGCCCCAGAAAACCCATACCCATCGTTGTTATTGTTATGAGCGGAGCATGCACGGGGTGTCAAGCGGCCGGGCGCCCATGAGGGCCGACGTGCGACGTCAAGGAACAGGTGTGCCCGCCGTGCCGGCTGTGCCGGCCTGCCGCAGCAAGGCCCGCAGCCACATCACCAGGGCCACCACGTAGGTCATGTTGCCGTGCTCCCACATGACGCCGGCGCCCAGTTTCTGGTCGGCCAGCAGGCTCAGGCCGAAGGGCGGGCGCGTCCCGGCGTATCTGGCGTACATGGGCGTGTCGGCAAAGGCCAGCGAGAAGCTCAGCAGCCAGTTGAGCACCATGGAGCCCAGCAGCACGGCCACCCGGGCCCCCGGCGACGACCTCGACAGCGGAGGCTCCAGCATGATGGCCGCCCAGAAGAGCAGGCCGGCGACGAGGGGCAGGATGTCCTGCAAGACGGCGACGACGGGCGAGCGGGTTGCCAGATCCGTCAGGACGCCACACGCGAGGCGCAGCTCGCCGCGGCTCGTGGGCAGGGGCCAGTGCCACAGGACCAGGACTGCGTTGTAGACCCCGGCCGCCACCAGCGGGTGCAGCAGCAGCCGAGCTGCTCTCACCAGGCCCGGGTGGGCGGCCAGCCGGGCACGCGCGTGGCGGGGGATGCCCGAGAGCAGCAGCGGCGGCGCCACCATCTGCAGCAGCATGTGCTGGATCACGTGCAGCAGGAAGGATGAGGTGTCCGCCGCCACGTGAAGCGGCGAGATGAGCGCCGCGAAGAGCGCGGCCACGCCGGCGACGAAGCGCGCCGCCTCCCAGCCGGAGGGACGCAGCTCCGGCAGGGCGCGCAGATAGGCGTACAACGGCAGCAAGACCCAGACCACCGTATGGGGTTGCAAGGTCCAGGCCGAGCTCTCGCCCAGCGTGCGCGCCCCTCCTCTCATCCGCACGTCGGGATCCATCACAACCTAGGCCGCGCCCGGGCCCTTGTCAACGGACCGCATCGCCTGGGGGAGGCCGGTCGCCCAGGTGGTTTCCCGCGCCACAGGTTATATTGCCATGGACGTCACATGCAGCCGCCGGGAGCGGGCGGCGGGGAGGCGCGGGCGATTCGATGCGGGCATGGGCGCGTCGGGCCGAATGGCTGGCGCTGGTCATCCTGGCTGTGGCGGCCGTGGCCGCCTCCATGGTGTGGCGGCAGCCCAACGCCTTCGAGGGGCAACCGCTGGTGCCACCGCGGCAGGCGCCGGCCTTCACGCTGGTGGACCAGCACGGGCGGCCCTTCTCGTCGGAGCAGCTGCGGGGCAAGGTGACGGCCGTCTTCTTCGGCTACACCTACTGCCCCGACGTCTGTCCGGCTACCGTGGCCATGTTCGCCCGGGCCCGCCAGGAGCTGGCACGGACGTCCGAGGCCGACTCGGTGCGATTCGTCTTCGTCTCGGTGGATCCGGAGCGGGATACTCCGGAGCGCCTGGCCCGCTACCTGGAGCCCGCCGGGCCCGACGTCATCGGCCTGACCGGCACGCCGGCCCAGGTGGAGCAGGTGGTGGCGGCGTGGGGCGTGACGGCCGAGAAGGTGCCCGTCTCCGGCGGGGTGCCGGGCGCCTACACGGTGGCGCACACCGCCTCGGTGCTGCTGGTGGACCGTTCGGGCCGCATCCGGGTGCAGTTGCCGTTTGGGAGTACCGCCGAGCAGCTGGTGCACGACATCCGGCAACTGCTGACCGAAGGCTGACCCCCTCTTGACAGGGCCTGACGCCACCTCTATCGTGAAGCGGGTGGATTTCCACTCAACGGAATGGCCCGCGGACGAGGTGAGCGTCCATCCGTCTGGTCGACCGGGTCGTCTCGGTGCTCGAGATTCTGGCCAGTGCCTCTCCCGACGAGGGGATGGGCCTCGTCGAGATCGCCCACCGGGCAGGCCTGGCTCCCAGCACGGCGCATCGCCTGCTCTCGGCCCTGGAGCGTCACGGCTACGTCGAGCAGGATCCGCTCAGCCGTAACTACCGCCTGGGCTCGACGCTGGTGACCCTGGGATTGCGAGCGCGGCGCGGCATCAACCTGCGCCGGCAGGCGATGCCCATCATGGAAGCTCTCGCACGTCAGACCGGTGAGGACGTCTACCTCTGCGTCAGGCGTGAGACGGAGTCGCTTCTCATCGAGTGGGCGCCCGGCACCCATGCGGTGCGGCTGGCGGAGCGGCTAGGGGAGCGCATGCCTCTCCACCGGGGGGCGGGCTCCAAGGTGCTGCTGGCCCATCTCGACTCCCTGGCCATCGACGCCTACCTGCACCGCCACTTCGGGCCCGAGCATCGGGGCCATTCCGAGGTGCGCCGCCTCCTGCGGGACCTAGCCCTCATCCGCGAGCGGGGCTACGCCGTCTCGGTGGGGGAGTACGCTGCCGACTCGGCGTCGCTGGCGGCCCCGGTCCGAGACTTCACCGGCGCGGTGACGGCCGCGCTCTGCATCCTGCTGCCGAGGGGCCGCCTGGCCCGCAGCCAGGCCATGCTGCTGGAGCGGCTCAAGGAGGCAGCGGCTCAGCTCTCCGCACATCTCGGCCATCTTCGCCTGGCGGGCAATTGACTTGCCCTCCCCCGGGCGCGGGCGGTATACTCGTCGCGAAACGGCACGCGTTCCGCCCTGCGGAAAATCTCGTATCCCTGCGTCGATAACGGCCAAAGGTCGTCGTACCCTGCCTGTCCGGCTCACCGGGTGCGCGGCTTCATCCTGCTCGGTCGCATCGTGCGGCCAGGCCTTGGAGGGGAGCGAGCGATCCGACCACCGGCATGACGTTGTGGGAGTTCGTGACACGTCGTTGGGATCTGGTCGTCGAGCTGGCAGGGCAGCACGTGGTGCTGGTCGCGACCGCCATGGGCATCGCCGTGGTGACGGGCGTCGGCTTGGGCATCGCCTGCACCTACTCGCCGCGCCTGGCCTCGATCGCGCTGGCCGCCGCCAGTGTCGTGATGACCATCCCGAGCCTGGCCATGTTCGCCTTCATGATTCCGGTGATGGGCCTGGGCTTCGCACCTGCGGTGGCGGGGCTGGTGATGTACACGCAGCTGCCCATCCTGCGCAACACCTACACGGGGCTGCGGGGCGTGGATCCGGCCATCCTCGATGCCGCCCGGGGCATGGGGATGAGTGAGTGGCGCATCTTGGTGCGGATCAAGTTGCCGCTGGCGTTGCCGGTCTTGCTGGGGGGCCTCCGCACCGCCGTGGTGATGGGTGTGGGGCTGGGGACCATCGCGGCCTACGTGGGCAGCGGCGGGCTCGGCGAGCTCATCTTCCGGGGGATCTCCCGCTCCAACGCCAACATGGTGCTGACCGGCGCCATCGCAGTCGCCGCCATGGCCACGCTCGTGGACCTGCCGCTGTCGATCTCCCGTCGCAGGCGGCCGTCGACTCGTCGCGACACGCCCGAGAGGGGGGATGCCGTTGATCCAGCTCGAGCACGTCACCAAGCGGTACCCGGGCAGTGAGCGCCCGGTCGTCCAGGATCTGTCGCTTTCCATCGAAGCCGGTCAATTCTGCGTGCTGGTAGGGCCGTCGGGGTGCGGCAAGACGACCACCCTGCGGATGATCAACCGCCTGGTGGAGCCGACGGAGGGCGTGGTGCGGGTCGACGGGCAGGACGTGCGTGAGGTCGACCCTATCCAACTGCGCCGGCGCATCGGGTACGTGATCCAGGAGGTGGGGCTCTTCCCCCACATGACCATCGCCGACAACGTGGCGACGGTCCCGGTGGAGCTGCGGTGGCCCCGCGAGCGCATTGCCCAGCGCGTCGACGAGCTGCTGAGGCTGGTCGGGCTGCCGCCGGAGGAGTACCGCCATCGCTATCCGTCCGCGCTCAGCGGCGGGCAGCGCCAGCGCGTCGGGGTGGCGCGGGCGCTGGCGGCCGACCCACCTATCCTGCTCATGGACGAACCTTTCGGAGCCCTCGATCCCATCAACCGCGCGCGGCTGCAAAACGAGTTCCTTCAGCTCCAGCGGCGCCTGCGCAAGACCATCGTCTTCGTCACCCACGACATCGACGAGGCCATCAAGATGGGCGATCGCATCGCCGTCATGCGCCGGGGGCGGCTTGTGCAGTACAGCACGCCTGACGAGCTGTTGCGGGCGCCGGCCGACGCCTTCGTCGAGGGGTTGGTGGGGCGCAACCGGGCCCTCAAGCGCCTGCACCTGATCAAGGTGCGCGACGTGGTGGAGGGCCGCCGCCCTCCGGTGGTGGTCTCGCTGCGGGACCGCCTCGACGAGGTGCGACGACGCATGCGGGAGGACGCGGTCGAGGTGGCCTTCGCCGTCTGGGACGGCGGTCGGGCGGTGGCGCCCATCACCCTCGAAGACATCGAGCGAGCCTCCAACGGTCGTGCCACCGTGGAGGCGCTGCTGGAAACCGGCGACGGCGGGCCGGACGGGCGCACGCCTCTTGCCAACGGCAAGGCCGCGGGCTACGGTGACCGGCCCACCGGCGGCGACTGGCCCGTGCTCTCGGTCAGCGTCGACCTCGAGACCACCCTGCACGATGCCCTCTCGGAGATGGTCGGCATGGGGGCCGACCTGGCGGCCATCTACGACGAGCAGGGGCGCTTCTGCGGGGTGCTCTCGATGGAAGACGTGCTGGGGGCGATGCGGTGAGCGTGCTCCTGCTGATCCTGCTGGGGGTGACCATCAGTGTGGGGGCGGTGGAGTCCGCCACCGACGCCATCGTCAGGGACTACCTCACCTACCAGCGGATACTGGACGCCCTGTTGAGGCACCTCCAACTGGTGGTGGCCGGCACCGCGCTGGCGGTGGGGGTCGGCGTCGGGGTCGGGGTGCTGTTGAGCCGTCCGGCCCTGCGTCGGTGGGCCGGGCCCGTGGTGGCGGTGGCCAACGTGGGCCAGTCGGTCCCGAGCCTCGCGGTGCTGGCGCTGTTCATGGGCCTGCTGGGGCTGGGGTGGAAGACGGCCATCTTCGCCCTGTGGGTCTACTCGCTGCTACCGGTGCTCCACAACACCTATACCGGGCTGACGGGCGTCGACTCCCGGGTGCTGGACGCGGCCCGGGGCATGGGGATGCGGCCCGTTCGGATTCTGCAGAGGGTCGAGCTGCCCCTGGCAGCCCCCGTCATCATGGCCGGCGTGCGCACCGCGGTGGTGGTCAACGTGGGGACGGCCCCGCTGGCCACCTTCGTGGCCGCCGGGGGTCTGGGCGACCTGATCGTGACCGGCATCAGCCTCAACCGGATGTCCGTGCTGATGGTGGGGGCGACGCTGACGGCCATCCTGGCGCTGGTGCTGGACCGGGCCGCAGGGTGGGTCGAGCAGCGCCTCACCCCTTGGCGAAAGCCTGTTGTCTCCACTTGATTCGAAGGGAGTCCTGACATGACGATGCGACGATCCGTTCAGGCGGTGGCCATCGCCTTGATGATGTGCCTGCTGGTGGGTGCGAGCGGCGCGCTTGCCGCCAAGGGGCCCGTAACGGTGGGGTCCAAGGAGTTCACGGAGCAGCTCATCCTGGGGCAGATCGCGCTCATCGCCCTGCGCGAGGCGGGCTTCGACGTGGTCGACCGCACGGGCCTGGCCGGCACCGTGGCCACGCGCCGGGCGCTGGAGAGCGGCGAGATCGACCTCTACTGGGAGTACACCGGCACCGCCTGGCTGGTCGCGCTCGGTCATGACCAGCCCATCACCGATCCCGAAGAGGCCTACCGGCGGGTGAAGGAGGAGGATGCCGCCAACGGATTGGTCTGGCTCCCGTACGCGCCTTTCAACAACACCTTCACCCTGATGATGCGACGCGCCGACGCCGAGCGGCTGGGGATCGCCAGCATCAGCGACCTGGCGGCCTACGTCAACGGAAAGGACGGCCGGGTCTCGCTGGCCACCAACCACGAGTTCTACGCCAGGCCCGACGGCTTTCCGGCACTGGAGCAGCTCTACGGCTTCCGGTTCGACCGGGGCATGGTGCTGACCATGGACTCCGGGCTGACCTACCAGGCGCTGCGAGGCGGGCAGGTGGAGGTGGCCATGGGCTTCGCCACCGACGGGCGCATCGCGGCATTCGACCTGGTCAACCTCGAGGACGACCGGCAGTTCTTCCCGGTCTACAACCCGGCGCCGGTGGTGCGGGAGCAGACGCTGGCGCGCTGGCCCGAGATCGCCGAGATCTTGGGCGAGATCGCACCGAGGCTCGACACCGAGACCATGACGCACCTCAACTACCTCGTCGACATCGAGGGCTACGAGCCCGACGAGGTCGCCGAGGAGTGGCTGAGGGAAGAGGGGTTGATCGGGTAAGGCCGGAGGCCGGGCGACTCGCGGCGCCTCTGTCGCTTCCCGTTATACTGGAGCGGGACGAGCCACAGGTGGGGAGAGAAGAGGCAGTGGGGACCGCAAGGGCGGCGTACCGGCTGTCGAGCCTGCTGTGCGTCGCCGTGGTGTTGGCAGGCGTGGCATTGAGCGCCACGCCTGCCGCCGCATCGCCTGACCAGCTGGAGCAGGTCCTGGAGCAGGCCCGCCGCGCCACGCGCCTCGTCGAGGGCGAGGCCCAGGTGCGCCAGATCTACCGGGTCCGGTGGCTGGGTGTGACCTGGGAGTTCGACGCCTGGGTCAGCAAGCGAGAGGATTCCATCGTGGTCCAGACCGTCGGGGCGCCATGGTTCATCCCCGAGGAGCTGAGCCTGGCGTTGGTCGAGGCCTTCGACCTGCTGGAGGGCTATGAGCCTACCCTGGAGGGCCGCGAGCGGACCCCGGCGGGGCAGGAAGTCTGGGTGGTGAGAGCCGTCCCCCGCCAACCGGGCCACGGAGCCCGCCTGGTGCGATTTTGGGTGGAGCCCGCCGACGGCACGGTCACCCATCTGGAACTCTCGTACTGGTGGGGGCATCTCGTCATCGACCAGACCTACCAGCAGGTCGGGCCCTATACCGTGCTCGACACGCAGCAGATAGAGATCCGCCCGCTGGGCATCACCGCCGAGGTGCGCTACCGAGATTACCGGATGGGGCCGGGTCCTACCGTCTCGGCCCCGCTATCCCCTCGGGATGGTGCGGCAGCCCCAGATCCGGCGCGTCGAGTGGCCTGACGGCGACGAAGAAGCTCCGGCCTGCGCCGGTCGGCATCTGCAGGTCGCGCTCGGCGTCCAGCACCGCGACCTCCCGGAAGCCGGCCCTCCCGAGGGCTTCGCGCACCTCCCCTTCCTCGTAGGCGCGCTGCGTCAGCGTGACGTCGCTGCGGTGCCATGCACCCTCGATCAACCGGAACATGGTCAGGTCCATCCGCCCGGTGCGTGTCTCGACGTCGTAACTCGATCGGGCGATCAGGGCGTGGTCCTCCCGGGCCAACCCCATCGAGCCATTCCAGCGCGACCGGTAGCCGGTCTCCATGTTGAGGTCGAAGACGAAGGTGCCGCCCGGTACGAGCGAGGCGTAGACGTTGGCGAAGACCTGCTCCAACTCGTCGAGGGACATGATGTGATTGAGGCTATCGAACAGGCAGAGCGCCGCGTCGAACGCTTCCGGCGACCTGAACTCCCGTGCATCGGCAAGGACGAACTGGGCCTGCGGCGCATTCTCCCGGGCGAAGGCCAGCATCTCGGACGAGCCGTCCACCCCCACGACGCAAAAGCCGCGGGCCGTGAGAATGGAAGCAAGATGGCCCGCCCCGCAGCACAGGTCGAGGATGGTGGCTCCGGGCGGCAAGTTGCCCAGTACCAGCCGATCCAGGACGGGCAGGGCCCGGCTGCTGAAGCCGCCCCAGTAGCGGTTGTAGAACCATGCGAACGCGTCGTAGTCCGTGTAGCGGCGGGCGCTCACCCTGGCACCCCCTGACGTGGACGAATCCCTTCGCCGCAGGGCGCGCCTGCCCTTCGAGCCGCGAAGCAAGAGGGTCAGGCTGCACCGATCACAGCTCCTGCGCGTAACCTGGCTCACGGCGATCCGGGCCCACACCACCCCCGGGGGGGGGACAAGTGCTATGGCCATCTGCTTCGCCATCTCGGCCCATACGTGCCCGGAGTGCCTGGAAGACCTGCTGGCCAACGTGCGGCATTTCTGTCCCGGGTCGGTGCCGGTGGTCTATAACGGCAGCGGCGACCCTTCCCTCTTCGAGGGGATATCCGCGCCCGTCTGCCCCTACAGCCGCAAGATGTACTGGGGCAGGCTCGACTGGTGCGTCCTGGAGACCATGATGTGGGTGGTGCAGGAGGGGCTGGATTTCGACTTCTTCGTCACACTCGACTCCGACGCGCTGTTCATCCAGCATGGTTACGAGTCGCTGCTGGAGCGTGAGCTCAGCCAATCGGAGTACATGGCCGTCGACTTCCGGTCGGTGCATCACCCCTCCATGCCTTGGGTCCCGGGCCAGACCGCGTGGCAGGAATGGGACCGGTGGAAGCCGCTATTGGGCGTCCCCCATCCGTATGGGGCCTTCGCAGTGGCTCAGGCGTTTCGCCGCAGCCTCGTGGAGCGGATCGTGACCCATCCCCATCTGGAGCACATCGTGGCAGCCATGCGGGACAGCCGCATCTTCGCGCTGGAGGAGGTGCTCTTCCCCACACTTGCCGTGGCACTCGGCGGCGGCCCGAAACGCTACCCGCCCATCTACTCCTTCTCCGTGGTGTTTCGCAGGGGGTCTCCGTTTACCCTGGGGGAGGCCCAGGCTCTACGCAAGGTCCCGGACTGTCACCTCCTCCATCCCGTGGAGCGCGACATGCAAGACCCGGTGCGCACCTGGATTGGGGGTATCGCCGGCTACGGCAAGACCCCCGGGTGACCCATGGGGCCTCGGCGTGTGCATGGCCCGAGGTTGACACGACGGCGCCGGTCCCGATACGTCCTTGTCAAGGCTTGCCGAGATGGAGGAGCTTTCCATGAGCGTACTGACCTCGCCACTGTCGGCGGAGACCCTGCGACGCATCCTGACCGTCACCTACGACCGCATCGTGGCCTCGCTGCAGGACCTCTCGCCCCAAGAGGCCATGCAAATGCCGCAAGGGCTCGCTCCCATCGTCTGGCAGGTCGGCCACGTCGCCCTGACCGACAAGCTCCTGCTCCAGCGCGCCGGCCTCCCGGTGGAGATCCCGGAGGGGTACGAGAACCTCTTTCGCCGGGGCACCGGAGGGCAGGAAGGACTGCCTCAACTGGACGTGGTAGTCGGCTTCCTGGCGTCGGCTCAGCAGGACATGCTGGCGCTGGCGCGGGAGGAGCAGCTCTCGCTACCGGCACCCCACCCCACGGGCGCCTACCGGACGGTGGCCGAGGGACTACTCTTCTCCCTTTACCACCGCGGCTACCACCATGGAAAGATCATGACGCTGCGAGCACTGCTGGGCAAGCCGCGCCTGCTGTGAGCATCTCCGTTCTCCGGCGCCGAGCGAACGGCAGCATCCATCTCATTATCTCGCCCATCAACGCGAGGAGATCGCCGTAACTTAAGGAGCTTGTGGGGCTTGAGGGTGTCGATCCGGAGACCCTCGACCTCGTTCGAGTATTCCCATCAGCCGTTCGTGCAGTTCCTGGGCTTGTAACGGCCGGCCCCTGGTGCGCCTCGTGTCGGGCGCGGCCAAGGCCGGCCGCCGCCGGGACGTACGAGCTTCCGGTCCGGCTGAGAGAAGGCGGCTCCGAGCCGACTCTCGCTGTTCGCACGCGAGAAGTGCGGAAGCTGATAGGTGGCCAGGTCACCCGCCAGTACGGGAGGTCGCTCTCTTTGTACAGTGGCGTCTCCTCCCGGACCAGCAGGTCAGTTTCGAACGGGAGGTTGTCGCCAACCCCCGCCGTACCGGGGTTTAGTCCGAAGTTAATCCGGTCCGTCTCGGCATATCGGCTTCCAAGGAACAGATTGCCACCAGCGGCAAGGGCTTCAGGCCCGAACTCGGCGACAAGAGCGTGGTGGTATGACTTCGCCTTCTCTTGCAGACGTTGCAAAGCCTCGGGATGTGGCACCCTACTCCCCCCGCTCAGTCCGACCGTTCCTATTCCTACCAATACCGGATCTTCGTCTTAACTGGTCGGGCCGACCGCCGCCTCGGAGACGCGACCGCTTTGGGATCTCGCAGGCTACGGCAAGACCCGCGGGATGCATGAGCCTCGGCCACACTAGGGGGAGACGAGGGGGACGTGGGCGTCTGGCGTCGTGTCCTGACGCACACCCGTTACGCAGAGCGCGGTGACGGGCGCCATCGGCCTGGAGGCTAGCCGGACCTCGACGAAACCCGCCGCAGACATCCAGGTGACGAGTTGCCGTCCGATCTCTTCGACCTGCGCTTCGGTCTTGGCCCATCGGGGTTGGAGCGTCACGGCGAGCAACCCAGAGGGTTTCAGCACCCGCTGGACCTCCCTTCGGTTCTCCACCGGGTCCGGCCAAAACTGGATCGAGTTGACGCAAAAGGCCCGGTCGAAGTAACGGTCGGCGAATGGCAGCTTGGTCACGGATGTTGGTTTGGGCACGAGAAGCGCCGAATCAGATGGTGTGTTGAAGGCGCCCAGGAGCCTCGGTGGGGCGACCGGTGCTCGCCTCCTGAGCGGCCACGAAGGCCTCCAGCGTGGCTCGGCGAACCCGCACCGTCCGGCCGATGCGATAGCCAGGGAGCCGGCCCTCTCGGATGAGGCGGTAGACTCGAGACACGTCGAGCCGGAGAATCTGGGCGACTTCCGGCACGGTCAGGCTCTCCAGGGGGTCCACCACGGCCATCACCCCCTTCTCGCGTCGTGGTCGTGCCGTGTATATATAGACTGTTACGGCCGGGGCTAAAGTGGCTCTCCCGCAAATGTGGTGAAGGTCCACAAGAAGGCGGGTAGGAAAGAGACGCACACGCCTTCCTGCAAGGGGTGAAGGGAGTGTGCGAAACCCGTTCCTACCCGTCGACCAGTATACCATTCGTCTTGCTTGTGTCGACGATGAGGCCCTTGTGTTGGTGGTGGGGCGTCGAGCGAGACGCGCCGCATGCCCGGAGTGCGGGCACTGGAGCCGACGTCTTCACTCGCGGCGGTGGCGAACCGTCTTGGACGCGCCGGTGGGGAGCCGGTCGGTCCGACTGCGGCTCCTGGTGCGCCGTTTCTTCTGCATGGAGCCCGCATGCCCCAGAGTCACCTTCACGGAGCCATTCCCGTACTTGGTGGGACGCTATGCCCGGCGAACCGCCCGACTTGAGCGTCTCTTGGCGAGGTTGGCGCTGGCCATGAGTGCCGAGGCCGCCTCCCGCATCGCTCGGGCCCTTGAGATCCCCGTCAGTCCGGATACCCTGGTGCGCCTCGTGATGCGGATCCCGCTGCCTCCCGTGCCGCCGGTTCGGGTGCTGGCGGTCGACGATTGGGCCTGGCGAAAAGGACACCGCTATGGCACGATCCTATGCGACCTGGAACGCCGACGGCCGGTGGACCTTCTCCCCGACCGATCCCCCGAGACCCTGGCGGCGTGGCTACGCGCCCATCCAGGCGTCCAGATCGTCGTCCGCGACCGCTCAGAGGGTTATGCCCAAGGCATCCGGCAGGGCGCACCGGATGCGGTGCAGGTGGCCGACCGGTGGCACCTGCTCAAGAACCTGGGCGAGGTGCTGGAGCGCTACTTCCAGACCCTCCGCCTGCCGTCCATGGAGGCGGCACCGTCCCCGCCGGCCGCGCCGGTGGTGCCTGGGTCGACCCTGGCGGCGACCCCTCAGGCCGCCCTTCGACGTCGTGCCCTGGAGCAGGCCGCTCGCCAGCAGCGCCGGCGCGAGCGCTACGACCAGGTTCGCACGCTCCACGCACAGGGTCTCGGGATCCGGGAAATCAGCCGACGCTTGCACCTCAGCCGGGCGACGGTGCGGCGCTATCTGACCAGCGCGACGGTACCCGGTACAGGGCCCCGCCGCAGGCGCCCGAGCCAGCTCGATCCCTACCGGAGCTACATCCTCCAGCGATGGGAGCAGGGATGTCGCAATGCGCGGGCGATCTATCGGGAACTACGGGCCATGGGCTACCTGGGTGGCCGCTCCCAGGTTGCCGCGGTCGTCACCGCGCTGCGCCGGTCGGCAGGCGGTTCAGAGGAGGCACCGCCCGCCATACGCCCGGTGACCCCCCGGCAGCTGGGGCGATGGTTCTGGCAGGCTCCGAACCGCCGCTCTCAGGCCGAGCGGGCCTACCTGACCTCCCTGGCCGAAACCGACGCCCACTTTGCCAAGGTGTGGCTCCTTGCTGAGGAGTTCGCCCAGATGGCACGCCAGCGTCGCGCCGACACCCTGGCCGCATGGATCGACACAGTCAAGCGGGAGAGGGTTCGTCCCTTGATGGGCTTCGCCCATCGCCTCGAACAGGACTTCCAAGCAGTGTACGAGGCATGGCGCCTTCCCTGGAGCAATGGCCCCACCGAAGGGTGGATCCACAAGCTGAAGACTATCAAGCGCATGATGTACGGTCGAGCGGGACTGGACCTGCTACGCCACCGGCTCCTTTGCTGCATCTGAGGTTGCTCCAGTTCACCACATTTGCGGGAGAGCCTGAAAAGTGATCCAGTTTGGCCGGTGTAAAAGGGGTCCACCTCCGGGTTATCCCCTGGCCCCCTCCCCCGTAGGGGGAGGGGCGCCGAACACCCCTGCCCGCCGCTTCTCCCGGAGCCGGTAGCTCTCGCCCCGGATGTT
>DATCKA010000097.1:0-3712 GCA_036562495.1 Limnochordales bacterium
TCCGGCGGCGCCTTCGCCGGGGCGGTGATCGCCGTGGCGAAGGAGGGCCGGGTCGTCTTTCACGAGGCGTGGGGCGCGGCGGAGCTCTTCGACCGACAGCTACAGGTGCTCGACGAGCCCCGCCCCATGCGGCGCGACACCATCTTCGACCTGGCCTCGGTGACCAAGGTGGCAGCCACGACGCTGGCGCTCGCGGCCCTGGTAGACGACGCGGGGCTCTCGCTGCAGGCCCCCCTCCAAAGCTTCCTGCCCGAGACGGCCGGCACCTGGCTGGGCAGGGTGGAGCTCGAGCGGCTGCTGACCCATCGCTCCGGGTTGCCGGACTGGCTGCCCTTCTATCTGCTCGTCGACCTCGACGGCTCGCCCGAGGCGCGCCGCCAGGAGGCGGTGCACCTCATCGCCCACCTCGCGGCCACCACCGACCCCGGGCCGCCCGATGTCTACAGCGACCTCAACTTCATCCTGCTGGGCCAGGTGGTGGAGCGGGTGGCGGGTGAGGCGCTGGACGCCTTCGTCAGCCGACGGCTCTACCGGCCCCTGGGGCTCTCGACCGTGGGATACCTGCCCCCGGCCGCCTGGCGGGAGCGCGTCGCCGCCACCTCCATCGGCAACCCTTTCGAGGCGGAGATGTGCAGAAACCGCCGATTCGCCCTGCCGTTGCGCCGGCGTCCCGAGGAGGTGGCCGAGCTGCGGGAGCCTCGGGTGCTGGTGGGTCGGCCCAACGACGGCAACTGCCGGATCGCGCTGGGCGGCGTCTCGGGGCACGCCGGGCTCTTCGCCGATGCCCTGTCGCTCGTCAAGCTGGGGTGTGCGGTGCTCGACGAAGGAGCCACGCCCGGGGGCGGGGCCCCCTTGCTCCGGCCCGAGACGGTGCGGCGCTTCACTCGAGACGGCCTCGGCTGGCGCAGGCTGCCGTGGAGCCCTGCCGAGGGGGCGTTCGGCCACACCGGGTTTACGGGTACGCTACTGCACCTCGACCCGGCCCGACACCTGGTGGTCGTGGTCCTGACCAACCGGGTGCACGGCCCGTTGCCCTATGTCCCCAGCGACACCTTCTTCAAGCCGATCCTCGAGGCCATCTACTCCGAGCTGTGACGCGGGGCGCCCTCGGGCTTCTCGACGTGCCCTGTCGCTGCCGGTCCACTTCTGCCTGCCCTGCGGCGAGCGGCTGCGCGGGTGAGACGGGGCCCGCCAGACGCGGGCCCCGTCTCAGGACTGTACCGTGAAGGAGGCGGTCAGCCCTCCGACCTCGACGCGGTAGACCCCCGGCTCCACCACCATCGGGGCATCGCCCAGGATGTCACCGGGTACGATGGCGAGCCGCTGCACCGGGATGGAGAGCCGCACCTCTCGGGTCTCCCCCGGTCCCAGGCGCACCCGCTCGAAGGCCACGAGCTGCCGCTCCGGCCGCAGCACGGTGCTGAAGGGCTTGCTGGCGTACACCTGCACGACCTCGTCGCCCTCGGTCTCGCCCGTGTTGGTCACCGAGACGCGCACCTCGACCACGCCGTCGGCGCTCACCTGCCCCGACACCTGGAGGCCCCGGTAGGCGAAGCGGGTGTAGCTGAGCCCGTACCCGAAAGGATAGAGCGGGTCGTACTCCGGGGTCGGCGACTCCTCGGCCCTCAGGTGGTCGTAGAAGATGGGCACCTGCACCGTGTCGCGCGGCCAGCTGAAGGGCAGGCGCCCGCCCGGCGACGCCTCGCCGAATAGCACGCTGGCGATGGCTCGCCCGCCCTGGCTGCCCGGCAGGTAGGCCATGAGCAGGGCATCGGCCCTCTGGGCCACCTCTCCCAGGATCAACGGTCGGCCTGCCAGCAGCACCACTACCAGCGGCTTGCCCGTCGAGGCCAGGGCCAAGACGAGCCGCTCCTGCTCGGGCGACAGCCGATACCCCCGCTTGTGGGCGTCGCCCTCGCCTTCGGCGTAGGGCGCCTCGCCCACCACCGCCACCACCACGTCGGCCTCCCGGGCTGCCGCCACCACCCCGGCCAGCTCGTCGGGCCGTCGACCGCCCGGCACGTGCCGCACCGTCACCCCGGGCGGAGCCGCCTGTCGCAACGCCTCCGCCACCGTCACCACGGGCGGCACCTCATCGGGCGGCACGCCCTGCCACCCGACGCTCCAGCCGCCGAGCAACATGGGGATGTCGTCGGCTCCGGGCCCCGTCACCAGCACCGATCGGTGCCGTGCCCCGAGCGGGAGCAGGTCGCCCCGGTTCTCCAGCAGGGTGATGGACTCGACCGCGGCCCGCCAGGCCAGCTCCTCGCCCGCCTGCACCGCGTCTCGGGCCGCTTTCGGGTCCACGTACGGGTGCTCGAAGAGCCCGAGCTCCATCTTGAGCGTCAGGATCCGCCGTACCGCCTCGTCGATACGCGCCATCGGGACGGCGCCCGTCTCGACGAGTCGGATGAGCGTCCGCGTGAAGCGCTCGGCATCCAGCGGCACCATGTACATGTCGACGCCGGCCAGGATGCTGCGGCGCACCGCCTCCTCGAAGTCGGGCGCCACCCGGTGCACGGTGACGAGCTTGTCGATGTCCTGCCAGTCGGAGACGACCACGCCGGTGAAGCCCAGCTGGTGGCGCAGCACCTCCGTCAGGAGGTAGGCCGAGGCGTGCACCGGCACGCCGTTGACCGAGCCGCTGTTGGCCATCACCGTGCGGGCCCCTGCCCTCAGGCCCGCCTCGAAGGGCGGCAGGAACACCTCCCGCAACGCCCGCAGCGGGATGAGGGCGGGGCTGCGATCCTGGCCGTTGAGGGGCTGCGAGTAGCCGACGAAGTGCTTGAGGGTGGCGGCCACGGCCCCCTCTGACGCCAGGCCCTCCCCCTGTAGCCCTCGCACCGACGCGGCCACCAGCTCGGAGGCAAGATGCCGATCCTCGCCGAAGGTCTCGTAGAATCGGCCCCAGCGCAAGTCGCGCCCCACGTCCGCGACCGGCGCGAAGTTCCAGTGGATGCCGGTGGCACGTACCGCCCGGGCCGTCACCCGCGCCACCTCTTCGACGAGCGCCTTGTCCCACGTGGCCGCCAGGCCTATCTGGTGGGGGAAGAGCGTGGCGCCCAGCACGTTGTTGTGGCCGTGGACGGCGTCGACCCCGTACAGGATGGGGATGCCGAGGCGGGTCCGCTCCACCGCCCATCGCTGCAGCGTGTTGGTCACCGTCGCCCAGGTCTCGGGGTCGTTGGGCACGGGGCTGGCGCCGCCGCCGCTGAGGATGGAGCCCACGTGGTGGTCGACCAGCACCCGCTGAAGCCACGCCTCGTTGAGAGGGCCGCGATCCCACTCGTCGCGCCCCATGAGACGGGTCAAGTTGATCTGCGTCATCTGGCCGACCTTCTCGGCCAGGGTCATCCGGCTCAGCAGATCCTCGACCCGCGTCTGCACGGGCAGGGAAGGGTCCAGGTAAGCCGGACGCTCGGCAGCCCGCACCTCCGGCCCCGGTCCGGCGCTGCCTCCGCCGACGGCCAGCACCAGCAGCGGGGTCGCCAGGAGCGCCGTCCACGACATCCTCGGACGTCGCGCTGGCATGAAGATGACCTCCCTCCTGGGCGGCCTCGCTCGGCCCCACCGCTCTAGCCGTGCTCCAGCCGCAGCGTCATGCCGCCCTCGAGCGTGCGAAAGTCGACCCGTACCCGTCGCCCCGGCCCCAGCGTCGCCACCGCGTACGCCCCCGGGACGGGCCCCTCCGGGCGCCATCGCTCCAGAAACG
>DATCKA010000105.1:0-15488 GCA_036562495.1 Limnochordales bacterium
GCCTGGCGGCGACCGCCCGGCAGGTTGTGCACCCGCACGATCCGGCCGTCGAGGGTCAGCGGCTCTTGTTCGCCTGGCAGCGTGAGCTCCAGCTTTATCTCGGCTCCGGGCTTCCAGTCAGGGGACGCTGGCAGCACCACGAGCACGCCCGACCCGCTCAGATTGGTGGCCTCGCCCTGGACTTCCCCGACGCGCACCGGAAGCCGCACCGGGCACCGGAAGAAGCGGCGTCGGGGCACGACCTCGTAGTCGGTGGGCTTGGTCACGATCAGCAGGGGGATGGTGCCCGGTCGGGCCTCGACCACCGACACGGTGGCCGCATAACTGATGCGCTGCTCGTCGTCCTGGCGCAGGATGAGCAGACGGCTCCCGGGTTCGAAGCGGACCGGGACGCCCTTCTGGTAGGGCAACTGCAGCATCAGCTGCTGGTCTGTCATGTCCTCGATGCGGGTCTTGTAGGTATGATCCCCCTGGCCGGTAGTCCACGGCAGGGTAGCGACGGAAGTTTGCGAAGTTTCCCCGCCGTTGGGCGGGGTGGGGGGGCAAGCGCAGGGCAGGGCGGGTCCGTTTGACCTACTGGGCTTCGAGCCCGTGTCTTGTTTGGATTCGGGCCCGCCCTGCGCCAACCGCCCAACTGGGCCTGGCCGCTGCCAGGAAACCCGAATGGGTGTATGCCGTTTGGCCATCCCCACCGGACCTGCGCTTGCGACACCACGCAGCAGGGGGTCGGCAATGCGACGCTACATCGGGCTGGACGTGCATCGGGACTACTGCTATGCGCACCTGCTGGAAGCCGGCCAGGGCGAGGGAAGGCGCCTGCGCTTCCCCAACACGGCCGAAGGTTGGGCCGACTTCGTTGCACAGCTCGGCCCCGAGGATGCCGTGGCGCTCGAGGTGAGCAGCGGCGCCTTCCGGTTTTACGATATCTTGGCCGACCGGGCCGGGCAAGTGGTGGTGGTGGACGCCCGGGTGATGCGCCGGCTGGGCTCGCGCAAGCGCAAGACGGACCGGGACGACGCGAAGCTCTTGGCCGAGCGGCTGGCGCTGGGGACCTTGCCCGGGGTGTGGGTGCCGCCGGCGGCCATCCGGGAGCTTCGGGCGCTGGTGAATTTACGTCGCCAGCTGGTGGAGCAGCGCAGCCGGTGGAAGAACCAAATCCGGGCCGTGCTGCTGCGCCACGGCTACCGGGCTCCCCGGGGGCTGTGGCGGGCCCGCCGCCACCTAGAGCAGCTGTGGAGGCTTTCGCTTCCCGAGGGGGAGCGGGTGTGGCTGGCGGTGGCGCTGGAGCAGTTGCGCTCCACTACCGAGCACCTGCGGGCCGTGGAGCGGGACATCGCCCAGCGGGTCCGGCACTGCCGGCCGGTACGGCAGCTGTTGTCCATCGTGGGTTTTCACATCGTCGCGGCGGCCACGTACTACGCGTACGTGGGCGACCCCTGGCGCTTTGCCTCGGGCAAGCACGTCGTCAGCTACGCGGGGCTCGCACCGCGGGTGACACAATCGGGCACGGTGAATCGGCGGGGCGGCATCAGCAAGGAAGGCCCGGCCGTGTTGCGCTGGGCGCTGGTGGAGGCCGCCGCCATGGCTGCTCGCCATGGGCCACCGGCGTTGCGGACGTTTTACCTGCGCCTGCGGGCCACCAAGGGGCACCAAGTGGCCGTGGTGGCCGTGGCGGCTAAGCTGGCTCGGATTGCCTGGACGCTGTGGCGCACGGGTCAGCTGTTTGCCGGCATCCGCCCCGAGCGCTACGCGGCCAAGCTGTCGGTGCTCGACCAGAACGCGGTGCCGTATCCTACCGCGCAGGTGATGGCCTGGCTCGCGGATCGAGTCGGACGCATCCTGGACCGCCCCGCGTCGTCCGGAGGAAACGCTAGCCGAGCCACGCGCGGGGCTCTCGCAGCCTCAGCGTGAACTTGAAGACTTACTTTGAGGAAAGGTCTTGACGGGGGATCATGGGTGTAGCTCTGCGCCACCTCGGCGGCGTCCCGGTTCGTGTTGGTCAGCACCACGAACTTCCCGTCGTAGCGGGCATCCGCCTCGATGGCCGCCTCGTTGAGCTCGATGGCGTCCCGGTGCACCTTGAGGTAGCGCCGATAGCGGCTGTGGCGGATGAGGTCGCCGGGACTCCCCTCCTTCAGTGCCTGGCGCAGGCGGGCCACCACTTCTTCGCGCACCTGCCGGTCGTGTTCGGCCGCCTCGGGGTTGTAGGCCAGGATGTAGCGGCGGCCCTGGGCCGGCGTCAGTTCTCACCCTGCCACCACGCCGGGCTCTTCCACGATGATGGCGGGGCTGGTGGCGTCCAGCGTCACCGTGGCGCCCAGCGGCAGCGTCAGGCGCCCCGGCCCGTGCCCGGCCGCCAGCCCGTACACCGCGGGCTTGCCCAGCGGCTCGATGATGTCGGCCAGCACCTGCCGCAGCGTCAGCGTGGGCCGCTTGGGGTCGGCGGGTTCACAGTCGACCCACTCGGCGAAGATGAACCCCGCCGCCCCTTCCAGCTTGCCGGCCAGGCGCAGGTGCGTCAGCATCCGGTCGATCCGATACGGGGCTTCGCCGACATCTTCGATGAGCAGGATCTTGCCCGCCGTGTCCAGCTCGTAGGGCGTGCCGAGGGTGGCGACGAGCAGCGACAGGTTGCCGCCCACCAGCGGGCCCCGGGCCACTCCCGGCACGATGGGTTCCAGGGAGCGCTCCTGCCACGGGGCCCGGGCCGGCAGGGGGCCCAGGGGCTCCGGCCGCATCACGGCCCGCACAAACCATTCCCAGGTGAACTCGACGGCCCGCGCCTGCGCCCCCGACTCCGGCTCCCGCGCCAGGTCCCACCCCATCAACCCGTGAAAGGTCACCAGCCCCGCCCGCTTCCCGATGGCGCAGTGCAGGGCGGTGATGTCGCTGTAGCCCACGAACACCTTGGGATGCCGGGCGATGAGGTCATAGTCCAGCAGGTCGAGGATCCGCGGCGAACCGTACCCGCCCCCCACGCACACGATGCCGTCCACGGCCGGGTCGGCGAAGGCGGCCATGAGGTCCCGGGCCCGGTCCTCGTCGCGGCCCGCCAGATAGCCCCGGACGTCGAGGGCGTGAGCCCCCACCACGGTGCGGAAGCCTGCCCGGTGCAGGCGCCGCCGGGCGCGCTCCAGGATGTCCGGCGCCGCCTCCTTGCCCCGGCACATGGGCGAAGCGGGGGCTATCAGCGCCACGGTATCGCCAGGCTTAAGCATCTTCGGTCGCTGCATGGCCGTCGTTTGCGTCATCGCCAGGCGGCGGTCGCAAGCCATACGTGCGGCGCACGCATATACGAGCGCGCACGAACGCGGATCGGCCGCGCACGTATTTCGCGCACGTATTCTACGAGCGCGGCGCGTACCACGTGCCCTTGCCGGAGCCGTGCCTGATGAGATGGCCGCTTTCGATCAGCTTGCGGAGAAGCCGAGACGCCTGGTGCGGTCCGATCCTGCACAAATACGCCACCTGGGATCGCGTGATACGCCCGTGCGAACGCACGAACTGCAGCACCATCTGCTCTTGCTGAAGGGGTTCGAAGCCCCGCTGCCGCACGTAGGCGGCAGCTTCGCCCAGCCGGCGGTAGGTGTTGGCGGACAGATGGTAGGTCCGCCCCCTGCCCTCTCCCCGCGCTTCTACGAGGCCTGACTCCACCAGGCGTTCCAGCACTGCCCGCGCCTCGGGCTGAGACTTCTGGATCAAGCGCGCGGCATCCGGGGTCGTGAGTCTACGTTCCAGCCAGAGCTCATTGAGGATGAGCAACTCGTCCAGACCCAGCGGACGCCCGGCCCGGTCTTCTTCGACGACCAGCCGAACGAAAGCCAGGTTGGCCCGGCCCCCGGGAAGGACCAGGATCACGTCCCGGTCCGTGCTGCGCTCGTAGCTCGGCGCGGGCCGTCCGTTGCGCAGTTGCTCGTAGAAGATGGTATCGACGCCCCTGGCCGTTCGCTCGACGATGCCGGCCCGCTTGAAGGCGTCGGCCAGCAGCGGGTTGCGCGGTCTCGGAGGTGTCACCAGCAGATTGTCGAGGCGGACGCCCTCCGGAAACCCGCCCGGGTTGGAGATCTCGATCCGATCCGGGTACCACTGGACGTGCACGGCGCCGAGCCGCGTGTAGTCCCGGTGCACCAGCGCGTTGGCCAGGGCTTCCCGGAACGCCCGGAGGGGGTAGTCGGGGACGCCGACCCGAAGCAGGCCGACGGAGATTTCCTGTTCGGTATTGCGAGCCAAGAACCTGGCCACCAACTCCTCCATGACGCGCAGCAGGGGCCAACGGAAGAAATAGTTGACCCGCACGGCCGTGCCTTCCAGCACCTGAAAGGCGACCTCATGTGTTGGAAGAAACCGGGAAAGCGCTTCTTCACGCCCAAACAGCAGAAGCCCGAGTACGCGGATACCCCGCACCTCGTGGTTCGCCTCCACCGCGCCCACGGCTTTGGCCAGCTCGTGGTCGGAGAGCCTGAGCAAGGAAGCGTCGCCCTGGCCGCCGCTTTCCCTGATGCTGCGGCGGAAGCGCTCGAACTCCAACGGGTCGAGGTCATCCCACGTCGCTTCGGGTACGACGAGGGCCGAGTAGTCCAGCACACCCCGCGTCGCTTGGAGGGACTGCATTTCGTGGAAGTGGAAAGGGACGCACTCCGGGCGGCCGTCACGCCTGATGCTGCGCCGAACATACTTGCCGTCTGCGGTCCCAACCGGAGTGTGCATCGGCGGAACCTCGATGACCAGGACGCTCCGACCGTCCAGTTCGACGATGTCCACGCGGCACGTGATCGACGGTCGAGTCAGATTGGCGATGAGCGCCTGGACTCGCAGAGGGTCGGTGAATCCCCCCTCGTGCCGCGGTCGCATCCCCGTGATCCTGCCGTCGTCCTCAACCCCGATGAGGAGCCATCCGGGCTCGTGGCCGGGGCGGTTGGCCAGGCAAACCACCGCTTCGACCAGCTCGCGGTCGGAGAGTTGCCCGCGTTCCTCTCCTTTGAACTCGACGGCGGCGGTCTCGCCGCCCGTGATGAGGGCCCGCAACCGTTCGCTTGTCATGAGCGCCTCACGTGAGGTAGCGCTGATGAGGTCTGGCCTGCCCGGCATCGCTCGGGCGCTTCTATTCTGCTCCAATGCCATCAGCCAGGCAACCCGGCCGCTATGCATGCCAGACCCGCTACACCTCGGGGCCGGCGCGGCGCCTGAGCCGGCGTTCAGAATCGCAGGCCCAGGCCGCCGACCAGCCCCCGGCGGTTGTGCCACGAGACGGCGACGTAGGAAATGCCCAGATCGAAGCGTGCCCCGACGCTCCAGGTAAGGTAGACCTCGGTTTCCACAGGGTACCAATTGGGCTTGTCCGATAGCGCATGCGGGGCCGGTCGAGCAGACGCGCTCGGCCACAGAAAATTCCTATCGATGGCTCCCCGAGGCTGCCAGGCGAGGCCAAGGCTCGTCTCCAAGGACAGGCGTTGGGTGAGCTGCGGCGCGAGTTTCAGGTATGCCTCCCACTCAGGCCCGTTGGGTACGTACTTGGTGTCTTTAGGCGGGTCTACGTATTTGGTCTCATCCGGCAGAAACGGCCCCGTGAAGCGCGCCGAGCCGCCCAGCAGCCAGCGGTCCCGGCCGCCTTCCAGCCCCAGGCTCCATATGCCCGCGGCGTCGACGCCCACCGAGGCCCCGACCCGGGCGCCCACGGGTTCCGACGGCCTCGGGGTGGGCGCCGGCCGCCCTCGGTCCGGGCTATCCGGCGGCGAAAGACCCGGCGGTCGCCCGCGCCGCCCGTCCACCCCATCCGGCGGCGGCTCGGGCCGCTGCTCCTCGGGCGGCCAGTAGACCTCGACCCGCTCGTACTCGCCCGGTTCCACATAGACCCGCAGTTCCCGCTCCGGGTAGTCCTCCAGCCGCAGCCGGACCGTGTGCCAGCCGACCCTCACCCGGACCTCCGTCGGCGTTCGGCCCACGTAGTCGCCGTCGACGTAGGCCCGGGCTCCCGACGGGTGGCTGTCGATGCGAAGGGTCCCCCACTCGTACCGCCAGGGAGGCGGGGAGGGTGGCGGCGGCGGAGGCGGTGGAGGGGGTGGCGGCGCCGGCCCCACCACCCAGAACCCCGTCCACGCCGTGGCCCACCCCTTGCCCACGGGACGCAACATGCGCTCGACCCGGCCCTTCACCTCCGGGGCGCTGTCGCCCAGGTCGGGAAAGGGCGACTGCAGGAACGCCGACGGCGGCGCCAGTTCGTTGAGCGGGCGGACGGTGGCGATGATCTGCAGGTACTCGGCGCCGGGCGGCCCCGACACGACGAAGCTGTAAGCCCGGCGGGGGATGGTGTGGGTGCCGGCCGGCAGGAAGTTGTCCATCTCGTACCGGTTGGGGAAGATGAGCCGGACGCGGCCTTCGGTGTCGAGGTCGTCGATGTACACGTAAGCGGGGTGGCTCACGTAGAAGCCGATGCGCACCCGGTCGCCGGGGCGGTAGCGAGCCCGCTCGGTCCAGATGCTGGTCCGCAGGTCGGCCGGGTCGGGCCGGATGATGATGGCTTCGGGCCGCAACGGCGGCAGGCCCTTGGGTTCGTCGCCCTCGGCATCGTCGCCATCCGGCCCGCCGGCGGCGGCCGGCGGGGCCAGGCCCCACGCTGCCACCGAAACGGCGGCCAGAGCCACCACCAGCAACAGGCCCCATGTCCTCAGCCACCGACGCCCCCCGTCCCGCTCGGCCGTACCAGTCCCCCACAACCCCGCCCTCACGGCACCGAACCCCCTTCCGTCGCGGCGCCGCCTGCCCCGCTCGCGCCCGGGGGCCGGCGCACCACTCGGCGGGACCCCACTTGTTCGGCCAGCGTCTCGATGGCCCCTCGTACCCGGGCCAGTCGCTCGGCGGAGACCTCCACGCCCGGCTCGAACATCAGCCGCTCTACGTATAGCGTTCGTTCGGCTCGGTCCAGCCTGGCGTCGAGCCTCCCGATGAACCGGTCGCCCTCCAGCACCGGCATGGTGTACGGCCCGAAGCGGCGCCGGGCCGGCAGGGGGCCCTCGGCGGCCAGGCGGTCGCGGACGTAGGTGATGGCCTGTTGGAGCGGGGGCGGGAAAGGGGGCCAGGCGGCGCGGAGCAGGGCACGGACGGGTTCAAAGACGGGGTAGTCGTCCGCCGGCAGAACGCAGCGGGCGTTGGCCCAGTACTCGAAGACGAGCTTGCGGCGGTACAGGGACTCCAGGTGCTCGGAGCGGTAGGCGCCGACCCGGTTGCGCAGCACCAGGTGGTGGTTTCGCTCCACCACAGCGACCGGATCGAGTTGAACGGCCTCCAGGCGGCGGAGGGCCTGAAGCGCACCGTCTTCGCCGTGGAGTTCGTCCCGCCAGGGGACCCCCTCGACATGAGGGCGGCGCCCCCGGGTCCAGCGCAGCAGCCCGCTGCGGGCGAGGATCAGCCGGCGCAGCGCAGCGGGCGTGATGGTGCTCTTTGGAGAGGCATCCCGGCGAGGCATCCGCTGGCGGCTCCGCTCGGCTAAGTCGCTCGGGATGCGTCGCCCGGCCCGTGAGGCTCCGTGCCCGCCTGACGCAAGCGATCCGCGAGCTCGCGGGCTTCCCGCTCCACCCGGGCGTAGCGAGGGTCGGGTTCGGACGCCGCCAGGTGTTGAAGATACGGCCAGTCGAGGTCGTCCCAGTACGCCGCCATGAGCTGGACGGCCCATTCCTTCGAACCATCGTCGTTCCAGTAAGCGGCCGCCCTAAGACGGTCGGCCACGAGATCTTCGATGCCGATGACGTAAACCGGCAGGCCCGCCACCTCTACGACGGACAACCTGCCGGGGTCACCGGCCAGGGGGGCGGGGGGAAGGTCGACGACGATGGGAACGTCGGGGTGAAGGAAAGACGCCCCTTGCCTAGAAAACCCGAGCTGCTGTAGCGCCTCGGCAGCTTCCTCCAATCCCGGCAGCACCAAATCCAGGTCGGCGGTAGTGTATGCCCCCCGGGTATAGAACTCTACCGCTGACCCGCCGACTACCACAGGGCGCAGTTGCCGGGCCGCAAGGACGCGGGTGATGGCCGCCGCCGCGCGCAGGTGGCGCTCGAGCCGGTCGGACACGTTGACGAAGCGGACGAACTCACCGCGCGTCATCCGCGGCCACGAGCCTCCATGCTCGGGGTCCGATTCGCTCGAATCGCTCGTCCTCCCGCACGAGCCGAAGCGTCAGCCGTGCCAGCGCCTCCAACGCCTCGGGGTCGCGCGGCTTTCGGCGCGGGCTGTGGCGCAGCGGGTTGAAGGCCCGCAGGCGCAAGGCCCGGATCTCCGCCTCCCTGTCCTCTCCTGTCCAGCGGAACCGACGCTGCGGCATGGGCCTGCACCTGCCTCATGGCCCAGACCGGCTGGTGACCACCGGCTGTCAATCAAGCTCGGGCCAACTTTGTCAGCGGCTGCGCCACCCGCCCATCCCCGCCGGCGGCCTTGGCTCTTACCCGGCCCCATTATACCCGCTTCCCGATCCAGGCTGCTCCCGGCGGGTTGACGACGGGCCACCACAGGTTGTAGTATGGGCCTGGCCAAGCAACTACATATGGTGCCCGCACGGTGCCTGTCCGACAGGGCAGGGCCTTAGCGCTGGGGGAAGTCCGGTGAAAGTCCGGCGCTGTCCCGCAACGGTAACCGGCCGGGCCGTGTCTGAGTGCCCGGGCCGGAAGCCCGAGTACCCACGCCGTGCGTGCGTATCCGCCCCCGAGGAGGGGTGAGGGCGCAAGAGGCGGCACGACCTCGCCGGCCGGGCCGGTCTCATGCCCGTGCCCTCCTTGCCGCTGGGGCGGATCGGCGGGAAGCCATGGCAAGGAGGAGCACCGACGGCATGAGCCGGATCCGTGAGCTGACGGAGCGCCTGATCAGAGACCTGCCCGAAGCCGGCCTGCTCATGGGCACCCTGGAGCGAGACCCGGCGTGGAGCGCCCCGGTTCCCGACCACGCCGAGGGTCCCGAAGCGCCACTGGTCCTGCTGGCCTCGCAAAACCTGGCATACGAGCCCGCCTTCGAGCGCCTTGCCCTTCGCGCCACCCTTGCCGCCATCTACCGTGAAGCGCTGGGATGGGACCTGCGCCGCAACGGCACATGCTGGCCACCCTCCCCCGAGGAATACCGCGCCGGCTTCGAGCGGTACCTGCTTCACGGGGTGGAGCTGGGGGAACTGGACCGGCGGCTCCTGGCCTTCGACCTCGGGCTTCTGGCGGGGGCGCTGGCGCCGGACCGCGACGAGCTGCTCCCCTACGCGGGGCTGGTCACCCTGGCCGACCGCTACCTGGTGCGCCATCCCGAGACCCGGCGTCTGCTGGAGACCCCTCAGTTCTTGTTCATGCGGGTGGCCATGGGCCTGGCCCTGGCCGAGCCGGCAGAGCTTCGCAACGAGTGGGCCCTGCGCTTCTACGAGCACATGAGCACCCTGCGCTACCTTCCCAGCACGCCCACCCTGTTCAACGCGGGCACCACGCATCCGCAGCTCTCGTCGTGCTACCTCTGCGACGTGCTGGACTCCATGGACCACATCCTGGAGTCGGCCACCGACTTCGGCCACCTGGCCAAGTACGCCGGCGGCATCGGCGCCGCCATCACCAAGCTGCGCTCGGCCGGCTCGCCGGTGCGGGGCATCAACGGCCAATCGTCGGGGATCGTCCCCTTCGCGCACATGTACGACGCGCTCATCAAGGCCATCAGCCAGGGCGGGCGTCGCCGGGGCACCCTGGCCCTCTACCTGGAGCCCTGGCACCTGGAGATCGAGCCGTTCTTGGACCTGAAGCGCAACGCCGGCGACCCCTACCTGCGCACCCCGAGCCTCAACACCGCCCTGTGGGTGCCCGACGAGTTCTTGAGGCGGGTCGAAGCGGACGAAGCGTGGTACCTCTTCGACCCCTACTACGTGCCTGAGCTGCCGGAGACGTTCGGCCAGGCCTTCCGGGCGGCGTACGAGCGGTATATCCGGCAGGCCAGGGAGGGAGCGCTTCCCACCCGGGCGTTTCGGGTGGTGCGGGCGCGGGAGCTTTTCCGTGAGATCCTGGCCACCTTGCAGGAGACGTCGCACCCCTGGATCGTGTTCAAGGATGCCGGCAACGCCCGCAGCATGATCGCGGGCACCATCCACTCCAGCAACCTGTGCACCGAGATCTTCCTCCCCACCTCCCCCGAGGAGATCGCCGTCTGCAACCTGGCCTCGGTGAACCTGGCGCGCCACCTCACGCCCGACGGCGGCGTAGACTGGGAGAGGCTGCGGGAGACCGTGCGCGTGGCGATGCGGGGTTTGGACGATGTCATCGACGTCAACTTCTACCCCGTCGAGAAGGCACGACGCGCCAACTTGAAAAACCGCCCCGTGGGGCTTGGCGTCATGGGCTTTGCCGAAGCCTTCGCCCGGCTCGGCATGGTGTACGGGGACGAGGCCTCCCAGGAGTTCACGGATCGGGTGGTGGAGTACGCCAGCTTCTGCGCCATCGAGGCCAGTTGCGATCTGGCCGATGAGCGCGGCCTTTTCCCGGCCTTTCCCGAAAGCCGCTGGGCCCAGGGCAAGGTGCCCGTCGACACCCTGGACGACCTCGAACGCCTGCGGGGCGGGCTGGACGTGGACAAAAGCGCCCGCCTCGACTGGGACCGCCTGCGGGCTCGGGTGCGGCAGGGCATCCGCAACGGCACCGTGATGGCCATTGCCCCGACGGCCACCATCGCCCTCATCGCGGGCACCACCCCGAGCCTCGACCCGTACTACGCCAACGTCTTCGCCCGCCAGACCCTCTCCGGCAAGTTCCTGGAGGTCAACCGGGTGCTGGTGGAGCACCTGAAGGCGCTCGGACTTTGGGAGGAGGTGCGCGAGCGCATCGTGGCCGAGCGGGGCGACATCTCGGGCATCGAGGAGATTCCCGAGGCGATCCGGCGTCGCTTTCCCACGGCCTACCAGATCGCCCCCCGGGCGTACATCGACGTGGCGGCCCGGGCGCAGAAGTGGGTGGACATGGGCATCAGCCGCAACCTGTACCTGCAGGAGCGGGACCTCGACCGCATGGCGGAGGTGTACCTCTACGCCTGGCGCAAGGGCCTCAAGTCGACGTACTACCTCTTCATGGCGCCGCGCATGTACGCCGAGCCTTCGACGGTGAAGGTCAACAAGGCCCGCCAGCGCCTGCGGTGGAGCTTTTTAGAGACCGCCCCGGGTGGCGAACCCGCCGCCGTGCAGGCCTGTTCGCTGGACGGAAGCTGCGAGTCGTGCCAGTGACATCCCCACAATCGAATCGAAAGGAGCTGCCCGTGCCATGTCCGAAAAGCAGAGCGCCTGCTCCTCACCCCTGTTTGCGGGAGATCCCCTGGAGCCCATGGAGCTGTTCCCCCTGCGCTACCCGTGGGCGTACGCCCACGCGCAGCAGGGGAAGCGCAACACGTGGTTCCCCGAGGAGATCCCGCTGGCCGACGACGTTCGGGATTTCCGGGAGAGGCTCTCCGACGAGGAGCGCCATGCCGTCGAACTCGTCCTGAGCTTCTTCAACCCCATGGAGTCCCTGGTGGCCCACAACCTCATCCTGTCGGTGTACCCGGTCCTGACGGCGCCGGAGGTGCGGCTGTATTTGGCCCGGCAGGTGTGGGAAGAGGCCAACCACACCATGGCCTTCGAGTACGTGCTGAAGACGCTCCCCGTGGATCGGGCCAAGGTCTTCGCGGCCCACCGGGACGTCCCCGCCGTGCAGGCCAAGGAGGCCTTCGAAAAGGCGCTCACGCGCCAGTGGCTCAAGAGGCTGGACGTCAGCACCGACGAGGGCAAGCGGGCGCTTTTGCGCAACCTGGTGGGCTACTACGTCATCCTGGAGGGCGTCTTCTTCTACGCGGGGTTCCTATTCTTCTACAGCTTCCGGCGCCGCAACCTGCTGCGGGGGCTGGCCTCCCTCATCGACTGGGTGCTCAAGGACGAGAGCCTGCACCTGTCCTTCGGCATCCACCTCATCACCGCCATCCTGGAAGAGCATCCGTACCTCATGACCCCCGAGTTCGCCCGGGAGATCAAGGGGCTCATCCTCAGGGCGGTGGAGCTCGAGCGGGAGTACAACCGGGCGCTGTTCCCCCGGCCGGTGCTGGGCGTCGGCGCCGACGTGCTCAACGCGTACGTGGAGTACGTGACCGACCGCAGGCTGGAGGAACTGGGGCTGGGCGCCCACTTCCAGACGCCGAACCCCGCCCCCTGGATGGCCACCGAGGTGGACGTGCCCGAGATCGTCAACTTCTTCGAGGCGGCGAACACCTCGTACGAGGTGGCCGCGCCGCGGGAGCGGGGAAGGTGAGGGGGCGGGACGAGGCAGGGGTGGCGTTTAAGCGGGGGTGGCATTTAAAAAGGATTAGAAGAAGCGCTCCCTCCGCTCGCGCCCCCTTATGTCCCCCCCGCCAGGGCCTATTTATCCGCTCGGTTCGAGCTCCAGCCGCCGGACGGCCCTGGCGCGCCGCTCGTATTCCGCCCACGCCGTTTGCCTTTCGAGGGCCCGCTGTGCCTCGAAGGCGGCGTAGTTGCCGGACCCGGCCGGCATCCGGGCGCAGGTGCCCGGCGATGATCCGCAAAGGCGTCGTCTTGCCGCAGCCGTTGACGCCGACCAGCCCGATCCGGTCACCGCGGTGCACGGTGAAAGAGACGTCGGCAAAAACCGGCTGACCCGAGAAACGCCGGTCGGGACGTTCCGCCTGGACGATTGCCTCTGCCGGCCGGGCGCGGCGTCTCACATGCTACCGATAGGTAGTTGCTACAAGTAAAAGGTCTCCGCGCCGGCCGGTGCCGGCGCTGCAGCCTGACCAGCGTGAGGAGGTTGAATCCTGGCATGAGCGTCGACCCCGAGACCCTGACCCGCCCCCGTGCGCTGCCTCGCATCGGCGAGCCCGCGCCGCAGTTCGAGGCCAAGACCACTCAAGGCACGCTGAAGCTGAGCGACCTGGCGGGCAAGTGGGTCGTGCTGTTCTCGCACCCCGCCGACTTCACGCCGGTGTGCACGACGGAGTTCGTCGCCTTCGCCCGCCGCTACGACGAGTTTGCAAAGCGCAACGTGCAGCTCGTGGGCTTGAGCGTCGACAGCGTCTACGCCCACCTCGCCTGGCTGCGCAACATCGAGCAGAACTTCGGCGTCCGCATCCCGTTCCCGGTCATCGCCGACCTCGACATGGAGGTGGCCCAGCTTCACGGGATGATCCATCCCAAGGAAGGCACCACGGCGGCCGTGCGGGCCGTGTTCATCATCGACGACACGCAGGTGGTGCGGGCCATCCTGTACTACCCCATGTCGACGGGCCGCAACATCGACGAGATCTTGCGGGTCATCGACTCCCTGCAGACCGTTGACCGGGAGAAGGTGGCCACCCCCGCCGACTGGCGGCCGGGCGACCCGGTGGTGGTGCCGCCGCCGCAGACGCAGGAGGGCGCCGTCGAGCGCCTGCAGCAGGCGGCCGAAGCCGGGTACGAGTGCAAGGACTGGTATCTGTGCTTGAAGAAACTCTGACTCTGGTGAAGGAAGGCCGGAGCGCGGCAGGCCGGGGCGGCGACGCCCGGCCTGGCGGACCACCTCTTTGACCTGCAACGTCGGGCTCACCACCCGGTAGCGCCCGGGGCAGCCGACCACCTCGTCCCGCACCACCCGGACCCGCCGCATGCGCATGCCCACGATGTACTCGAAGCCCGCCTGCTCCAGCGCCTCCAGGGTCCGCTTGCCGACGGCGCCCCGGTCCGCCACGAAGAGGACCTTCTGGAAGGCAAACCGGTGCTTGAGCTGGCCGATGATGGCCAGCGTGGCCTTCACGTCGTTGAGGTTGCCGGGGTAGACGGCGTGGGCCAACGGCCACCCGTCCCGGGTCAGCAGCACGCCCACCACCATCTGCCGCCGGTCGGTGCGCTTATCCTTGGCGTTGCCGTACTGCGCCAGCTTCTCGGGCCCCCGGCCTTCGAAGCGCACGGTTGTCGTGTCCCAAAGGACAAGTTCCAGGTCCTGGTTGAACAGGTCGGTGAACCGGGCGAACAAGAAGTCCTCGACCCGATGGGCGAAGCGGTGCACATACGTGAGCGCCCGGTAGAAGTGGTGCAGCTTGAGGCCGGCGAACCGGGGCTCCCAGAGGGTGGGCAGCCACTCCTCGACCAGGCTCTTGCGGGAGGCGGGGCCCATGAGCGAGCACCACTACCGGGGACTGTAGCTCCTGGGTGCGCCGACATCTTGCGGGACGTCGAGCCGTTGGAAGAGGTGCAAGTGCGGCACAAGGATTGGGCCGGCCGCCTTCGGCTCCGCTGCAGGGGGTGGCCGGTAAGGTCCTCCACGCAGTGGGCGTGGTCGTGCCACCCCCGGTCCCGGAGATCACGCGCGGCGTCAACGCATCGGACCGCGCCCTATAAACCGCGGCATGACCGGAATCTCGACTCTAAAATTGTAGAAGTCTAGCCAGGATGCGGCGCGGTGCCCCCCCTTCGGCAAGCGACTCGAACGAGTCAGGGGGCATGTCGAAGAAGTTCAAACAAAGGCGGTGGGCTCAAGGTACCCAAGTCGACGACTTCGCCCGGTTGGCTGATCTTCACGTTGTAGCGAACCAGATACAAGCCCTCGCGATGAGGTGGTTCCTGTTCAGTGTATGGGCCGACCACCACCGTGAAGAAACGTCCTGCGGGTACGCCACGTATTTCGAAGAGGCCGCTCGGCTGTACCACAGCCGTCAATCCGGTACCCTCCACGGTCACCGAAGTCCCTGCAGGTACCAGCGCTCTGCCTCGAACGGAGCCGGTCTCCAGGTTTGGCTCGGGCGCTGGACCGATCGAGCCAGACGCCTGTAGAGTCGTACCAGTTGGCGCCAGCAGCTCGGTCTTGGGATACAGCGGCGGGCGAAGCGTTCCGAGCTCGAGGATCTCCCCGGGTCGGCTGACCCTTACGTTGTAAAGGACGATGTAGGACGGTTGAACGTTCGGACGGATCTCTTCGACGTAGGGCCCGACCACCAGTGTATAGAAGACACCCACCGGGACTCCTCGCAACTCAAACGAGCCGTCGGCGTCGAGCCGCGTCGTGATGTCGGTTCCCTGCAGCGTTACCGGGGTACCCGGGCTCGCCAAGATCTTCCCCCGAATGGTGCCTCTATCCGAGGGAACCCCGGATGGGCCAGCCTTTGCGGCAATCCAGAAGACCCACACCTCCGAGCCGAGCGCGAGCATTGCCAGTAGGATCCACCAACGCTTCAGGTACATGGGTTCCCTTCTCAACGGAACGCCCCCCCTGTTACGATTCAGGTCTCCATTGCGCGCCCCTGTCAAGGCCGGCTGAAAAGTGATCCAGTTTGGCCGGTGTAAAAGGGGTCCACCTCCGGGTTATCCCCTGGCCCCCTCCCCCGTAGGGGGAGGGGCACCGAACACCCCTGCCCGCCGCTTCTCCCGGAGCCGGTAGCTCTCGCCCCGGATGTTGAGGATGTACGAGTGATGGAGCAGCCGGTCGAGAATCGCTGCGGCGAGCACGCTGTCGCCGAACACCTCCCCCCATTCGCCGAAG
>DATCKA010000107.1:0-1751 GCA_036562495.1 Limnochordales bacterium
AGCGGCTGCCCTGGATGATGCTGCAGAGGGCCAGGGCTTCCGGGACCGTTAGCTGGACGTTCCGGAGCGCCCGCCGGTAGAGGCCGTACAGGCGTTCAAGATCCCGGCTGATGGTGCCGGAGCGGTTCTCGTCCCAGCCCCTGGCCTCCAGCTCTGCCACCGTGCTCGGCGGCAGGTAGATTGCAATTCGAGCGGCTTCTGCCATCACTCACGCCTCCTTCACCACAATCACGTGGTCGCTGTATTTACGAGCCAGCCGGACGCATAGCGCCGTCTCATCCGGGTCCTCGCTGGCCCGCACGAAGATGATGTCGGTAGCGTCCAGCGCCTGCGGCTCCCACTTGTCCTGGACATACAGGCAGCCTGGGCGCAACCGGTCTTGTGTGACGCCGAGATAGGTGTGCAGCTTACCGGCCGCCCAGTTTTGCACATGCGCCAGGGTGTCCGGGTCGCCTTGGCAGGCGGCCAGCAGGTCCTCGATTGACCGGATGGCCGCAAGGTTGACACCCATCGGCGCTCCCCCCTAAGCTAGATGTGCATCTGGCCTTACGGCCAGCTACGTCGAAGGTTTGTGTTGACCAGGAGCTAACAACCGGTGCCAGTTTCCCATCCGGGGCATTCGCCCCGGCTTCTTTATGCCCATCAGACGGCAAGCCCTCCGGGCCCCGAGCCAGAGCCCGGGCCCCGGAGGGCCGTCTACGGCATCACGGCCAGCGCCCGCGCCGCCACGATCCGTCCTTGCTCATCGCGGATGGTATCGTCCACGATGAGCAAGTCGTGCCGGTCCCGCGCCGCTTCGGCGACGACGCGAGAGACGATGAGGACCACGCCCGGTTCGGGTTCCGGGAGCCCCTCAACCTCCCCCATCACCGTTCGGCGCAGGGGGATCGTGTCGGGTGGCCGGTCGTCGCGGAGTCGGACCCGGAGTAGCCCTACCATTTCGCTTGTAACCTTGCACCGTGCCGGGCCCGCCGGGTCCGGCGGAACGATGACGTCGCCGCCGGGCACCCAGAGCGTCACCGGGTGGGGGGTCAGGTTCCGCACGCGGAGCGTGGCCGTACCCAATCCCGCACAACGCCAGCAGGGCTGGATGCCCGTCCCTCCGCATTCGATGCACTCTTCCTTGGGCCGGCCCCATATCCACATTCCGCCGGCCCCGGAGCATACATGACAAACCTCCAGCGACTCCCCGGACCCGTCGCACTCCGGACAGGGCGGGAAGAGCACCTCCCGCCTCTCTTGGCTCAACGCTTGCATGGCTCTCTCTCCTCCTTCCGCGTTCTCGGGCCTTACCGACCCGGCCCCCAGCGGCCCCGACTCATGCCGGGACCGCCGAAGCCCGTCCGGCTTACCCCTCATACTCGCGGAGCCACGCGCGATAGAGCTCCGCTTCGAGGGTTTCGAGTTCCTTATCCAGCGCATCACTCGGCGAGATGCAGCCTCCGTCGTCGGGTTCGCAAAAGTACGCCTTCAACTTCATCGGAATTTCCCTCCCGTCCCGTTGTGTTTTGGCCGGCCACCGGCCCCCTGCGACCCCAGGTCATCCCTGGGACCGCCGAGGCCCGTCCGGCGAATTGGGGCGGCTCAGTCGCAGAGGGAGCGAAGCCGCTGCTCGAAACGCTGGGCGATGGCCTCCCAGGACTTGTCGCCGTCCAGGACCGCCAGCATGTCCTGGAGGGCGTGGAAATAGCCCCGGTGGTACTCGGCCTGGGGGCGAAGCCCGTCCAGGTCATAGAGCCACGTCAGCGCCT
>DATCKA010000109.1:0-6390 GCA_036562495.1 Limnochordales bacterium
AAGGGGTCCTGGAAGATCATCTGCACCCGGCGACGGTACGCCAGCAGCGCGCCTCGCGACAGGCGGGCCGGCACCTCCTGCCCTTCCAGCCAGGTGCGGCCGGCGCTGGGGGTCTCCAGGCGCGCCACCACCCGGGCGAGGGTGCTCTTGCCCGATCCTGACTCGCCGACGAGCGCCACCACCTCCCGCGCGCCCACGTGCAGGTCGACGTGGTTGACCGCCACGATCACGCGCGTGCGCGGGAATCGCCCGATGCGGAAGCGCTTGACGAGCCCCTGCACCTCCAGCAGCGCCCGGACGTCCCCGCCGGGTGCCACCCGTTGCGCCTCTGTCAAGGCCGGCCGTACGTCACTCATGGAGATGACACGCCACCCAATGTCCGTCTTCGACCTGCCGCAGGCGGGGCCGCACCCGCTCGCACACCTCCGCCACCCGCTGGCTGCAGCGGGGTGCGAAGGGGCAACCGGGGCTCTCGGTCGTCAGATCCGGCGGCTGCCCCGCGATGCCGCTCAGGCGTCGGCGAGGCCCCGTCAGGGGCGGGAAGGCCTGCATCAGGCTGCGGGTGTAGGGATGCTTGGGGGAGGCGTAGAGTCGCCGAGAGGGGGCACGCTCGACGATCTCGCCGGCGTACATGATGGCGACGCTGTCGCTCATCTCGACCAGCAGCGACAGGTCATGCGTGATGAAGACCACCGAGAAGCCCAGGCGCCTTCGCAGCTGGTCGATCTCCTGGAGGATGGTCCTCTGCACCACCACGTCGAGGGCCGTGGTCGGCTCATCCATGATGACCAGCCTGGGCTCCAGCGCCAGCGCCGCGGCGATCGCCACCCTCTGGCGCATCCCTCCGCTCAGCTGGTGAGGGTAGGCGTCCATGAAGCGCAAGGGCAGGTTGACCAGCTCGAACAGCTCCACGACCCGCTCGTGCAGCCTGCGGCGGTCCCTCACCCCGTGGGCGATCATGGCGTCGAAGATCTGATCCTTCACCCTGGCGACGGGGTTGAGGACGTTCATGGAAGCCTGAAAGACGATGGAGAACTCCTTCCAGCGAAGCCGTCGCAATGCCCGCTGGTCGAGCCGCATCAGGTCCGTGCCGGCAAACCACACCTTGCCGCCGAACACCCTCCCCGGCGGCTGCAGCAAACCGGTCATGGCGAAGGCCAGCGTCGACTTGCCGCACCCCGACTCTCCGGCGATGCCGAGGAACTCGCCCTGTGCCACGTCGAGGTCGACGTCGCGCACGGCCAGCGCGACCCGGCCGCCTTTCACATAGCCGGCCCGCAACGCTTCGATCCGCACCAGGGGGTCTTTAGGCCCCGTCAACCTTGTCTCAGCCGTGGGTTGCTCACCTCGTCGATGGCGAAGTTGATCAGGGCGAACGCGGTGCCCAGCATCGCGATGCACAAACCGGGCACGGCCATCCACTGCCACTGGCCCAGGATGATGGCCTGGTTGTTTTGAGCCCAGTACAGGATCGTCCCCCAGGTCACCACGTTGACGTTGCCCAGCCCCAGAAACTCGAGCCCTGCCTCGCTCAGCACCGCGTACAGCGCGGCGCCGAAGAAGTTAGCGACGATGAGGCTGAGCATGTTGGGCAGCATCTCGGAGAAGATGATGCGGGCGGGACGCTCACCGACCACCACCGCCGCCTGCACGAAGTCGCGGCTCTTGAGGCTCAACGCCTGGGACCGCAGCACCCGCGCCCCCCAGGCCCATCCCGTCACCGATATGACGAGGATGATGGGCACCACGCCCTTGACCGTCACGTAGGCCGCCACCACGATCATCAGCGGCAGGCCCGGCAGGACCAGGAAGATGTTGGTGATGGCCGACAGCACCTCGTCCACCAGGCCGCCGAAGTAGCCGGCCGTGAGCCCCACCGCCGTCGACAGCACGGTGGTGATGGCGCCCGTCACCAGCCCCACCAGCAGCGTCAGCCGGGTGCCCCAGATGACCTGGGAGAGGATGTCCTGCCCCAGTGCCGTGGTGCCGAGGGGATGCGCCCAGCTGGGCGGCAGGGAGGGCGCGAAGTCCATCGCCGTGGGCGACGCGGGCGCGATGACGGGAGCCAGCAAGGCGATCACGGCGAAAAAGCCCAGGATCGAGAAGCCGGCCAGGGCCTTGGGATGGCGCAGTATGGCCCGCGACGTGCTCACGACCCGGCCCCTCCCGTGCGGACCCTCGGATCGAGCAGGGCCAGCGTCAGGTCGGCCAGGAAGTTGGCCGCCAGCACGGCCAGCGAGATGAACAGGAAGATGGCCTGCATCAAGGGGTAGTCGAGGCTCGTCACCGCCTGATACAAGACGAACCCGACGCCGGGATAGGCGAAGACCATCTCGGTCAGCAGCGCGCCCCCTACCACAAACCCCAGGGCCATGGAAAAGCCTGTGAAGCTGGGGAGGATCGCGTTGCGTGCGGCGTACCGGTACTCGACGGTGCGGTCGGGCAAGCCCTTGGCCCGGGCGTACGCGATGTACTCCTCCGCCAGCACCGTCACCATGTTGTTGCGCATGGTGAGCATCCAGCCGCCCATGGCCGTGACGACGATGGTGACGAAGGGCAAGAAGGCGTGGTGCAGGACCGACCCGGCCCGCTGCAGCCATGTCTGGTCGTCGAACGGCGAGTACGCGTAGCCGCCGCCCAGCGGGAACCATCCCAGCAAGAAGGCGAAGACGTAGAGGACCACCAGGGCGAACCAGAAGTACGGCACACTGTTTAAGAACAGCGCGAAGGGCACCAGCGCGTCGGCCGCCCAACGGCCGCGGCGCCATGCGGAGTAGATGCCCAACAAGGTGCCCACCCCGAACGCCGCCACGGTGGCCGCGCCCACCAGCCCCAGCGTCCACGGGATGGACTGCCGGAGGATCTCATTGACCGGCGTGGGGTAGTAGGTGAGGGAGATGCCCAGATCGCCCTGCAGCAGGCGTCGCCAGTAATCGACGTACTGCTCCCACAGGCTCTGCTCCGTATTGAGCCCGAAGGCGATCTCCAGAGCCCGCAGCGCCTGGGTGCTCAGCTTGCCCTGAAACTTGGCGATCATCACCTGCGCGGGATTGCCCGGCATCAGGCGGGGCAGCACGAAGTTGATGGTCAGGGCGGCCCAGGCCGTAAAGGCCAGGAAGGCCATCCTCCTGAGCAGGTACCCCACCGGCATCCTCGCTTTCGCCGAGTTACCCGGGGTGGGGCCGGCGCGGGCGGCGTGGCCCGCGCCAGCATCCTGACCCCGGCCTCTAGATAGGCCTCGAGGCCGTCACTTCAGGTGCACGTTGACGTACATGAGCAGCGCGCCCAGCTGGTCCGACGCCTCGCCGGCGTTGTAGGGGTTGTCGTCGGACGGCCAGCCCGTGAAGCGCGACTCGTTGTAGTCCAGGAAGTTGGTCCGGTTGGTGAGCGGGATGTACGGCACCTCATCCAGGACGACCCGTGCGATGGTGTTGATGGCCTCCTTCTGCACCGCCCGATCGCTGGTCTCCCGGTAGCGGCGCAGCGCCTCCGTGATCTCCGGCCTCACGAACCGCGCCCAGTTGGACTGCGCCGTCTCGCCGATCCGCTCGGCCGAGAACTCCGGGCTGAACTCCTGGTAGTACAGGTAATACGGGGTCGGCCCGCTTCCCGTGCCCCAGGAGATGGCCATGTCGTAGGTGCCGCTCATCAGGCTGGTGATGTAGCCGTTCCAGGGCTGCTGGTCGATGACGGTGTGGATGCCGAGGCGCTCCAGGTTTTGGGAGATGATCTGGGCCATGGTGATGAAGTCGGTCCATCCGGCACCGACCAGGATGTTGAACGTCGGCAGCTTGCTCCCATCCGGAGCCAGCAGGTCGCCCGCGGCATTCCACTTGAAGCCAGCCTTGGCCAGCAGCGCTCGCGCCCCCTCGGGGTCGTACGAGTAGGCGCGGCTCCGCACCGACGGCTCGAGCCACTCATCGATCTGCGCCGGTACGATCCCGGTGGGATCGGCAGGAGCGGCGGTGTTGTAGTACGCCTTCTCCGACAGGGCCTGCTTGTCGATCGCCATGGCGATCGCCCGCCGGAAGGCCACGCTGTCGAACGGCGCCTTGGCCGTGTTGACGTAGAGGATGTTGGTGTTGGTCACCGGCCACCAGTACTTGTGCACGGACGGGTTGCGAGCGACGTACGAGCGGTCCGGATCGGGCAGGAACGCGAAGGTGAAGTCGATCTCCTGGCGCAGCATCATGAGCAGGACCGTGGTGTTGGAGTCGACCGCCTGGAAGGTGATGCCGTCGATGTAGGGACGGCCCTTCATCCAGTAGTTGGGATTCTTCACCACGGTCATCGACTGGGGCGTGAAGCTCCTGACCATGAACGGCCCGGTCCCCACCGGCTGGGGGTTGGTGAAGGCGGCGGGGTCTTCGACCTTCGACCAGATGTGTTCGGGCACGATGGGCAGTGTCGCGATGTAGTAGAACAACGGGGTGTTGGGCTGGGAGAAGGTGAAGACCACGGTGTGGTCGTCGGTCGCCTCTACCGATGCCAGGCCGCCCCTCCAGATGCCCGTGAGGTCCGCGACCGGATGCTGCTTGATGTAGTTGAAGGTGAAGGCGACGTCCCTGGCGCTGAACGGCCGGCCGTCGTTCCAGGTCACACCCTGGCGCGTCTGGACAGTCAGCCTGAGGGAGTCCTCCGACCACCGGTACGACACGCCGAGCAACGGTGTCTCCTTGCCGCTGGCGGGATTGATGTAGAAGAGGGGCTCGTAGATGGCCGACAGCGTCGCCGGCATGTTTTGTCCGGGCGGCAGGAATGGGTTGCCGTTGTTGACCATGGTGCCCCATGGTTGTGCGACGCGCAGGATGCCGCCGTACTTCACGTCCTCGGCTGCCGAGGCCGCACCTGCCAGCAGCCCGCACGCCACGACCAGCACCAGGGATAGCAGCCACCGATGCCGTCTCATCGCCCAGATTTCCCTCCTCCGCTGGGGGGACGAGCCATCCGCCGGCCCGTCTGGTCGTACCAACCCTTCGTCATCACGACACCACTCGTCATCGCCGACGGCTACGGGCACCACCTCCTCCTGGGGCAGCACGCCTAGGCGGTCGCGCGAGGTGGGGCGCAAGACGCCCGGATCACGAGCGTCGGCTCGATGATGACCCGCTCCGTCTCGTCCCCGCCTGTCTCGCCCGACAGCCGCTGAAGCAGCATGGTCGCTGCTCGCATGCCCATCTCGTACATCCTCTGGCTCACGGTCGTCAGCGGTGGATCGAGTAAAGCCGCCACGGGGATATCGTCGAAGCCCATGACCGATACGTCTTGTGGCACCCGGAGGCCGTGCTGGCGCAGCGCGTCCATCGCTCCGTGGGCCATCTGGTCGTTGGAGGCGAAGATGGCCGTCGGAAGGGTACCCCCTCGGATCCAGCGCTCGACGGCCTGCATGCCGGCCATCCTCGTGTAGTCGCCGGGCTGGACCATCCAGGGCTCCACCTTGAGCCCGGCCTCGCGCATCGCTTCGCGGTAGCCGAGCAGCCGCTGCTGCGACGAGGGGATCTCCATGATGCCTGCCACGTAGCCGATGGTGCGGTGCCCCAGCTCGATGAGGTAGCGGGTGGCCGCATAGCCGCCCTTTCGGTTGTCGAAGGTGACGGACAGGCCGAGGGGAGCGTCGTTGCGGTGGTCCACCCAGACCACGGGGAGGCCCCGGGAGACCAGGAGGCGGCCCTCCCGGTCGGCTTGGCCCGGGGTCAAGAGGATCACACCGTCCACACGGTCGGGCCCGAGCACCCCGGCCCGCGGCGACTCGGCGCGCCGGGGCGTGTACAGCAGCAAGTCGTACGGTGTGCCGCCCAGTGCGTCGTTGACACCCCGGAGGATCTCCGCGTAAAACGGCGAGACGATGTCGGGCACGAAGACCCCGATGGTGTAGGTGCGCCCCAGCTTGAGCCCACGCGCACCGGCGTGCGGCTCGTACTGCAACTGTCTCACGACCCGCAAGACCCGCTCACGGGTGGCAGGGCGCACATGCGGGTTGTTGTTGAGCACCCGCGAGACAGTAGACTTGGAAACACCGCATGCCTTCGCGATGTCCTCAATGGTAAGCATTCGCGTTTCAGGAATGAGTCTTGGAAAGGTTCCCAACTGGACCCGGTTGCAGGTTATCGCTTCCTCGACGGACTGTCAACCCGGCATTTGCAGGATCGACGGCGCGGCCGACGGTGAAGGTCAGGAAAGCCATCCACGCCTGCGGATTCGCGCGGGGCACCCCTCTTGATCCCGGCATACATGGCGTGTAGACTGTGCATTGTGATGATACACAGTCATCCTACGAGAGCGGCAGGGTCCGGCGAGAGCGGATCTCACGAGGGGCCGGCTCTGCCCATCGTCCTGGACCCGGCACAGCCCGAGCCCTTCTACCAGCAGATCGTGGATCAGGTGCGGCAA
>DATCKA010000137.1:0-13500 GCA_036562495.1 Limnochordales bacterium
GCTCTACCCTGTCGCCAGCGGAAAGCGATCTTGCCAACGCTGCCGCCCACGACGCCGATTATACATCCGTCGCAGGTGTGCCGAGCGCGAGACGAGCAAGCGCGCGGGGGTCTACGCGACGCTGACACCGGCCAGCCGGCGACCACCGAGCCGGCGAGGTTGCGGTGAGAGGACGCCGGCGTCTAGCGTCGGCTCAGGCGGCGTCCACGCCTCCCGGTAGCCGAACTGACGGTCCTCGTCGAAGGCCAGCACGACGACGCCACGCGGTCGTGAGACGGCGCGAAGGGCCTGGGCGTCGATGATCGTCGTCCCCGCAGGGGTCGTCACCAGGGCGTAGGCCCCCTGGGTCGTCTGCACCACACGGGCGCCCAGCCCCTGCTGGCGAGCCACGGCGAAGAGGAGCAGCGCCTTGTCGAGCGGACGCCCCACGCCGTGCGTCCCGACCTGGTCGGGCAGCATCACCCGGTGATCCTCCGGGAAGATGGAGCCCGGATCCACGTGACGCCGCATCCAGGCCAGGAGCCCTTCGGGAGCCCGCACGTGGCGCGCCAGGATGGTCGCAGCCCGGCTCCAGACGGCCGCCCGGGCGTACGCCTCCGGACGGTGCACGATCAGGGTCTGGTAGGCGTAGAGCGCCAGCGTGTGGACGGAGTGAGGCCGCTGGGCGCTGGCGCTGAAGACCTCTCGCCGCACCTCGTGCACGAAGGACTCCGGGTCGACGGAGGAGCGGCCGCCTGCTCGGGCCAGCAACTCGGACCCGGCGGCCTCGATGGCCACACGCGTGCCGCCCCAGTCCACCACCGCCCACCCGGGGCGCTGCCCGCCGGGTTGGGGCCACGCCTTGACCTCCTCGGGCAACAGGCGCCGGGCCTCTGCGGATGCCCGGCGCCTGTCATGGGTGCGGCTTGCCCGACCCCGGGTCGTGCGTGGGGCAGGGGCTGCATGGCCCGGCTCACGGGCTTGTAGCCCGTCCGATAGCCAGCGCAGCCATGGCTCGTCGCATCGTCCGGCCTGCCCCAACCGGACGATGCCCTCTGTCAGCACCTCGGACATCTCACAGGCGAGCACCAGGGCTTGGTCGAGCTCAGGGTAACCCTCGAAGTCAGAGCGGGACTTGCGAGCCGCGGCGGCGTAGAGCTCCACGGGACCCGGATGGTCCGATGCGGCGACTATGTCGATGAGCTCGCTCACCCGCCGTCGCTCCACACGCAACGCCCCCGTACCCTCGACTAACCACGCCACAGCCCCGGACTCTTGAGGGTCACGTCACACACAACAAGGCGAGGAAGGATTAGAAAGGAAAGGGCCCCTCGCCCCCGGGGTCGCGCACCATAGGCACGATACGTCCCGCGGCGGCCGACGCTGTCCCGTCATCGGTCAGGAGAGAGCCCGTGCCGACCAGCCCGACAACGAACGCCACGGCCGGCAGGACAGCCGCCACGTTGGCAGGACCCCCTTTTCTGGATATTGGAAGAAACCTCGTGACCATGATATAGCACTATAGGCGCATAGCGTCAATCGAACACGCGTGCGAGACTGGTACCAAGAGCGTGCTTTTGTGATGAAACATGTGACTATAGTCACATGCCCGCCGCCTGCTTCGGGGTGCCGGTTGGTCACTTCATCGGCGACGACGCAGTACATCCTGAGGCGTCCGTGTCGACGGCCGGTAGAGCCCTCTCCCCACCTTCGAGCCAGCGCATCGCCCGGGCCACCGCCCGCTGCCACGTCCGGTAGGCCGCCTCCCGGCGCTCATCGTCCCACCGGGGCGTCCATCGGCGTGCCTCCTGCCAGTACTGCCGCAGGCGCCCGGGGCTCTCCCACACCCCGGCGGCCAGCCCGGCGGCATAGGCCGCCCCGAGAGCCGTCGTCTCGGTCACGGCAGGCCGGATCACGGGCACGCCCAAGATGTCGGCCTGAAACTGCATCAACAGCTCGTTGACCACCATGCCGCCATCCACCCGCAGCCCGGCGAGCTGCAGGCCCGAGTCGCGATTCATGGCGTCGACCACCTCGCGGGTCTGGAAGGCAGTCGCCTCCAGGGCGGCCCTCGCGATGTGCCCCCGGTTCGCGAAGCGGGTCAAGCCGATGATGAGGCCCCGGGCATTGCTGTCCCAGTGGGGGGCAAACAGCCCCGAGAAGGCCGGCACGAAGTAGACGCCACCGTTGTCCTCGACGCTGCGGGCCAGCGCTTCCACGTCCGCCGATCGGGCGATGAGGCCCAGGTTGTCGCGCAGCCACTGCACCAGGGCCCCCGCGATCGCGATGGAGCCTTCCAGGGCGTAGACGGCGGGCTGGTCGCCCATCTTGTAGGCGACCGTGGTGATGAGCCCGCTCCGGGAGAAGACGGGCGTGGTCCCCGTGTTGAGCAGCAGGAAGCACCCCGTGCCGTAGGTATTCTTGGCCTCCCCCGGCTCGAAGCACGTCTGCCCGACGAGGGCAGCCTGCTGGTCGCCGAGGTCGGCGCAGACGGGCACCGCCGCCCCCACGGGACCATCCGGCCGGGTCGACCCGTAGGCGGCCGGCTCCACCGACGGGCGGATGCTCGGCAGCATCCTGCGGGGAATGCCCAGGAGTCCCAGGATCTCGTCGTCCCAGTCGAGACGGCGCAGATCCATCAGGAGGGTGCGGCTGGCATTGGTGACGTCGGTGACGTGCACGCCCCCGTCGGGGCCCCCCGTCAGCCACCAGATGAGCCAGGTGTCGACGGTGCCGAAGAGGGCGTCGCCGCGCTCGGCTGCCTCCCGCACGCCCGGCACGTGGTCGAGGATCCACTTGAGCTTGGGCCCGGAGAAGTAGGTGGCCAGCGGCAGCCCCGTCCGCTCCCGGAAGCGGTCCGGGCCGCCTTCGCGGGCCAGTTCCTCGCAGATGGCCGCGGTCCGCGTATCCTGCCAGACGATGGCGTTGTAGTAGGGACGACCCGTCCGGCGGTCCCACACGATGGTCGTCTCACGCTGGTTGGTCACGCCGATGCCGGCGATGTCCGTCGGCTCGACGCCGGCCCGGGCCAGGGCCTCCCGGATCACCGCCTGCGTGCGCTCCCATATCTCCAGGGGGTCGTGCTCCACCCAGCCTGGCTGCGGGTAGATCTGGCGGTGCTCCTGCTGGGCGATGGCCTTCACCCGGCCCTCGTGGTCGAAGACCATCGCTCTCGTGCTGGTCGTGCCCTGGTCGATGGCGAGGAGATGGCGAGCCACGGCGTCCCCTCCTTGCGGTCTGCTACTTGTCGACGCTCAACGAGAGGCTGCGCACGAAGGTGCGCTGCAGGGCCATGACCACCAACAGGGGCGGCAGCATCGCGATCATGACGCCCGCCATGATGACGTTCCACTCGGCCTGGGCGTCGGTGGCGATGAGGAGCTTGATGCCCACCTGCACCACGCGCATCTCGTGCGACGTGGTGACGATCAGGGGCCACAGGTACTGGTTCCACATGTAGACGAACTCCACCATGAACAGCGCGGCGATGTTGTTGAGCGAGAGGGGCAGCAGGATCTGCAACAGGAACCGCATGGGCCCCGCGCCGTCGATGCGGGCCGCCTCCGACAGCGAGGGCGGCACCGTCAAGAAGAACTGCCGGAAAAGCAGCGTGCCCGTCGCGCTGGCGAAGAACGGGATGGTGAGCGCGTAGTAGGTGTCCACCCAGCCCAGGCTCTGCATGAGCTGGTAGGTGGGCACGATGCGCACGGGCAGGGGCAGCATGTGCGTGATGAGGATGGTGACGAAGAAGACGGTCTTGCCCCGGAAGTCGCGGAAGTAGGTGAAGGCGAAGGCCGCCATCAGCGACAGCACGATCTTGCCCACGGACGTCGTGACGGCGATGACCGTGCTGTTGAGCAGCAGGGGCCCCATGCCCGCCTTGCGCCAGGCCTGCACGTAGTTGGCCACCGCCGATGCGCCCGGCGTCAGCCGGGGAGGCACGGAGAAGAGGTCACGGAAGGACTGGGTGCTGACGATGGCGCCGTAGATCACGGGAAAGAGCACCAGCACCACAGCCAGCGCGAGCGCCAGGTGCAGGCCCAGCCCAGCAAGTGTCCGGACCCATCGCGAGCGTCTCATCCGTAGAAGACCCTCCGCCCGCCGTACCGGAATTGCAGGATGGTCAGCAGCGCCACCATGACGAAGAGGGTGATGGACTGCGCCGAGGCGAGCCCCCACTGGATGTTGACGAAGCCGTCCCGGTACAGCTTGTAGACCAGGATGTCGGTCGCCCGGGCCGGGCCACCCTGGGTCAACACGTCGATGAGGCCGAAGTTCTCGAAGAAGGACTGCAGCGTGTTCATGATGAGCAGGAAGAACGTGACGGGCGATAGCAGCGGGAAGCGTACCTTCCAGAAGCGGCTCCAGGCCGACGCGCCGTCGACGGAGGCGGCCTCCATCAGTTCCGATGGGATAGCCTGCAGGCCCGCCAGGAAGAAGACGATGTTGTATCCCAGCATCTTCCAGCTCGATGCCAGGGTGACGAGGGCCAGGGCCAGGTGGCCGTCCACCATCCAGTTGAACGAGCCTCCGGTCAGCCGCCTCAGCAGATAGGTGACCGGCCCGGCCGACGGATCCATCAACAGGCCCCAGATGGCGCCGGCCACGGCCGGGGACAGGGCGTAGGGCCAGAGCAGGGCCGTACGGTACAGCCAGGCGCCCCTCAGCGGCTGGTTGACGAGCAACGCGAGCCCGAGTCCGGCGGAGAGCCCCAGCAAGGTGGTGCCCGCCGCGAAGATGACGCTCACCACGATGCTGTGGCGGTACTCCTCCGAGGTAAACAGGTCGACGAAGTTGCGCAACCCGACGTAGAAGCCGCGTCCCGTGAACGGATCCACCAGGCGCATGCTCTGAACCAGCGCCTGCACCGACGGGATCACCAGGAAGACGAGGACGACCAGCACGGACGGCAACAGCAGCAGATACGGCAGCAACCTGTTGGGGTAGCGCCCTTCCACCGAGAGGCGGGCAGGGGCGGGCCGTGGGCCCTCCCCTGCCCTGCTGACCTCCTTACCGATAGAGCCGATTGTAGTCCTCGAGGACCCGGTTGGCCTGCTGAGCCGCCTGGGCCAGCGCCTGAGCCGGCGTCAGGCTGCCGCTGAAGATGCGCTCCATGGCCGTGTCGACGATGTCACGGATCTGCACGAAGTTGCCCAGCAGCACCCCTCGTGTGGCGGGGGTGTCGGGCCCCATCTGGATCTGCCGGAACGCCGTAGCGTAGTTGGGGTGCTGGGCAAACCACCCCTCCTGCTCCAGCAACCGCACGGCCGTCTCGGTGGCGGGGAAGTACCCCGTATCCTTGTGCCACTGCACGGTCTGCTCCGGCTCCGCCAGGAAGCGCAGGAACGCCACGATGGCGTCGCGCTCGGCCTGGGTGCGCCCGCGCCGGTTGATGACCCACAGCGAGGCTCCGCCGATGACCGACTTGCCCTCGGGCTGGCCCTCGATGCGCGGCAGGAAGGCCGTGCCGACCTCGAAGCTGGCGGCCTGCTCGATGGTGCTCACCTGGGAGGTGGACTGCAACAGCATGGCCACCTCGCCCGATAGGAAGGCTCGGTTGGGCGCGTACTCCCGCCCGCCGTACATGAGCAGGCCCTCGCGGGCCCACTGGGCCCACCGGGAGGCCACCATCCGTCCGAACTCGTTGTCGAACAGGACCCGGGTCGCCCGGCCGGCGCGTCCGTTGTCGTTGTCGGCGTAGAGCTGGTTGTGATAGGCGAAGGTCTGCTCGAAGATCCACGCCGGCCACCCGAAGGTGATGGCCGCCCGCGCGGCGCCCGAGGCCACGATGCGCCGCCCCATCTCCTCCAGCTCCGCGTAGGTCCGGGGTGGGCGCTCGGGATCCAGGCCGGCCTTGCGGAAGGCGTCCTTGTTGTAGTAGAGGATGGCCGTCGACGAGTTGAAGGGCATGGAGTAGAGCTTGCCGCCCACCGTGTAGTACCGCAGGATGGGCTGGATGTAGTCATCGAAGTCGATGGCCCCCGGCGGTACCAGGTCGGTCACCGGTATGATGGCACCGCTGTCGATCATCGTCTGGGTGCCGACCTCGTAGACCTGCACGATGTCGGGCGGGTTGCCCGCCCGGATGGCGGCGATGGCCTTGGTCAGCGTCTCGGCGTAGCTCCCCGTAAACAGGGGTTCGACCTCGTAGTCGGGGTAGGCCTCGTTGAAGGCCTTGGCGATGCCCTGGGTGATGGCTTCGTAGCGAGCCCCGCCCATGGCGTGCCACAAGGTGATCTTGGCCTTGGGCGCTGCCAGTGCTGGCGCAGCTGCCAGCATCAGCATCAGCGCAGCGGTCACGACGCGGCCCAGCAAGGCGTAGGTCCCCCCTCGCGGCTCACCGGCCGGTGGTGAGGTTGTACTGGACGATGGCATCCGTCACGGTCCGGGCGGCGGCGTCCAGCGCGGCCTTGGAGGTGGCGCGACCGGCCAGCACCGTCTCGATGGCGGCCTCGATGGTCTGCCGCGCCTGCGGGAAGACACCGATGAGCGCCCCCTGCGTCACCCGGTTGTTGGGCGACATGTGGAGCTGGCGGATGGCCGTCTCAAACTGCGGATACTGCTGGCGCCAGGCCACCGCCAGCGGCTGCTCGTAGCCGGAGCGCCGGATCGGGTAATACCCCGAGACGGTGTGCCAGAAGGCCTGCTCCTCGGGCGAGGCCATGTGCTTGACGAACTCCCACGCGCACTGCCGCTCGGCCTGCGGGCGATCCTTGAGGATCCAGAGGGAGGCCCCGCCGATGATGGTCCCCCACTGCTGGTAGGCCGCCTCGTCCGGCCTCGGCAGGAAGCCCGTCCCCAGCTCGAAGCGCCCGACCGAGGCGTCCAGCAGGCTGCGCAGCGTCGCCGTCGAGTCGATGGTCATGGCCGCCCGGCCCGCCGTAAAGGCGTTGCGAGCGTCGACGGTCTGCCGACCGGGGTTGAAGTTGATGCCCTGGTCGTAGAGCAGCTTCCACCAGTCCAGGACCCGCACACCCTCGGGGCCGTTGAAGGTGGCGGCCGTCGCCCGGGCGTCCCGGCCGTTGCCGTTGTTGGCGTACAGGCCGCCCGACACCGCCAGGAACTGCTCGAAGAACCAGCCGTAGATGGCCAGCGTGATCCCGTACTGGGTGGTGCGGCCCGAGGCGTCCTTGACGGTCAGCTTCTGCCCCATCGAGACCACGTCGTCGAAGGTACGGGGCGGCACGTTGGGGTCCAGCCCGGCCCGGCGGAAGGCGTCCTTGTTGTAGTAGAGCAGGGGGTTGGAGGTGTTGAAGGGCATCGAGTAGAGCCGGCCGTCCACCGTGTAGTAGGCCAGGACGTTGGGCTCGAAGTCGCTCAGGTCGTAGCCCTCTTGGTCCACGAAGTCCTGGATGGGCACCGCCACGCCCAGGTCCACCATGAGGCGCGTGCCGATGTCATACAGCTGCATCACGGCCGGGATGTCGCGCGACTGCAAGCCGGCCTTGAGCTTGTTGAGCGCGTCGTCGTACGTGCCCTGGTAGATGGCCTCCACGGTGCAGGCAGTCTGTGACTGGTTGAAGCGCTGCACCATCTCGGGGATGGAGCGGCCTCCCAGATCCCCGCCCATGCTGTGCCAGAAGGTTATCCGAGTCGGCGCCGCCGCCACAGGCCCCACCGCGCTCGCCAACGTCAGGAGCAGCAAGACACCCGTGGCGATCATGCGCCGGTAACTCCGCTGCATCGCTTACCCTCCCTCTCGATCTCGTGACGCTCTCCCATGGCCGATGCGCCAGCCGGTCGACCGCGACGGCATGTTGGACCCCGGCCTCACCCCCTCGACGGGATCGTGCCGGCCTGTGGGCCACCGGCGACTACTTGAAGGCTCCGGCCGTCAGACCACGGATCAGCTGGCGGTTGCCCAGCATGAAGAGCAAGAAGGTCGGGAGCAACACGATGACCACCCCGGCCATGACGATGTTGAGGGCAAACCGCTCCTCGTCCCGAAGGACGGCGATCCCGATCTGGACGGTGCGCATGGCCGGGTTGCTGGTGATCAAGAGCGGCCACAGATATTGGTTGTAGGTCTGCAGGAAGCTGTAGACGGCCAGCGTGCCCAGGGCCGGCCTCGCCAGCGGCAACGCGATGGTGGTCAGGAATCGGAAGTTGCCGCATCCGTCGATGGTGGCCGCATCGTAGAGATCCCGCGGGATGCTCAGGAAGAACTGACGCAGCAGGAACGTGCCGAAGGCCGTGGCCATGAAGGGCACCGTCAGCCCGGCGAAGGAGTCCGACCAGCCGATGGAGCGCACCAGCAGGTAGTTGGGGATGATGGTGGCCTCCCACGGGATCATCATGGTGGAGAGGAAGACCAGGAAGAGCACGTGACGCCCCCTGAAGGTCAGGAAGGCGAACGCGAAGGCCGCCAGGCTGGCGGTGGCCAGCTGGCCCACGGTCACCAGCGAGCTCTGCACCACGCTGTTGAAGAGGTACCGGGCCAAAGGCGCCTGCCGCATGGCTTGCGCGAAGTTTTCGAAGCGAGGCTGGACCGGGACCAGGCGCGGCGGGTAGCTGGACGCCTCCACCGGGCTGAGCAGGCTGGTCGCCACGGCGTAGTAGAGCGGAAAGATGACCACGGCCGCGGCCGCCGTCAGGACGGCGTACGCCAGCACGATCCGGATGCGTCGCCAGACAGCCCGGCTCACTGGTAGAACACCCGCCACTCCAGCACCCGGAACTGCAGGATGGTCAGCAGCAGCATCACGATGAAGAGCACCACCGACTGCGCGGCCGCGAAGCCGTACTGGCCGTTGAAGTAGAACTCACGGTAGATGGAGTAGACCATGGTGTTGGTGGAGTCGATGGGCCCACCCTTGGTCATGATCTCGAAGGGCGCGAAGGTCTGGAACGCGGCCAGCACGTCGACGACCGCCAGGAAGAAGAGCGTTGGCGAGACCAGCGGCAGCGTGATGCGCACCAACGTCGTCAGGAAGCCGGCCCCGTCCAGCGCCGCGCTCTCGTAGTACTCCTCCGGGATGCCTTGCATGCCGGCCAGCAGGATGATGGTGTTGAGCCCCAGCTGCAGCCAGACGGTGGTGAGGGCCACCGACAACAGGGCCGTGGAGGCGTCGGTGTGCCAGCGCAGCGTGGGCAACCCCAGGCTCTCGAGCAGGTAGTTGAGGGGGCCGATGGCGGGGTTGTACATCATCAAGAAGATGACCGAGGCCGTGGCCCCCGACACCGCGATGCTGGAGGAGAAGAGCCCCCGGAAGATGCCGATCCGCCGCAGGCGCAGATTGCCCAGCACGGCCAGCACCAGCGCCAACAGCAGCGTGGGCGGCACCACGTACAGGACGAACAGGAAGGTCACCTTGACGCTGTTGAGGAAGGTGGGCGAGGCCAGGCGGAGGTACTGGCCCAGGCCGACGAAGACGGCGGGCCGGCCGATGGGATCGGTTGCATAGAGGCTCAGTCCTATCGTGCGAACGAGCGGCACGAAGACGAAGGCGGTGAAGATGGCGAGCGACGGCAGGAGGTACAGCGACGCCTCGCCCAGCCGCCGCACCTCCTTCCACGTCGGGCTCGTCCGTCGCCGGGTCCACCGCGGCGACGGCATGGGGACGGCTGGCCGCGGCGCCGTGCCGCCAGGCACCCTTCCAACCCCCTTCGGTTGGGATTCACACACGAAGGGCCCCGTCCCGGACACAGGAAAGATGCACTCCCATCCAGGACGAGGCCTCTCCCGGTCTCCGGCCCCCTGGTGGCACGGAGGCAAGTTCGACACGGCGGAGCCCTCTCCTCTCCCGAGCCGTCACCCCTTGAGCCCCGCCGACATGAAGCTCTCCACGAACCGGCGCTGATAGATGAGGAAGAGCACCATCAGGGGCGCCGTCACCAGCACCGTGGCGGCCATGAGCAGGGTCCAGTCCGCCCCGCTCTCCTGCTGCACAAACATGGCCAGCCCGATGGTCAGGGTCCTCACCGCCGGCGTGTCGGTCACGATGAGCGGCCAGAGGAAGTCGTTCCAGTGGGTCACCACGCTGATGAGGCCGAAGGCCACCAGCGTCGGCTTGGTCAGCGGCACGAGAACGTGCCACAGCAGCTGCAGCCGCGAGCAGCCGTCGATGATGGCAGCGTCCTCGAAGTCCCGTGGCACCTGCCGGAAAGCCTGCCTCAGCAGGAAGACGCCGTAGCCGCTGGCCCAAAACGGCAGCATGAGCGCCAGCCGGGTGTCGAGCAGCCCGAGCGTCTTCATCGTCAGGTAGTTGGGCACCAGCACCGAGTGGATGGGCAGCATCATCTGCACCAAGAAGAGCGAGAAGAGAAACTGGCTGCCCCGGAAGCGCATCCGGGCGAAGGCATAGGCAGCCAGCACGACGGTGACGAGCTGCACCACCAGGATGCCGCTGACGACGATGACCGTGTTGACGAAGTAGACGTCGAAGGGCCCGTGCTGCAGCACGGCCGGGTAGTTGGCCAGCGTCACGGGATCGGGCCACCACTGCGGCACGGGTGAGAAGACGGCTCGCCGCTCCTTGAGCGAGGTGACGACCGCCCAGAGGTACGGCACCAGCGAGATGGCACCCAGCGCCATCAACAGGGCATGGACGACGATGAGCCCGCGAGGGGCAGAGCCGCTAGACCTCATAGAACGCTCTTCTCTCGAGCGCCCGCAAGAGCGCAAGGATGACGGCCAGCAGCCCTGCGACGAAGACCACCGTCAGGGCCGAGGCCTGACCGATGTCCCAGAAGCGAAAGGCATGCTGATAGATGTAGTACACCATGACGTTGGTGCGATCCGCCGGCCCGCCCTGGGTCATCACGTGCACCAGGTCGAAGACCTGGAACGACGAGATGATGCCCACCACCACCACGAAGATGGTCGTCGGGGCCACCAGGGGGATGGTGATGTATCGCAGGCGGTGCCACCAGCGGGCTCCCTCGATGGAGGCCGCCTCGTACAGCTCCCCCGGGATCATCTGCAACCCTGCCAGGTAGATGAGCATGTAGTAGCCGAAGTGCTTCCAGACGCTGGTCAGCATGATGGCGGGCAGCGCCCACCCCATGTCGTAGAGCCACTCGACGCGCGGCAGGCCGATGCGCGACAGGTAGTGGTTGACGAGACCGACGCTGGGGTTGAGCAACCAGACCCACAGCATGCCGGCGGCCGCCATCGGGATCATGGTGGGGTGGAAGAACGCCGTGCGATACAGGGCGCGAAACCTTCCCAGCGGCTCGTTGACCAGGATGGCCAGGCCCAATCCCAGCAGCATGGTGATCGGGATGGTGACGCTGACGTAGATCAGCGTGTTTTTGGCCACCAGCCAGAAGATGGGGTCCCGCACCAGCCTCGCGTAGTTGGCCAGGCCGTCGAAGACCGGCTGGGGCGTGAAGACGTCGTAGCGGAAGAGGCTCAGATAGGCCGAGTACAGGATGGGATAGTACGTGAAGACGACCAGCAACAGCAGGCTGGGCAAGATCAGCAGGTACGGCGTCGCTTTGCTCCAGCTCCTGGACAAGGCCCACTTCGTCCTCTCGTCGCGATGCGAGCGCGACAGTGGCCTCGCGGCGGGCGAGACCTGCCTCGCCGCGAGGCCCCAGTGGCCCGGTCCTACCGGGCCAGCCACCCTCTAAGCACGTCCTCCGCCTCGCGCTGGGCCCGGTCGAGGGCTGCCCGAGGCGTCAGGCGCCCGCCGGTGGCGTCGTCGAGCGCCCGCTTGACGATCTCCCGGATGCGCTGGAAGGACGGGCTCATCATCTTGCCGTGCCCGTACTTCAGCTGCTCGCGAGCCACCAGGTACTCGGGGTTCTGCTGCACGTACTCCTTCATGTTGGGCAGCTCGTACGCCGAGTGCCGGGTCGCCACGTAGCCGGAGGCGATGCTCCACAGGGCCGCGTTGGCGGGCGAGGTCATCCACTCCACGAACCGCCACGCGGCGTCCTGCCGCTCCTTGGGGATGTTGCGGAAGATGAAGAAGTTGCCCCCACCGACCGCAGCCCCGTACGACTTCTTGCCTGGCATGAAGCCTACGCCCAGCGGAAACTCCACGGACTGCTTCAGGAACGTCAGGATGCCCGTCGAGTGGTAGAGCATGCTGGTCCGCTCGGCCACGAAGTCGAGCGGCGTCGAGGCCCAGGTGCTGTGCGGCGGGGCCACCTTGAGCTCCTGCGTGAGCTGCACCCAAAACGACAGGGCCTCCACGGCCTCAGGCGAGTTGAAGCGGACCTGCCGGCGCTCGAAGCTCATCAGCTCGCCGCCGTTTTGCCGCACGAAGCCCTCGAAGAGCCAGTCGTTCCACCCGCCGGAGATGGTGACGCCCCAGCGCTCCACGCTGCCGGTCCGGGCATCGCCCTTCGTGAGCTTCACCGCATACGCGAGCAGCTCGTCCCACGTGGCCGGCGGCCGCTCCGGGTCGAGACCCGCCTCAGCGAAGTGCCGCTTGTTCCAGTAGAAGACGGGTGTGCTGCGCTGGAAGGGGACCCCGTAGAACCTGCCGTCGGCGTAGCTGTTCTCGAGGAAGGCGGGCAGGAAGTCCTGCAGATAGCCGGATCCCGCCTGCCGGACGTACTCGTCCAGGGGCAGGATGGCGTTCATGGCCAATAGCGTCGGCATCTCCGAGATCTCCACGATGGCCACGTCGGGTGGGTTGCCGGCCATGACGGCGGTCTGCACCTTCTGCATGGTGGGATCGTAGTCGCCGGTGTAGACCGGCACCACTTCGATGTCAGGGTGCTCGGCGTTGAAGCGGCTCACCATGCCGTCGACCACCGAGGCGAGGGGCCCCGACACGCCCACCGGGTAGTAGAAGGTGAGGCGCACCAACCGCGACGCTGCCATGGCGTCGCCCGGGACCAGGCCCGTCACCAGCGCCACCAGCAAGGCGCCGGCCAGACACCATGCAGCCGCCTTCGAGGCACTCGGATGCATGTGCATGGTCCAAGACGTCCCTCCTTCGGGGCGAGACATGACCTACATACAGAAACCCCGCCCCGCCGGCCATGCGCGACCGGTCGACGGGGCGGGGCCACTCCGTCTCTCCAGCCCCAGCCTGGTGTAGCACTTATTTCGACAATCGTTAGCGCTTTCCTGCTCCCATCCACGGGGACGCCCAGTCGCCCGGGGCAGGCCAGATCCTGGCGGCCCCGGCGGAAAGGACGCCACGGGCCGTCGGCCCAGGCGCGCTGCCGATCCACGCGTCTCTGCCGGCGTCGAGGCAGGAATCGGGACCGCCGGCAGCGTACCATCGCACGGTGTCGGAGCCGCGAGATGCGGCACCGCGATTGCGCAGGCCGGAGTCATGGAGAGGGCCCCTGCGCCCGCAGGCGTATGCCTGCCGCAGGGGCTTGGCGCGTTTGGAATAGGGGCCGGTGACAGGCGACTTGGCACAGGCGAGCTTCGAGTGGCAGGCCTACCAGGGCTATATCTTCGATCTCGACGGTACCGTCTATCTGGGCGAGCGGCTGATCCCGGGAGCCGACCGGGTGGTGGCCACGCTGCGGGCCTCGGGCCGGCGGGTGGTCTTCCTCTCCAACAAGCCCCTGGAGAGCCGGGAGTCCTACGCCGCCAAGCTGACGCGACTG
>DATCKA010000117.1:0-21846 GCA_036562495.1 Limnochordales bacterium
GGCGGTTGCCCCCGTAGGGCATGTGATCGGCCCGGAAGGTGGGCGCGTCGTTGACCACGATGCCGCCGAAGTCCAGAACCCGGATGGCCCGCAGCACGGCGCCGATGTCCCGCGTGAAGATCCCCGCCTGCAGCCCGTACTCGGTGGCATTGGCCATGGCCAGGCCCTCCTGCAGATCGTCGAAGGGGATGACCGAGGCCACCGGGCCGAAGGCCTCCTGCGCCACCACGCGCAGCTCCGGTCGCACGTCGGTCAAGAGCGTCGGCCAGACGACGGGGCCCTCTCGCCGCCCGCCGGCCACCACCCGAGCCCCCGCCTCGGTCGCCTCGCGCACCCACGTCTCGATGCGGTGGGCCTCGCCGACGTCGATCATGGGCCCCACGTCGACGCCCTCGTCGAGCGGGTCGCCCACCGCCATGGCCCGCGTGGCCTCGACCAGCCGCTCCAGGAAGGGCTCGTAGACGGCGCGCTGCACGTAGATGCGCTGCACCGAGAGGCAGACCTGGCCGGAGTTGTAGAAGGCGCCCACCGCCGACCGGCGGGCCGCCAGATCCAGGTCGGCGTCGGCCGCCACCACCACGGGCGAGGTGTTGCCCAGCTCGAGGGTCACCTTCTTGATGCCCGCCTTCTGGGTGATGGCGAGGCCCACCGCGCTGCTGCCGGTGAAGGTGACCATCCCCACCCGGGGATCCGTCACCAGCGCCTCGCCCACGGCCCCGCCGGGCCCCACCACCAGGTTGACGGCTCCCTCCGGCAGCCCCGCCTCCTCCAGCGCCTCGCAGAGCATGACGGCCGTCAGCGGCGTGTAGCTGGCCGGCTTGAGCACCACCGCGTTGCCGGCGGCCAGCGCCGGCGCTACCTTGTGGGCCACCAGGTTGAGGGGGAAGTTGAAGGGGGTGATGGCCGCCACCACCCCCACCGGGCGCCGCACGAAGAAGCCGAAGTACCCCTCGCCCGCCGGCACGGCGTCCAGCGGCACCGTCTCGCCGTGGATGCGGCGCGCCTCCTCGGCGGCGATGGTGAACGTGGTGATGCCCCGGTCCACCTCGACCCGCGCGTACTTGAGCGCCTTGCCGGCCTCCGCGGCGATGGTGCGGGCGATGGCCTCCTTGCGCTCCTGCAGGAGGGCCGCGACCCGCGCCAGGATGGCAGCTCGCCGGTGGGCCGGAAGAGCCGCCATGACCGGCGCTGCCCGGGCAGCCGCCTCGATGGCCTCGGCGACCGTCCCGGCATCGGCCTGCCCGACGACGCCGATGGCCTCGCCCGTGTACTTGTGGCGCACCGTCAGGGTCTGACGGGTCGAGACCCACCGGCCGCCGATGAACAACTGTCCCTGGTGCACCGGGCCCATCGGGGCCGCCTCCCCTCCTCGGCGTCACCCGCCGGCCCGGCCTCGCTCAGGGCTCGGTCGGCAGGCGGTGGTTGAGCCAGGCGATGATGCCGCCCTTGAGGTTGACCACCCGACTGAAGCCCTGCTGCCGCAGCGCCTGGGCGCCCCGGGCGCTGCGCTCGCCCACCGCGCAGTAGAGGATCAGCTCCCGGTCCCGCGGAAGCTCCGCCGCCCGCTCGGTCAGCTGCCCGAGGGGGATGAAGAGCGAGTCGGGGATCCGCATGATGGCCCGCTCGGCCGGCTCCCGCACGTCTACCAGCACGGCCTGCCCGGACCGGAGCCGCTCCCACGCCTCCGGAGGTTCGACCTCGGCGGGGTGTCCATCCTGCCCTGCCGATGCGCCCGCTGCGCCCGCCCCGGTGGCGGCCGCGGCGGCGTTGCGCCGGGCATGCTGCGGCACGCCGCAAAACTCCTCGTAGTCGATGAGCTCCCGGATGGTGGGGTGATCGCCGCAGACGGGGCAGTTGGGGTCGCGCTGCCAGCGCACGGTGCGGATCTCGCCGGACAGCGCGTCGAAGAGCAGCAGCCGGTTGGCCAGCGTCTCGCCCACACCCAGGATGATCTTGACGGCCTCCAGGGCCTGCAGCACGCCGAAGAGCCCTGCCACCGCCCCGATGATGCCCGCCTCGGCGCAGCTCGGGACGGCGCCCGGCGGCGGTGGGCTCGGGAAGAGGCAGCGATAGCACCCGCGCCCCGGCAGGTAGGTGGTCGCCTGCCCCTCCCACCGCAGGATGCTCGCGTCCACCAGGGGCTTGCCCAGCATGACGCAGGCATCGTTGACCAGGTAGCGGGTGGGGAAGTTGTCGCAGCCGTTGACGACCACGTCGTAGTCGCGGAGGATCTCCAGCGCGTTGGCGGAGGTGAGCACGGTCTGGTAGGTGCGCACCTCGACGTCGGGGTTGATGTCTTCCAGGGTGCGCCGGGCCGACTGCGTCTTGGGTCGGCCGACGTCGTGGGTGAAGTGGAGGATCTGGCGCTGCAGATTGGTCAGGTCGACCCGGTCGCCGTCGACGATGCCGAGGGTCCCCACGCCCGCCGCCGCCAGGTAGAGGGCAGCCGGGGAGCCCAGGCCTCCCGCTCCTACGATGAGCACCTTGGCGTCCAGCAGCTTGCGCTGGCCCTCGACGCCCACCTCCTGCAGGAGCACCTGGCGACTGTAGCGCTCCATCTGCTCCGAGCTCAAGAGGGTGTGTGGGCTCATGCCGGCACCTCCCCACGGGCCTCCAGCGCGCCCTTGGCCGCGGCCGGCTCGGGCCGGTAGACCACGACCTTCCAGGTGCCGGGGCTCACCTCTTCGATGCGCGTCCGGTATCCCAACCGCCCCGTGTAGGCGGGGATGGTCTCGAGAGCCGGGGCGTGGTCCGTCAGCACCTCGAGCGCCTCGCCCTCCTGCAGACGAGGCAGGGCCTCGACCGCTTTGAGCATGGGATAGGGGCAGATCTCGCCCCGTACGTCCAGCAACATCGGTCCCGGTCGCCCCTTTCCGTGCACCGCGATTGTATCCGACGTCAGGGCCCGCCGTCGGGTGCCGGGCCCTGCCGCCCCGTCACGCCAGGCGCCGCAGCAGGCGGGTACCCAGGGCCGCCCCCACCAGCAGCGCCGCGCCGAAGAGCCACCCGTTGAGGCCCAGCGACGGGATGGCCGAGAAGAGCGCGCCGATGGTGCACCCCCCGGCGATGGCCGCGCCGTATCCCATCAGCACCCCACCGGCCGCCGACTGCACCCAGCGCCGCCGCTGCCTCGGCAGCCGCCAGTGAAACTCCCCGGCCAGCGAGGCCGCCAGCAGGCTCCCCACGACGATGCCGAGGTCCAGCATCAGGGAGTGGCTCAGCAGGGTGCTGCCGCCCAGGGTCAGCGTGCAGCCGGGGAGCTGGTCCGCACCGGGCAGCGGCCCTGGCTCGAGGCCGACCAGGGCGTACAGCTTGACGGCCCAGCGCGAAAGCTCGCCCGTGACCCCCCACGGCATGTGGGCGGTGTAGAGGTAGACGTTGAGGATGCCCAGCAACAGCCCTCCGACCAGCACCGGCCACCCGTCACGAAACAGCCGTCGGCCCAGCTCGGCGGTGCGCCGGCGCAGCACCTGGCCCGCCGGCTCCGGTCCCGACAGAGCACCGGGCGACGAACCGGCCGCGCCGGCCGCAGCGGCCACCGCCGCGGCCGGGAAGGCGCGCCCACCGAAGCCCCGCCGGGCCTCGACCACCTCGAGCGTGACCCAGACGGCGGCCAGCCCGAGCAGCGTCACGGCCAGCGCGCCGGCGTAGCCCAGGTAGGCCGGCAGCCAGACGACCGGTCCCGTGGAGATGGTGCGCTCCCACCAGAAGCCCCAGGTGTGGGCGGCCAGGCCCAACCCCGCCAGGATGCCCAGCAGGGCGACATAGGAGGCCGCGTAGCCCTCCCCGAGGCGGTAGAGCGTCCCCGAGACGCACCCCCCGGCCAGCGACATGCCGATGCCGAAGAGCACGCCCCCCACCACCAGGTGCAACCCCAGCGGGAAGAGGTGCGCCTCCGGCGGCAACAGCCCGAATCCCGGCAGCGCCACCATCTTGGACTCCAGCAGCGCAAAGCCCACCGACGCCACCGCCATGCCGGCCAGGATGCCCTTGAGCGTGGCCGACCCTCCGAAGAGGAAGAGGTCCCGGAAAGCCGATGCGAAGCAGAAGCGGCTGCGCTGCAACACGAAGCCGAAGGCCAGCCCAAAGGCCCAGAACAGCGGGAAGTCCCGCCCCAACGGCGCGGTGGCCACGCCCACGGCCAGGGCCCCCGCCGCCACCAGCGCGCCCACCGCGACGCCCAAGCCCCGGGCGGCCGGGCGGGTGCTTGCGATCACGGCCATGCTCCGCTCACCTCACCCTCTGTTACCGTCTGCCGCCGCGGTCTCAGCGCTCGACCGGCAGGTCGGGCCGGTTGCCCCACTCCGCCCATGAGCCGTCGTAGACCCGCACGGCCGGATAGCCCAGCAGCTCCTTGAGCACGAACCAGGTGTGCGCCGCACGCACCCCCGTCTGGCAGTAGACGACGATCTCGCGGTCGCCTTGCGGCACCACGCCGAACTGGGCGTACAACGCCCGCAGCTCGTCTTGGGACTTGAAGGTGCCGTCGGCCTGGGTGGCCAGCAGCCATTCGACGTTGACCGCCCCCGGCACGTGGCCGCCCCGGGCGGCGCGCACGTCGAGCCCCGCGTACTCCCTCGCGGAGCGCACGTCGCAGACCGCGCCCGCGGCGATGGCGCGCTGGACGTCCTCGTACCCCGCCACCATCGCAGGATCCGGCGGCGTCGCCTGGTAGGCCGCCTCGCCCGACGCGGCCACCGCAGGGAGCCGAGCGGCCCCCTTCTCCTGCGGGCGGCGGTCCCGCTCCCAGCGAGTGATGCCGCCGTCCAGCACCGCCACCGAGGGGTGCCCGTACAGCTTGAAGACCCAGTAGGCCCGGGTCGCCCACAGGCTGCGCTGGTCGTCGTAGAGGACGACCGTGTCGGTGCGGCGGATCCCCAGGCGCGTCATCAGCGCCTCGAATTGCCCTTGCCCGATGGCCATCCCCTCGACCGGGTGCTCGTGGTCGATGAGCTCCCGGCCGGGGTTGACGTGGACGGCCCCAGGGATGTGGCCTCTCTCGAAGAGGCCGTCGTCGGAGCGGACGTCGACCACGACCAGCCCCGGCGTCCCCAGGTGACGGGCCAGCCAGGCGCCGTCCACCAGCGGACCGGGCAGTGCCACCGACGGCCGGGCGTCGCCCGCCGCCCGCACGGCCGGCCCGATCCCCGCCAGGGCCAGCAAGGCCAGCGCCATGCTCCATACCAGCGGTCGCCGGCCGATGGGGCCACCTTGCCAAAGGTACACGAAGACCACCTCTCCCGTGTCACGGGCATCGCCGATGCGACTCAGCGGGGGGAAGCGGGGGCGGCCGGTCGGCGGGCCCCGCCCGGGGCGGGCCGACGCGGCCGCCGAGGAGGTAGGGTCAACACCCGCCGGCCATGGCGGGGACGATGGCGACCTCTGCGCCGGGGGCGAGCGGGGTGTCGAGGCCGGAGAGCAGGCGGGCGTCCTGGTCGTCGACGAAGACGTTGACGTAGCGCAGGAGCTCCCCGTCGCCGTCCAGCAAGCGCTGGCGCAAGCCGGGGTAGCGAGCGTTGAGGGCTTCGAGGGCCTCGCGCAGCGTCGTGGCCTCTACCTGCACCTCCCGCTCGCCGTTGGTCAGATTGCGCAGCAACTGGGGAATCTTCACCGTCACGGCCATGGATGTCGACGCCTCCCGTCGATCTCTCGCTCGATGATCGGCCGCCCGGAGGCGGCCACCCGCCGCTCGCCAGCAGTCTAGCGCCGGCGATTCAGCGGGTGATCACGCTGGGGGCCCGTTGTGGCGTGCCGGGCCGATGCTCGGCCAGCACCTGCGTCTCGAAGGCCCGCAGGCTGGCGGGGATCCGCACCGACGAGACGGCCGCCTCCTCCGCCGCCTCCGGCGTCTTGAGCCCCATGCCGGTGACGTAGGCCACCACGGTCTCGTCGGGGTCGATGACGCCCTCCTGCGCCAGTCGGCGCAGCACGGCGATGGTGGTGCCGCCCGCCGTCTCGGTGAAGATGCCCTCAGTGCGGGCCAGCAAGGCGATGGCCTCCACGATCTCCTGGTCGGTGGCCTCCCCCACCGAGCCGCCCGTGGTGCGGACGATGTCGAGCACGTACTTGCCGTCGGCCGGGTTGCCGATGGCCAGGCTCCTGGCGATGGTCTGGGGACGCACCGGGTCCACCCAGGCCTGCCCGGCCCGGAAGGCCCGCGCCACCGGGTTGCACCCGGCGGCCTGGGCGCCGGAGAATCGCACCCGGTGAGGCTCCACGAGGCCGAGCGAGGCCAGTTCCTCGAAACCCTTGGCGATCTTGACCAGCAAGTTGCCGGAGGCGATGGGCACCACCACGTGGTCCGGCAGGCGCCAGCCGAGCTGCTCGGCCACCTCGAAGGCCAGCGTCTTGGCCCCCTCGGAGTAGAAGGGCCGAAGGTTGACGTTGACGAAGGCCCACGAGTACTCGTCGGCGATCTGCGCGCACAGCCGGTTGACGTCGTCGTAGGTGCCCTCCACCTCCACCACCGTCGGGTGGTAGATGGCCGAGTTGACCACCTTGGCCCGCTCCAGCCCTGCGGGGATGAAGACGTACGCCTCCATGCCGGCCCGGGCGGCGTGGGCGGCGACGGAGTTGGCCAGATTGCCCGTCGAGGCGCAGGCAGCCACCTCGAAGCCGAAGCGGCGTGCCGCGGCCAGGGCCACCGAGACGACCCGATCCTTGAAGGACCAGGTGGGGTTGAGGGCGTCGTTCTTGATGTAGAGCCGGCGAAGCCCCAACGCCTCGCCCAGGCGCCGGGCGGGGATCAGCGGCGTCAGGCCGGCCTGCAGGTCGACGTCGGGGTCGTACGGCGCCGGCAGGAGATCGGCGTAGCGCCAGATGCTCCTGGGGCCTGCCTCGATGCGGGCCTTGAGCGCCGCCGCGTCGACGCCGGCGTGGTCGTAGACCGCCTCGAGGGGACCCAGGCACTCGTCGCACGCATAGACCGGAGACAGACCGAAAGCCTTGCCGCACTCGCGACAGCGCAGGCCCACCACACCCACGCAACACAACCCCCCGTTGCACGGCGAGCGTGCCCGGCGCTACGACAGCCCCGGCGGGACAGGGGCAGACCCGCGAATGGCAGTCGGATCCCACCCATGGCCTTGCGTGCCGGCCGGAGGGGCGTCCGCGAATGGGCAGACCGCTTGCAAGGACGGACCACAAAAGACCTCTCCCTGCGCTCGGTGGCGCCAGACGTCGCCGCCAAGCCCGCAGCCGTGACGTCACCGGCTGCCGGCCCGTCGGTCGGCCGGGAGAGGACGGTCGCGCACGTCCTCTTATCCTCCGGGATTGGCACCTTGCCGCCGATGAGGCTGCAGGTTGCCGGGGGTCATCGAGCCGGTCTCTCGCCCGCTCTTGATAAGGGACACTAGTATTGGTTGTTGGGAGGGATGGTAGCACGCCCAAGAAGCGGTGTCAATAGCATGGGGTGTCTTTCCCGGTCTCGATGGAAGGCTGGAAGCTCATGGTGCACGTTTAGGCAGGCTAGCAGGACAGGGGCCATGCCTACGCGTATTCCTACCGGTGGCGCCAGCCTCACTAATCTTCGCGACCGGGAGGGTGGCTCGTGAATCAGGCGACGGTCTTCATCGACGGAGGGTATCTGCGAAAGGTGCTAGAGCGTTACGGACGCCCCAGGATTGACCACGAGCGATTCGCCGATTGGGCCTGCGAGCCGTACGCGAGGTTTAGGGCTTATTACTACGACTGCCTGCCGTTCCAGAGCTCGCCTCCAACACCCGACGAGCGTCGCCGACTGTCAGAGCACCAGCGCTTCCTGCGGGCTCTTCAGAGACGCCCGCGATTCATGGTCCGATTGGGTCGCCTGGCGCGGCGGGATCGAGGGGATCGCGTGGACTACGTCCAAAAGGGCATCGATCTTCAGATGGGCCTGGACATCGCAGACATCGCCAACTTGCGACCGGTAGAAGCCATCATCTTGGTTAGCGGCGACGCCGACCTGCCTCCGGCTGTCCACTACGCCAAGCAGCGGGGCCTCCTGGTATGCTTGGTGCACGGTCCCAACGGGACGTACCATCAAGAGTTGTGGGACGAGGCGGACGAGCGGAAGGAGATCACGGCAACTGTCCTCATATCCGTGAAGCAAGAGAGGGCCACTCCAGCGGAGTAGCCCTCTCGACTCGATTAAGACCTAGTGTCCCCGCAGGAACCCTAGGGACGATTTACACCATTGATTTAACTCTGGTCGCCTGAGTCCTGTCAAGGGGGGCTTCACGCTTCCCCCACGGCTAGCGTCCCTGCTATACTTGCGGATAGCCGAAAGGCCCGCCTCGACTTGCGGCCGTGCGGACGTGGCGGAACTGGCAGACGCGACGGACTTAGGATCCGTTGGGGCGACCCGTGGGGGTTCGACTCCCCCCGTCCGCACCATCCCGACGCTGACGCCGTCTCCCTGTAGCCATCCCGGCTGCAGAGGGCTTGCATCAGTTCATCCCTCGAGGGGTGAGCGCCGATGGCCTCCACGCTCGAGCTGCTCCGGCAGATGGTGCCTCCGCCCCGCATCGACGCCTGCCGGCGAGTGCTCTGCGTGCAGCCCCACCCCGACGACACCGACATCGGGGCAGGGGCCACCGTCGCCCGGCTGGCCCGCCAGGGGGTCGAGGTCCATTACCTCACCGTGACCGACGGCAGTGCCGGCGCTGTCGACCCGGGGATCGGTCGCACCCGTCTGGCGGCGCTGCGCCGGCAGGAACAGGAGCAGGCCGCCCGGATCCTGGGCGTCCGGGAGCTTCGCTGGCTCGACTACCCCGACGCCGGCGACTACTCCGAGTACCGGGTCCGCCTCGACGTCATCCGCGCCATCCGGGAGCTGCAGCCGGACCTGCTCATCACCGTCGATCCGTGGACGCCCTACGAGTCGCACCCCGATCACCTGATCTGCGGGCGAGCGGTGGCCGCGGCGGCCCTGCTGCGTGGCTTCCCCACCGTCGGCGCCGACGCCGCCGTCGACCGGGGGGCCCACACCCGTCCCCTGGTCGGGGTCGCCTTCTACCACACGGCCCACCCCAACCAGTACGTGGCGGTAGACGACGAGGACTGGCAGCGCAAGTGGGAGGCCATCGCCTGCCACCGGAGCCAGCTCGATCCCGTCACCCTGGAGGCCTACCGCCTCTACTTCGACACACGCGCCCGGGAGCACGGCCAGGCGGTGGGCGTGACCAGGGCCGAGGCCTTCAAGGTCCTGCCCGTGGCCCTGCTGCACTGCGTGGCGGAGGCCGTCCACCTCTGAGCCGGAGCCCTAGCCCAGGTCGGGCTGCGCCGGCGCGCCCTGCGGCTCCGGGGTCGAGCCGCCGCCCGTGGCCGGCGCATCGGCTTCCTCGGATCGGGCTCGGGTCGACTCGCCCACGCGGGGAGGGCGGATGACCGCCATCGCACACGCCAGCCCGGCGGCGGCCAGGGCGGTGAGTCCCAGGATGACCAGCCTCGGCCCCGGCTCCACCGCCAGCCCGAAGAGCGGCGGCCCCAGCGCCACCCCGCCGAACCGCACGGTCCCGTAGAGAGCCGTCACGGCACCCCGCTGCTGCCGGGCGGCGGCGCTCGTCACCAGCACGTTGACCGCGGGCAGCGTCAGCCCGGTCCCCAGGCCCAGCAGGGCCGACAGGGCGACCACCGCCCACAGGGGCTGGCGCACCAGCGCCAGCGCCCCCAGGGCCACCGCCCCCAGGGCCAGGCCCACGACCGCCACGGCCTTGAGGTGGGCGGGCCGGCGCTGCAGGTACATGCCGCCCGCGAAGGCCACGGCGGCCATGACCCCCACCGGGATGGCGATGATGCCGCCTCTCGCCAGCTGACCCAGGGCGAAGCGGCTCTCCAGCTCGTCGCTGACCAGGCTCAGCAGGCCGAAGAGCGCCGACAGCGCCAGCATCCCGGCGCCGTAGCCCGCCGCCAGGGCGGCGCCACGCTTGCGGGCGATGTCGCCGAGGCTGGCCAGGTACTCCCGCAGCCCCTGCGGCTCACGCTCCCGCTTCGGCTCGGGCACCACCGCCAGCACGCCGAGAGCGGCGGGGATGGCCACGCCGCCATAGACGAAGAAGGGCAGGAACCAGACCACCATGGCCGCCAGCGCCCCCAAGAGCGGGCTGGCCACCTTGCCGATGCCGTTGCTGGCCTCCAGGTAGCCGACCGCACGGGCCCGCTCCGCGCTCTGGAAGACGTCACCCGCCAGGGCCAGGGCGAGCTGGTAGGTCCCCCCTGCCCCGATGCCCTGCAGGATGCGGGCGCCGATGAGCGGCCAGAAGCGGCCGGGCAACAGCCACGTCCCCAGCCCCGCCAGGATGCCGCCCGCCCCGTAGAGCACCAGGGCCGGCACCATGACGGCCTTGCGCCCGACCCTGTCCGACAGCGCCCCGGCGAAGGGGATGGTGACGGCCGCGGGCAGCGAGAAGGCCGTGATGACGAGCCCCGTCTGCACCGGCGTCAGGTCGAGGTGGGACTTGATGGCGGGCAACACCGGGATCAGCATGGAGTTGCCCAGCACCATCACGAATGGGACCAGGCTCAAGACGATGAACCATCGGAAGGTCTCGCCGCGCAAGCGCCCTGCCTCCCGCTCCACCGCCCGCCCGCCGCCAGGACCGCGAAGTGCATGCACCCGCGCCGCGGCGGCCGGCCGGAGGTAACTTGCCCTTCGCGTGCCGGCGGCAGGGATGGGGGTTGCTGGAGGGCGACAGCCACGAGGAGTCCGGAGGCGCGGCTAGTCGCAGGTGCGGCTAGAGGGTATGCCAGTCGGCGCCCTGGGCCGCACGCAGGACGAAGATCTGAGGTGTCTTCCCCGTGCGCCGCGGATACTCGGCCTCGAGCGCGGCGACCACGGCCGGCACGGCATCCGGCCTGGCCAGGGTCACCGTGCAGCCGCCGAAGCCCGCGCCCGTCATGCGGGCCCCGTACACCCCGGGCACGGCCCGGGCGATCTCGACCGCTGCATCCAGCTCCGGGCAACTCACCTCGAAGAGGTCCCGCAGGCTGGCGTGCGAGGCCGCCATCAGCTCGCCGAATCGGCCAAGGTCGCCGGCCCCCAGCGCCTGCACGGCATCCAGCACCCGGGCGTTCTCCTCGACCAGGTGGCGCAGCCGGCGCATCAGCACCCGCGGCATGAGATCACGCAGGGCCGACAGCTGCTCGGCCCCTATCTCCCGGACGAGTCGCCAGCCGCTCACGTGCCGGCGCGCGATGGCCAGCGCCTCTTCGCACTGCTGGCGGCGCAGGTTGTACTCGGAGCCCACGAGCTGGCGCCGCACGCGGGTGTCGGTCACCACGATGGCCACGTCCGGCGGCAGCGGGACGTGCTCGTAGCGCAGGCTGTCGGTGTCGACGAGCAGGGCGGCGTCGCGCCGGGCCAGCCGCGAGACGAACTGATCCATGATCCCGCAGGCGACGCCGACGAACTCGTTTTCGGCGCGACGAGCCAGCAGGGCCGCCCGCACCGGCTCGACCTCGAAACCCCCTGTCGCCTGTGCGAAGAGCAGCGTCGCCACCTCGAGAGCGGCCGACGAGGAGAGCCCCGCCCCCTGGGGGACGTCGCCGGCGATGGCGAGCTCCGCCCCCCTCACCGGCAAGCCCTCGGCCTGCAACACCGCGTAGATGCCCCGGACGTAGTCGCTCCAGGGATGCCGGGGGTCCTTCCGCACGTCGTCGAGGCGAGCCTCGTCGAGTTGGAAGCAGACCGACTGGTCGAAGTCCGCGGAGTAGACGCAGACCGTCCCGTCGGAGCGGGCCCGCCCCGCGACCACCACCTCACGGTCGATGGCCACCGGCAGCACGAAGCCACCGGTGTAGTCGGTGTGCTCGCCGATGAGGTTGACCCGGCCCGGGGCCCTCGCCACCACCGTCGGCGAGGCTCCGAACCGGCTCCGGAACGCCTCGATGGCCCTTTCGGCCGGCTTGGGCTGCTGGTCCACTGAGGCTCTCCCCCGTCCCCCAGGGTCTTGCGTCAGAGCGTCTTGCGTCGTCCACCCATCTTCGGCCCGTCTAGCCCGTCACCACTGCGGCCTCGCGCAGGCGCCGGGCCATCTCCTCGGGCGTGGCGTCGGTGATGAAGGTGCCGGCTCCCGACTCGCTGCCGGCCAGGTACTTGAGCTTGGTCGGCGCCCGCTGGATGGGCAGGAACTCGATGTGGAGATGGCACTCCGGATACCCGCCGACCGGCCGGTCCGTGGGCGCCTGGTGCATCACCATCATGTAGGGGAGCTTGAAGCCGAACAGGGCATCGTAGCGGACCAGGATCGCCTTCAGCGCGGAGGCGAGCTGCCAGCGCTGGGCGTTGGTCAGCTCCAGGATGCTGGGCACGTGCCGTCGGGGCAGCACCATGGTCTCATACGGGAAGCGGGCGAAGAAGGGCACGAAGACCACGAAGTCGTCGTTTTCCACGACGATGCGGCCATGAGGAGAGCCACCGCCTGGCCCCGCGTCGCCGGCCCCCCGGAGCTCCTCCACCAGGACGTCGCACAGCAGGCATCGTCCGGTCTTCTCGTAGTGCTCACGGGAGTGGTGCAGCTCCCGCTCCGGGATGGGCGGGATGAAGGGGAAGGCGTAGATCTGCCCGTGGGGATGGTGCAGGGTGACGCCGACCGCCTCGCCCCGGTTTTCGAAGATCATCACGTACCGCACGAACGGCCGCTGCCCCAGCTCCTCGTAGCGGTGCGCCCACACCTCGACCAGCTTGCGGATGTGCTCGACGCTCTGCTCGGCCAGGGTGCGGTCGTGGTCGGGCGAGTAGACCACCACCTCGCAGACGCCCCGAGCCGGCGCCACGGGCGACAGCGCCGTGCCCGACACCTGAGGCGGCGGGGCGGCTTCCACGAAGGACGGGAAGCGATTTTCGAAGACGGCGATGTCCCAGTCCTCGTCGGGGATCTCGGTGGGATGGTCGGGATCCCTCGTCGGGCAGAGCGGGCAAAACTCCGCCGGCGGCTTGTAGGTGCGCTCCTGCCGGTGAGCGGCCACCACCACCCACTGCCCCAGCAGGGGGTGCCAGCGAAGCTCAGCCATCGGCTCTCGTTCCGATCCTCGTGCCGGAAGCCGGGCCGGTGAGCGGCGCGGCCTGCCCCCTCACGTCGCCGGCGCCGACTCCATCGGTCCGAGCGGCCGCATCCCTCTCGTCGGGAGAAGTCATCGTGACGCGATAGAGTAGCAGGGCACGGCCGTCGGGCTCCTGCAACCGGCGCACCTCCAGTTTCAACGACAGACTCGCCCCCGCTGTGGGGCATCTCGACTCTTCCATGGCGTCACCGGCCTCGTGTCACGTCGGCTGGCTCCGGCGAAGCGGGCCTTTTCGGTTAGATCGTAACATCGTGATATTACGCAGTCAAACGCAAACACGGTCGGAGCGAGTCGCAAGCCCCGCCCGGGGCTGCTCGTCGGCCGTAGGGAAGGCGGTCACGGCCCCGGATCGCTGCTGGCTGCCTTATGGGCTTTGACGAGGACCGTGGAGCGCGGTACCCTGGTGGCACGAGCCGTCACCGCACTCATCCGAAAGGAGGCTACCCGGCCATGGGCGCCTCATCCGAAAGCGACCATCTCCTGCCAGCCGAGCGTCTCGACCGGATCCGCCAGATCCTCCTGACGCAGGGTTCGGTCCGCGTGGCCGCCCTGAGCCGGGAGCTCGACGTCTCCGAGGTGACGATCCGCAGCGATCTTGCCCGCCTCGAGCAAGAGGGCTTCGCCCGCCGAACCCACGGCGGTGCGGTGCTGGCCCGGGGGACCCGCTTCGAGCGGCCCTTCGCCGAGCAAGAGGCTCGCTTCCGGGAGGAGAAGCAGCGGATCGGAGCCGCAGCGGCCGCCCTCATCAAGGACGGCGACACCATCATCCTCGACGTCGGCACCACCACCACCGAGATCGCCCGCCACCTGCCGCCGGTGAGCAACCTGGTGGTGGTGACCAGCGCCCTCAACATCGCCCTGGAGCTGGAGCGCCACCCGGGCGTGACGGTGGTGGTGACCGGCGGTACCCTGCGGCCGATGCAGCACTCCCTCGTCAACCCCCTCGCCACCATCCTGCTGGCTCAGATCAACGCCGACAAGCTCTTCTTGGGCTGCAACGGCGTCTCGGCCGACAAGGGCATCACCAACTCCAATTTGCAAGAGGCCGAGGTGAAGCGCGCCATGATCGCCGCCGCCAAACGGGTCATCGTCGTGGCCGACTCAAGCAAGATCGGCGCGGTGGCGGCCGCCCACGTCGCTCCCATCTCCGTGGTGCACCAGCTCATCACCGATGACCACGCCGACGATGTGGAGCTGGATCGCCTGCGGCAGAAGGGCGTGCAGGTCGTCACCGTTTGACGGGGAGCCGCCTCGTGATGGCATCTCATCCTCTCCGCTCTTGCACCGGTCGCAGGACGCCCGGCGATTGACGCCAGAGTGCGCAAGGATGCGTAAGCGTACGAAAGCCCAGGCTTTCGGCTCTTGGCGAAGCGGCACCGAGGCTAAGAAACCGTCCGTTGTTTCCGCCGAGTTTGTAAGGCGGTCAGGGTAATCGCTTACTATGCCCTTAGAGTCATGGGTGTCTGGCGCCGCATCGACGGCCCAGACCTTTCGGCGCATGGGCGGGATTGGGGGTGCAGGGCACGGGGAGAGGCGTTGATCTCACTGGGGACGCTCTTCAGCAGGACCATCAGGGAGGGTTGTCCATGAGGCGCCTCGTAGCAGCCGTGGCATCGCTGGTCTTGCTCCTTGGGACGGCAGCGGCCGCGGCCGAGATATCCGGCGAGATCACCGTGTGGAGCTGGGACATCGCCGCCAAGTCGCTCGAGGCCACGATTCCTTCGTTCAACCGGCTGTACCCCAACGTCAAGGTGAACGTCATCGACCTGGGCAATCAGAACGTCTTCGACCGAGGGCTCGCTGGATGTGCAGCCGGCGGTGTCGACCTCCCGGACGTGTACTCCATCGAGAACAATGAGGCCGAGGTCTTCTGGAGCCGCTTCCCTGACTGCTTCACCGACCTTCGGACGCTGGGGGCCGGGGAGCTCCTGGAAGACTTCCCTGACTTCAAGTGGGCCGAACTGATAATGGATGGCAGGATCTACGCCATCCCCTGGGATTCGGGCCCGGTCGTGGTCTTCTACCGGCGTGACATCTACGAGCGGGCCGGCGTGGACCCGAATCGGATCGAGACGTGGGACGACTACATCGAGGCTGGAAAGAAGATCCTGTCCGCCACCGGTGGCAGGGTCAAGATGGCGACCATCGAGATTGCCCAGGACGATCCGTGGTTCCGAATGTTGGCCAACCAGGCCGGGTGCTGGTACTTCGATGAGACCGGCACACAGGTGACGGTCAACAAGCCCGGCTGCGTGTTGGCGCTGGAGACCATCAAGCGCATGAATGACGCCGGGATCCTCGCGTTCGGCGGATGGAACGAGCAGATCCAGTACTTCAAGAACGGTGACGTCGCCAGCGCCCTGTTCGGTGGCTGGTACGAGGGTACGATCCGCTCCAACGCCCCGGAGCAGGCCGGTCTGTGGGGAGTCCACCTGGTCCCGGCCTTCGAGCGAGGCGGTGTACGGGCCGCCAACATCGGAGGCTCGGCCCTGGCCATCCCGGCATCGTCGCGCAACAAGGCCGCTGCCTGGGCCTTCGTCAAGCATGCGCTGGCCACCGTCGAGGGTCAGGTGACCATGCTACGGGAGTATGGCCTGGTTCCGTCCTACCTCCCGGCCCTCGCCGACCCGTATGTGAAGCAGGGTCAACCCTACTGGGGTGATCAGCCCATCTGGGAGGTCATCCTCGGGACCCTCGAGCAGGTTCCTCCTGCGAGGGGCACCCAGTTCTTCCAGGAGGCCCGCCAGATCGTCACGACCATCCAGGCGGAGTACCTGGCTGGACGGTATCCGAGCGCCAAGGCCGCCCTGGACGAGGCTGCGCGGCAGATCTCGGCGGCGACGGGGCTGCCCATCGCTCGTTGACCTGACACGCGGGGCCAGCCAGCTCGCTGGCCCCGCGTCATCTCAAATCGAGAGCAGGGAGCTCGGGAGGTCTCATGCACCATGTCGGCCGACGACCCAGGCCGCTAGGCTCTGGGGTTCGCACGGGGCCATTCATCTTTCTGTCCCCATATCTGGGGTTCTTCCTTCTCTTTTGGGTGTGGCCCATCGGTTACTCCCTCTACCTGTCCTTCGTCAATACTCGCGTCAATCCGTGGCGAGTGCAGGCGGCCGTCAACTGGGGGCGGCTGCTCAACGACCCCTTCTTCTGGAAGGCCCTCACCAACACGTTGCTGATCCTCGTGCTTCAGGTGCCTCTGATGCTGGCGCTGGCCCTGGCCCTCGCCATCGCGTTGAACTCTCCCCTCCTCAAGGCCAAGGGCTTCTATCGGTTCGCGTTCTTCGCGCCGGTCGTCGTCGGGGCCGTTCCCTACTCGGCGGTCTTCAGGCTCCTGTTCAACACGCAGTACGGAGCGGTCAACTACGTCCTCTCCCTCGTGGGCCTTCCCGCCGTCGACTGGATCTACTCCCCTATCCCTGCCATGGCCGTCATCATCATTGCCCTTACCTGGCGGTGGACCGGCTACAACGCGATCATCCTGCTGGCGGGCCTCCAGGCCATACCTAAGGAGTTGTACGAGGCGGCGGCAGTCGACGGGGCCACCAACTGGAAGCTCTTTACCCGCATCACGGTGCCGCTGGTGCGTCCCGTGCTGCTTTTCACCCTGGTGCTGTCGATCATCGGGACCATGCAGCTCTTCACCGAACCATGGCTCATCACAGGGGGTGGTCCCGGCAACGCTACCACGACGCTGGGCGTCTACCTCTATCGTCAGGGATTCCAGTTGTTCAACTTCGGCTACGCGTCGGCCATCGCCTACTCGGTAGCTGTGTTGGCCGCGGTCTTCTCCATCATTCAGATGCGGCTCTTCGGGAGGTCTTCGTAAGGATGCGCGCTCGGTGGCGGTCACTCTTGCTCCACGCGTGGTTGACCCCCTTGGCGCTGCTTTTCCTGGCCCCCATCTGGTTGATGCTGGTCTTCTCTACCCTTCCCGAGTCAGAGATCTTCCGGCACCCGACCCCGCTCTTCTTCGGCGACTACTTCGTTGCCAACCTTCGCAACCTTCAGGCCGATACCAACTTCCTTCGGGTGACCATCAACAGCATCGTGATCGCCTCGGTCTACACGGCGGGTGCGGTACTGCTCTGCAGCATGGGCGGCTATGCCTTCGCCAAGTACCGGTTCAGGGGAAGTGGCCTTCTCTTCCTTCTCATCATCGCGACCCTGACGATTCCGGCCTATGTCACCATCATTCCCCAGTTCATCCTGATTGCCCGGACCTTCCATCTCAACAACACCTACTGGGGCGTTATCCTGCCGACGTTGGCCAACACGCTGGGACTCTTCTTCATGCGTCAGAACATGCTCTCCATCCCTGACGATCTTCTCGACTCGGCCCGCATCGACGGGGCCGGCGAGTTTCGCATCTTCTGGCAAATCGCCATGCCGCTGGTGAAGCCTGCCCTGGCCGCCCTCGGCATCATCCTCTTCCTCAACCAGTGGAACGACTATCTCTGGCCTCTGATCGTGCTGTCCCGCAAGGAGAGCTACACCATCCCGGTCGCCCTGGGTACGCTGGTGGGCCTCACACGCGTCTCGTGGGGTGGCATCATGGCGGGGACCGTGGTGGCCACCGTTCCGTTCCTCGTCCTCTTCCTGGCATTGCAGCGGTACTTCATCGCTGGCATCACCGCGGGGGCGGTCAAGGACTGAGCGCGTCCCTCTCTCGGTGGCGTAAACGACCAAGGAGGTAGATTGGCCATGACCTTGCCCAACCACCGGATGATCCGGTACGGTGGCGACTACAACCCTGACCAGTGGCCCGAAGAGACGTGGCCAAGAGACCTCGAGACACTCAAGAGGGCCGGCATCAATACCGTCACGCTGGGGGTCTTCTCGTGGTCTAAGCTGCAGCCGGCCCCCGACCGGTACGACTTCGAGTGGCTCGACCGTCTCTTTGACTTGGTGAGCGACGCCGGCATGCAGATCTATCTCGCCACCCCCACGGCCAGTCCGCCGGCGTGGCTCTGCCGGATGTACGAAGACATCCTCCCTGTCGACGAACGCGGCCACCGGCTCCATTACGGCAGCAGGCGCCACTACTGCCCCAACAGCCCCAACTATCGCCGGCATGCCGTCGACATCGCCACGCGTCTCGCCGAGCGTTACGGGCGCCATCCCGCGCTGGCCCTGTGGCATGTCGACAACGAGTACGCTTGCCACATCTCGGCCTGCTATTGCGAGCGGTGTGCGCAAGCCTTCCGACGATGGCTGCAGGCGAAGTACCAGACCATCGACCACCTCAACGACGCCTGGACCACCTCCTTTTGGAGCCAACGGTACCGCGACTGGGAGGAGATAGAGCCGCCCCGGCTGACGCCCGCCTATCACAATCCGTCGCAAGCCCTGGATTGGCGGCGCTTCATGTCGGACAGCTTCTTGGAGTGCTACCTCGAGCAGAAGCGGGTCATCAACGAGCTGTCACCCGGTAAGCCCGTGACGACCAATTTCATGGCGTGGTTCTCGGGACTGGACTACCATCGATGGGCCCCTCACCTGGACGTCGCCTCATGGGATTCGTATCCCGGGACCGGCGCGGACGCCGCGGAGGTCGCCGCACGACACGACCTCATCCGAGGCCTCAAGGGCGGGCGACAGCCCTACCTGCTGATGGAGCAGACCCCGAGCCAGGTCAACTGGATGGCTTACAACGCTCCTCAGCGTCCGGGTGAGATGCGGCTGCGAAGTCTGCAGGCCGTGGCCCATGGGGCGGATGCCATCTGCTTCTTCCAGCTCCGCCAGAGCCGCGGAGGAGCCGAGAAGTTCCACGGTGCAGTCCTTACCGCGTCGGGCAGCGACCGGACCCGGGTGTACCGAGAAGTCGCGCAACTCGGGCGGGAGCTTCAACGCCTCCAGTCCATCGCGGGCTCGGAGTACCGGGCCCAGGCAGCGGTCCTCTTCTCCTGGCCGGTCTGGTGGGCCGTCGAGCAGGAGCCGCGTATCAATCAGTCCCTTTCCTACATCGACGAGGTGATGCGATACTACCGGGCCTTGTGGCGCCGCGGCCTGGAGATCGACATCGTCGCTCCCGACGCGGACCTGGCCTCGTACCGGGTCGTGGTTGCCCCTCTCTTGCGGATCACCACCCCCGACCTTCGGCGTCGGCTCGAAGCGTACGTAAGAGGGGGAGGGCTCCTCGTCCTGACCTTCCACAGCGGCCTGACGGACGACGTCGATCGCCTGCACATGGACGGATTCCCCGGCTTGCTGCAAGACTTGTGCGGCATCGAGGTCGAAGAGTTCGACGTGTTGCGCCCCGGTTCGACCCGGTCCGTCTCGGTCGTGGAGCCCCGCGGCGACTTCTCGGGCACCTATGCGGTCGAGCTCTGGTGCGACGTCGTGCACCTGCGCGGCGCTCGTGCTTTGGCGGTCTACACGGAGGACTACTACGCGGGAATGCCCGCCGTTACTGAGCACGAGGTAGGCTCCGGTCGTGTCATTTACGTCGGCACTGCCCTTCCGGCGTCGGCGGTGGAAGCCCTGTTGGGATGGGCGGCCAGCCACCAGGGAGTCTCCCGAGTCCTGGAGGTTCCGGAGGGGGTAGAGGTGGTCCGGCGGTGGATGACCGGCAAGCCGCGTCCAGAGGCGGCCCAACCCAAAGACGAACCCGTCACATTCGTTCTCAACCACAATCCCCACCCGGTGAGCATTCGCCTGCCGTCACGCTGGCACGAGGTGCTCACGGGACAGGACCTATCGGGGGAGGTCACCCTGCCCGGCTTCGGCGTCTGGGTCCTGCAGCATCGGTAGGGAGTAGGGAGAGACCGGGATGCAGGCTGATGCTTTTCAGCGGCGTAGCGTCGTCTTGACGGTAGGCGACCTGCCGATTCCCGCCGCGATCGCCGACGGTCCTGTCGAAGACCAGCCCGAAGGGCTGATCCTGCCCAGGGGGCCGGTGACCCTCCTGCATCCGTTCGGCACGACCCGATTCTTCCGCCACGGCTGGCACTCCTGGAGCCCCACGGGATGGGTGGATCTGGGCAAGATACCCGTCCCTGTGCAACCGGAGTATCGGCGCCCCATGGCCGACGATCCCCTGTACGCCACATCCCCTCGGCATACGGGAAGCGGGCTCGGTGCCCTGCGGGCCCCGGACGGCAGGGTCCTTCTCCTGGGCGCCCTGGATCTGGGGGCTCGCGTCGAGGCAGATGCCGACACCCTCCGGGGCTTCTACGAGCCTCCGGCGGCGACGTCGCGGCCTTCGGCCCGGTCGGGCGGCTGGTTCTTGGGTTTCGGAGAGGAGCGCACCGTCTTTTCCGCATACGCCGGGCTCCTCGCTCGAGAGTTGGGCAAACGGAAGCCTTCACGTGCGCCCCGGGTCTGGTGCAGCTGGTACTCGTTCTACCGCGCCATCTCGCAAGAGGCTCTACTGGAGGTGCTGAGCCAGGTTCGCGAGCTTCCATTCGACGTCTTCCAGGTCGACGATGGATGGCAGCGAGGCCTTGGCGACTGGGAGGCCAACGACCGCTTCCCCTCAGGCATGGAGGCGCTGGCCGAACGCATCTCGGCTGCAGGCTTGCAGCCAGGACTGTGGCTGTGTCCCTTCATTGTCGGCCCGAAGACACGGCTGTTCCAAGATCACCCGGAGTGGCTGCTTCGCGACTCCACGGGACAGCCGGTGAAGGCCGGCCACAACTGGGGCGACTTTTACTACTGTCTCGACACGACCCTCCCGGATGTGCAGGAGTGGCTGGTAGGCCTCGTCCGGCGGGTAACCGGCTGGGGCTACCGCTACCTCAAGCTCGATTTCCTCTATGCGGCTGCCATGCCAGGGAAGCGGTATCGACCAGTGCACCGAGAAGAAGCCTATCGCGAAGCGTTGCAAATCGTGCGCGACGCTGCTGGCGACGCGTACATCCTCGCATGTGGGGCTCCCATCTTCTCGTCTCTCGGTCTGGCCGATGGCTTGCGCGTCGGCCCCGATGTCGCCCCATTCTGGGACAACGACGACCGCAGCGAACTGTTGCACGACCGGTCCGGTCCCGGGGCACGCAACGCCATCTACTCGACCCTGCACCGTCTCTGGTTGCGCGAGTTGGTTCACACAGACCCGGATGTGGTCTACTTCCGGACTCGTTACAACCTGCTGACGACTACTGAGAAGGAGTACCTGAAGGCCCTGGCCCTGATCACGGGGTTCAAGGCGACATCGGATCCCCCGGCTTGGCTCGACCCGGAGGAACGAACGGCTCTGGAGACCTTCCTGACGGCGGAGCCTACCGTCACGCAGTCGGGACCCTACCGATTCCGGATCGACGGTCAGGACGTGGATTTCTCAGCAGTCGTCGAGTCGGTCGACGGATGAGGAATTCGGTTTCACGGCTGGCCAGCGGCAGGGCTCAGCCGTCCCCTAGCGTACTTCTGACATGCGACGAGTCTCGTGAGACTAGCGAAGCAGAGGGGGTGATCATCCTCGTTTCCGATTCGATGCACGTGCATCCGGTCTCGAAGTATCGTCGGAAAGGGGTTGGACGTAACATGCGAGGGTCGAGCATGAAGTCGCTACTGACGTCGGCCGTTGTGCTGCTCTCCCTTGTCATGTTGCTTCCCGTCTCAGCCATGGCCGCGCTCTCAGGAGAGCTCGAGATCTTCTCCTGGTGGTCGGGAGACGAGGGACCGGCCCTCGAGGCCCTCATCGCCCGCTATCAGCAGCTGTATCCCAACGTGCGGGTCATCAACGCCACCGTGGCCGGCGGCGCAGGCGTCACCGCCAAGGCCGTCTTGAAGACCCGCATGCTGGGCGGCACCCCGCCCGACACCTTCCAGGTGCACGCCGGGCAGGAGCTCATCGGCACCTGGGTC
>DATCKA010000028.1:0-2443 GCA_036562495.1 Limnochordales bacterium
GCTCGCAAACGGGTGGCCCCCAGTGATGGGAAGGGGGGTGGCCATGGAGAAGCGAGGCTATCACCAGTTGCGCCAGGAGATGGAGCGGTCGCCACTGCGCCCGCTGCTGGAGCAGCTGGATCTGCCGCCCAACTTCAAGGCGTACGTGCTGGCGATGGCGACCATGGCCGCGCACAACCCCAACCGCGGCCGACGCTGAGGGGCAGAGCGTCACGCTGCCCCTCTCTTCGCGCAAGCGCCCGCCGGTGGATCAGGGCGCGACAGGCCGCACAAGGCTCCCCCGGTACGGCCGTGAGGAGGCGGGTCGCTCCCATCACCAGCGGCGAGGCGGAGGCCATCTCACCACTCGAGAGCGCTGGCGAGCCCCAGGCGGTCGGATGGCGCCTCCCACCACGCCACCAGGCGGGCACGGCGGGGGCGATCCGACGGAGTTGAGACGGCGCCGGGGCGGGTGAAGCTGACGGAGGCGGCAAGGGCCACGGGCAGCGGCCCGGTAGCGGGCGCGATGGCGTCGACGGTGGCGCCCAGATCGAAGGCGTACGGGCCCGAGCCAGCGGCCAGGCCGGCCCACAGGCGGGGCACCAGCCGGTCGAGAGCCGAAACCCACCGCAGGGCTGTGCCGAGCCGGGCGGTCAGCCTATCGAGGCGGCGCCGGCCCTCCAAAGAGAGCCCGACGCTGCCCGGCTCGGTCAGGCGCATGAGCAGCGAGCCGGCGGGCGTATCGGAGGCGAGGAGCCACGACAGGGCCGGCGTGAAGCCGGACGTGGCCACCCAGGCGGAGGCGCTCAGGCTGACGGTTCCGATGGCGACGCCCGACTCGAGGCGAGCCTTGCCCTCCGTCCGGATGCCGCCTGAATCTTCTCCGCCCACGTCGAGAAGCCGGAACTGCAGCCCGGCCTCGAGGGCGTGGGTGACGAGGGCGGAGCTGGCCACGAGACGGCGGCCACTCACGCGGCTGCCGATCTGGAAGTAGGGATCGGGCAGGCGGCCGGCCTCCAGCAGGGTCCACCCTTCGGCGCCGGCCAGGCGACCCTGGCGGAAGCGCCCGTGGGCAGCCAGGGCGGCCGACCATGTGGAGTCATGTACGTAGGCCGCGCCGAGAGCGATCGAGCGGCTCTGCCAGACGGCGCCGGAGTCTCCGAGTGCGGCCCGTGCCGGCGAGCCAGCGCCCAGCAAGAGCAGCCAGAGCAGCGCGGCCGTAAGTGCGCGCATGGGCCTAGCCCTCTACCATCTCGGCGTCCTCGGGGAGCCGGCGCAACTCCTCGGGGCGCAGCTTCTGGTTGATCCGGACCTCCGTGAGGCTCAGGGACGCCCGTTGCCCGCCCCGGCGATCGTAGACGACGAAGCGGATCGGCAACCACGAGCTGCCGTCGACCCAGATTCGCACCGAGCCGCCGTCGGCCGGGATGTCGCCCAGCGACGGCACAGGCATGCCGGGGAGGTTGACGTCCACGCCGGGCGCCGCGCCGAGTGATGGGATGGACGCCTCGAGCACGTACAGCGGCGTGCCGCCGGCCTGCTCGGTGCCCACCAGCCGCAGCGACGGCTCTGCTTGCTCGTCCACGACGCTCTTGAGCAGGTGTTCCGGTGCGACGGGAGCGGGAGTCGCCTCGTCGAGACGTTGCACCACGATCTGGTGGGTGACGGGCAGGTAAAGCCGCATCTCGCGAGCCGCACCGTCCAGCACGTAGACCTGCCCGCTCAGGGCCGAAGGCTCGCGGATCTCGAGGCGCGCCAGCGCCGGCTCCCGGATGAAGGCGACCAGCAGCACCGACCGTGCCCGCCGCCCACGGGCGTCGGTGGCCTCAAGGGTGAGGCGTGCGGACATGTCGCGCAGGTCCCGGGCGGCGGCATCCATGCGTTCCAGCACGGCCTGCGCGGTGGCCGGAGGCGCTGCGGCGGGCGTGCCAGCCACGGCCGCAGGGGCGATCCCGCAGGCGACGATGCCCACCAGGGCCACGACCGCGGCCCGGGCGGCCGCTCCCCACCGCTGCCAAGGGAGGACGCCTCCCCGTCTCCCTGCGAGACCCCGCATCGGATCCATCGCCTCCCGACCCCCCGACGAGGTGGCGGCCGGCCCCCGGGGGCCGGCAGACTGGTTCTCATTGTAAGAAGAGGGATCAGGGCCGTCAACGAACGGGCGGGGTTGCGCCGGTGGGGGCCCGCTGGTAAGATCCGTTGTGCCGGCGACCGGGGTGGCGTGTGCCCTGGCGGCAGCGCGCGGAGGGGTGCCGGAGCGGTCATAACGGGGCGGTCTCGAAAACCGTTGGCTGGCATTCGCTGGCCCGTGGGTTCGAATCCCACCCCCTCCGCCATCCGGTTGCACGGCGGCCGCAGGAGCGTTGAGACGCGGAAGGGTGCTGGAGCGGACGAACAGGCACGCCTGGAGAGCGTGTGAGGTCTTACCAGGCCTCCGAGGGTTCGAATCCCTCCCCTTCCGCCA